>CAZZGQ010000016.1:5013-26304 GCA_964653765.1 uncultured Elusimicrobia bacterium | reverse complement strand
GAACCCACGACCCCACGCTTAAAAGGCGCGTGCTCTACCCCTGAGCTACGGGCTCACAAATCGACTGAGATTATAGCGCTTTTCGGGGCTCGGCCAGCGCTGCGGAATTCCTCGTCGATGGGCAGATCGATTCTCGACGGAGAAATGCCCTACGAAGCGGAAAAGCGTCTACTACTTGCTCAGGCTCCTAGCTCGAGCTTCAGAACATCCAGCCGAGAGTCACCCGGTGCGTGTCGCCGAGGTTGCCGAAGGGCAGGAAGGCGTAGTCGAAGCGCAGGTGGTCCACCGACACGCCCGTGCCCAGCGACAGGCCGGTGAGGCCGCCCAACTGATCTTGACCGTGGCCCATCTGGTAGCCCGCGCGCAGAACGAGGGCCTTGGCGGCCCGCGCCTCGACGCCGAAGTCGCCGTAAGCGCGCTGATCGCGCGGATACCAGTCCGCATCGGCAGCCAGCAGCACGGACTTGCCGAGGCTGTACGCCGCGCCGCCCTTGAGGAACAGCGGCAGCGTATCGGGCCCGAGCTTCGTGCCGAGATTGCGCACGACCGCCCCGAAGGAGAGGCCCTCGACGCGCGTCTTGTACAGCGCGCCAGCGTCGAGCGCCGCCGCGTTGGCCTTGAAGGTGTCGAGCGATTCGCGGATGTACTTGGCCGTCCCGCCGACGAACAGGCCATCGATCGGCATCGCCCGCGCGTACGTGCCCGAGATCGCGTAGTTCTGGTTCGAGAACGTCGAGTCAGCCGACTCAGTGTCGCCGGCTCGTTTCTCGATGTTCGACACCATGAGGTAGTTGACGCCCGCCGACCAGGCGCTCTTGCCGGCCTCGATCGGACGCCCGTAGCCGATGAAGCCCTGGTTCTCGTCTTGGAAGAGCGAGTTGTAGCTGGCCGTGACGTTCTCGCGCTCCAAGCCGCCTAGGGCCGCAGGATTCCAGTTGACAGCATTGATAGCGTCGGGAACAGCCGCGAACGCGCTGCCCATCGCCAGGGGCCGCGCCCCCACGCCGACCGTCAGGAACTGGCCGCCACTCGTGCCAGGGCCGGCCGCCGCGCCCCAGGCCGCACTGGGAAGACCGGAGCAAGCCAACATCGCCGCCAAGATCCATCGCGTGCCCATCGTCTTAGCCTCCAGATCGCCGCGCCGCATCGGGGAGCTCACTTGATCACCGCCAGCTTGAAGGTGCCATGGGCGGGCTTGCTGCCGTCCACGGTGAGGATGCCGTAGTACACGCCGTTGGCGACGTTAGAGCCGTTCCGGTTCCGGCCGTCCCAGACGGTGTAATTGTAGGTACCTCCGGAGTGCTGGCCTTCGTCGATCTCGCGCACCAGCTGACCGGACAGCGTGTAGATACGGATCATGACGTGACCGCCGAGCGAGGACGGCAGCTCGTACTTGATGACCGTGCCCGCCGTGGCGACGACGGTCGTCGCTCCGCCGTTCACTATCGGCACCGCCTTCGAGGAGAGGTTGAAGGGGTTCGGGAAGTTGAACACCTTCAGGTCGCTGCCCGTGAACCCGGCGTTGGAGACCTGCGAGGGATGCAGGATGGCGAAGACGCCGTTGTCGTCGGGGATGAAGCGGTTGTCCGACGGCCGGTAGGCGCCGCCGGCCACCGCCACCGTCATGCTGCGCTGCCGGGCAAGGCTTTGGACCGACGAGAGCATCTTGATGCGCGACCTCACCGTGCCCTTGATCGGATCGATCGTCTGCAGACCGGGCACGATCTCCCATTGATTGGTGACCGAGTTGAGATGGTAGAGCGCCAAGTCCGCCGTGTTGGTGTCCTGCTTGTTGAAGGCCAGCGTCACGTCGACGCCCGGGCCGCCAGCGATGTACTGCGCGCTGGAGAGCGTGAGCGTGTACACTTGGCCAGACACCGCGCTGGCCGAGATGCCGCTCGGCCGGAGCGCGGCGCTTTGAAGCGCCGACGCCGCATCCGCCGCGGTGAACGACATCGCCGGGACCGCCGTCGAGACCGAAGCCATCAGCGAGCCCACAGGGAACGAGACGACCGAGGGGTTCTGCAAGGCGTCGTCGCTGATCGGCACGTCATTGGCGTTGCGGCCCGCGAAGTCGTTGCTGCTGGAGCTGTCACCGAGGATCGCGCGGTCGGTGCTCTGCGACGTCGACCCGGCGCCGTTGGCCGAGAAGGCGATCTCCTTGACGTAGGTGCTGTCCTTGCCCGTGGCCGCGTCGTGCGCCGTGGCCTCGACGTGGAGGACGTGGCTGGCGGCGTTGCTCAAGCCGGTAGTGAGGAAGTCGAGCTTGAGGAACTTGCGGCCCTGGTTATCGTTGAGGTTCTGGAACGAGCCCCACTGAGAGCCCTGGCCCACGTCGGTGGAAGTGGCCTTCACGAAGGGGCTGTCTCCGATCCAGGCGTCGCCGTTGGTGAAGTCGCCCGGGTTCTTGATGACGAACTCGAAGGCGCCGCTGATCGGATGGCCGACGACGGTGATATCGACCGGCTTCTTCGTCAGCGAGAAGTCCAGGTCGTTGCCGATCCCGGTCGCTGCTGTCGTCGTCTGGTTGAGCACATAGTACTGGATGACCGTGCCGGTCGGCAGGACCTTCTCGGCCTGCACGGAGACGAAGTACGTGTCTCCGGAGATCAGGCCGGTCAAGTGGTAGACGCCCGTTGTGTCCGTCTGGACCTTGTAGAGCGCCTGGTCGGCGGCGGGATTGGCGATGCTGGCCGTCTCGTCGAAGGCGACGATCTTGGCGCCGACCAAAGGATCATGGCGCACGCCGCTGCCGTCGATGACCTTGCCGTAGATCGCCCCGTTCGCCAAGGCGAGCGTGAAGTTCTGCGTCGCCGCGCTGTTGGCGGAAACGCTCGCGAGGGCGTCGCCCTTGGCGTAGCCGGCGACGAGGACCGTCACGTGGAAGTCGCCGGCGGGCAAGCCGCCCAGCGTGTAGGCGCCCGTCGCGTCGGTGTTCACCGTCTGCGCCGGGTAGTTGTCGGCCTGGACGGTCACGACGGCGTTCGGGATCGCCGCCCCGCCGCTGGTCTTGACCGTGCCCGAGAGCGTCGCGCCTTGGCCCACCAGCTGGTCGAGGTTCACGTCGAGCCGGTTCGCGCCGGCGGTGAGCGTGACCTTGGTCGTGTAGGGCGGGTAGTTCGGCGTCGTGACGACCATCGTGTAGACGCCCACCGGGACGCCGCGGATGTCGTAGCCGTGCGGACCCCAGCCGGTCGACGGGTTGATGAGCGTCTGGAAGTCCGAGAAGTTGCCCGACGCCACGTCCGAGCTCAGGCGCGCGTCGAAGGGCAGCTCCGACGGAGGGTTCGGGGTGACGAGGCCGCCAGCCACGAGCGAGCCGTTCGAGTCGTAGAGCGAGACGACAGGCAGGTACTTGAGGAACTTGTTGAAGTCACCGCCGAAGCCCTGGAAGTTGCGCGCCGTGATCAGGTTCTGCGCCGTCACGATGCCGACGAAGACAGCCGTGCTCACCGAGACCTGAGAAGCCGCCGGCGTGAGATTGACCCGGACCACGGTCATCGTCGAGCCCTGCTCCTGGACGAAGATCGGGGAGGGGTCGACGGCGGAGGCGTTGACCGGGATGCTCTGGGTGGAGTTCAGCACGACGAAGTAAGGCCGCGCTGGCGGCGTGGCGAAGCCGCCGTTGTCGAAGTTGCCGACGCGGGCCAGGCGGAAGTCGTACTGATTCGGAGACGGGAGCTTGTTGACGCAGAAGCCGATCGGTCCGGGAGGGCCGCTGCAGCCGCGGCCGCTGAAGGCGCTGGTGCTCGCCCGGAAGCCGAACAGGCCGGTCCGGTCGTCGTTGACGTTCATCAGGCCGAGGATGTCGTTCTGGGAGAGGACCTGGCCGTGCGCGATGGCCTTGGCTATCCAGCCCTCGGCCGGGCACTGATCGTTCTGGCCGCTGCAGATCTCGGACGGGATCGCGCCCAGCGTCGTCGTGGTGACCGCGACCTTGACGGCGATGGCGTTGACCGTATTGATGTCGGCGTAGACGTCCTGGCCGGCGGTCACCGTCACCGTGGGCAGGGGCAGCTTGTTCGTATAGGGATAGCCGCCGTAGCCGCTCACCTCCAGGCTGCAGGCTCCCGGCAGCAGGCCGCCGAGCTGGTAGCCGCCGTCGTTGTTGACGTTGGTCCAACCCCACGAGCCGCTGCAGTGGGCGTTGATGCCGGCGTTCATGCCGGGGCCGTTGGAGGGGACGAACAGCGTGCCGTCCGGGTTGTAGAGCTTGCCCACGATCCGGCCGGCCGGGACGAACCTCATGTTCTTGGTGATCGAGGCGACGCCGTTGAGGTTGGCGGCGAGCGCGCCGTCGTTCTCGTGGACGAGACCCCAGTAGTTCGAGGTCGTGTTGATGTAGTACGCCTGGCCGCTGGCCACGTGCACCGTGTAGTTGACGATCGGGCCGGTGGTCTGGCCGACGGCGTTGGTGATGATGGCGTAGCCGCCCTGGCACGGGCCGCCGCCGCAGTTCTGCGGCTGCAGGGCGATCGTGATGGGATCGGCGCTCAGGTCGACGGCCTGCGGGAACGTGATCGTGCCCGTCATCTGGCCGGAGGTGTTCTGCGAGACCTGCACGGTGACGGTGACGGAGGACAGCGGGTTGGAGTACCCCGCCGAGCCGCCGCCGCTGGCCTTGACGATGTAGATCTGGTTGGAGGCGCTCGTCGTGTCGACCGTGATCGCCAGGTCGTCGGCGTCGCAGTTATACTGGCCGTCCGCGCCGGCGTTGACCTGGGTGAACTGATTGCTGAACTGCGTCCCGATGTTCAGGAAGTAGCGCCCCGGGAGCAGCTTATCCACCAAGACGTAGCCGGTCGTGGCCTGGCCGTTGAACTGGCTATAGCCCGGGTTGGGCTGGCCTCCGCAGGCGCCGTAGTCGGGCGAGACGTTGATCCAGGCGCCGGGCAGCGAGTTGCCATTCTGGTCCTTGACGTAGATCGCCATGCGGCCGGCGCCCGAGGCCGCGCCCAACGTCGGCAGGGTGAAGCGCTTGAGCAGAGGCGTTCCATCGAAGATGAAGTCGTTGCCGCCCGGAGCCGTGTTCGCGACCGGGGCCGTGTAATTGCCGCTCGTGTAGCCCTTGTAGCACGTGTTGTTGTAGCAGGTCCCGCTGATCTGGCCGTAATAAGTCGTGTGGTTCTGCAGGCCGCCGAGTTGGAAGGAGCCGTTCTGGTCCGCCTGCGTCCAGACCTGCGTCCAGCAGCTGTTGCTGTGGTTCTGGATGTAGACCGAGTCCGTGCTGCAGTATTCAAAGTTGACGCCCACGAACGGGATCGGGTTGCCGCTGCCATCGACGACAGCGCCCTGGATGGAGGTGGAGCCGCCGGCCGCCCCGCCCTGCGAGGCCACGGGCCGGATCGAGTTGGCGAAGTTGAGCAGGTTATTAAGGAGAGGGTTGCCGCTACCTGAGGTATAGTGCAGCAGCGGCGCGCTGCCGTTCAGGGCCACCTGTCCCGGGAAGCTGAAAAAAGTGCCCGCGGTGGGGTTCTGGCCCTCGATCTGATAGCCGGCCGCGCTGAAAGGCACGTTCAGGAGCTTGATCGCCGGCTGAGCGGAGCCGGGCCCGGAGCCGGCGTTGCCCGAGGCGTCGGTGATGGTCCAGCCGACAGCGATCGGGTCGGAGTTCGGAGACAGCTTGATGTCGGCGAACACCAAGGCGTTGGCCGAGGCGCCCTGCACGTCCACGTCGATCTCGCCGAGGGTCGCCGGCGCTGTCGTCGAGTCGATCGAGATCGTGACCCCGGAGAGAGCGCCGGTGCCGGCGACGTGCGGGTGATTGGGGTTGTTGAACTGGTCGTTGATGCTCGGGATGAAGCCCTGGCTGGAGGCGAAGATGTCGTAGCCCAGCGCGTCCGTCAGCGAGCCGAACGCGACCTGGCCGGAGGCGTTGGTCACGCCCGTGAAGCTCTTCGTCGGGTCCGGCCCGCTGAATCCGGCCGTGAACGCGGCCGCGAGCACTTGAGCGCCGACGATCGGCGCGCCGGCCCGGTTCGTCACCGTGACGGTGACGCTCGCCGCGCGCGACGGCATGGCAGCCGTCAACAGGAGCACTATCGCAAACCCGGTTCGCTTCATAAGCCTTTCCCCCAGCCGTGAATGTTAACAGAAACTAACATGATCGCAACACGGCTGTCAACTGTTTCCGCAAGCCGATCTTATTTTTTCACCGTTTGGCGAAAGCGCTATCGCCGGCGATCAGTTCTTATCTGATCTTCTGGGTTAAAAGCGAGTGAAGATGAACTTCCGGAAATCTCAGCGAGGTAACTGCCTCTGCGCAAGCCCGACGTGCCACCTCCCCGTCACGCGCTATAATTGCTGCGTGAGTCCGATCGAGCGGCTCGTCTGCGCCACCCATCCTCGCCTTGATCGGCCTGCCAGGCTCTACTAGGAACCATCTTTTCAGGCAGCGATGCAACGCTGTACGATCGTCCGCTCGTCACCCAGAAATTACAGGGTCCCTGCCCGCAGATGTCTTAGGATGTAGCCCGCCTGAGTCCCAATGCGCGCATAGGGAGGGCCCCGATGCTCGAAGCGACTCGTGCCGTCTCGTCCAGCAAGCTCGACCACGCAGTCACCGCGACCGCCGCCGTCGGACTGGCGCTGGCGATCATCTTCCTGAAGAGCCGCAACATCGTCTCGTTTTGGTATCAGCCGCACCTGCAGGTCTACAGCTTGCTCGCCGGCGGCTTCGTGTTGTCGCGCGCGCTGCTCGCCTGCCTGTACCGCGAGCCGGCGGACGTCGGCTTCCTGCCCACGGTCTCCATCATCCTGCCGGTCAAGAACGAGGAGACGCATATAGAGGAAACGGTGCTGCGCCTCATGGCGTCCCGCTATCCGCGGGAGCTCTTCGATCTCCTGGTCGTCGACGACGGCTCAACCGACGGCACCTGGAACAAGCTGTTGGGCCTCAAGGAGCGCTTCCCCGAGCTCGAGCTCGTGCGCTTCGAGAAGAACCGCGGCAAGCGTCACGCGATGGCTCTGGGCGCGGAGCGCTCCCGCGCCGAAGTGCTCGTCTATCTTGACTCCGACAGCTTCATCGAGCCGCATAGCCTGCGCGCGCTCGTGCAGCCTCTCGCCGATCCGCGCATCGGCGCCGTAGCGGGGCACTGCGACATCATCCCCGAGGAGGACAACTTCATCAGCAAGATGGAGGCCGTCCGGTACTACGTGTCCCAGCGCGTCATCAAGGCCTCGGAAAGCCTGTTCTGGGCCGTGACCTGCTGTCCGGGGCCCTTCTCGGGCTACCGCCGGGAGGCGGTCATGAAGGTCCTCCCCGCCTGGCGCCACCAGATGTTCCTGGGCGCCGAGGCCACGTTCGGCGACGACCGCAGCCTCACGAACTTCATACTCAAGGACTACCGCGTCGTCTATCACGCGGGCGCGGTGTGCCGCACCTTCGCTCCGAACAAGTGGCGCGTCTTCTTCCGCCAGCAGCTGCGCTGGAAGAAGTCCTTCGTGCGCGAGACGACGATCGCCGTTCGCCGGATGTGGCGTAAGCACCCGGTCGCCGCCGTCTCCTATTACACGAGCATCCTCATCACGATGGTCTCCCCCATCATAGCGGCTCACGCCATCCTGGCGCTGCCGCGGCTCGCCGGGATAGCGGCGTTCTCATCGTACGCGGGAGGGTTGGTCCTGATGTATTTGCTGCTGGGTCTGCTCTACCACTACTACGCCGGGGCGAAGGGCTGGCACTACGGCGTCGCCTTCGCCGTGCTCTACATCTTCGTGCTGTCGTTCCAAAACTACTACGCCGTGCTGACGGCGCGCCAAAACCATTGGGGGACGCGGTGAGCGCGCCGAGCCGACCGGATTCCTACGCGGGAGCCTGGCTGGCCGTTCTCGCCGCGCTCGCGCTGGGCGTCGCGGCCTGGCGCTCGACGAGCGGCTGGCGGCTCGGGCCGCAGGCTCCAGAAGCTTGGCCGCGCGGCAGCAAGACCTGGTTCCTCGCGCTGCGCATGCCCGAGATCAAGACCGATCGAGAAGCCGGCGTCGAGGCGATGCGCCGGCGCTACGACGACTGGCTGCGCGCCCTACGCCGCGCCGGCTTCTGTCCCCTGACGCTGTCGCAAGCGCGCGAGGGCCTACTCGCGCCCGGAAGGGGCTTGC
This sequence comes from uncultured Elusimicrobia bacterium, assembly GCA_964653765.1. GTDB lineage: Bacteria > Elusimicrobiota > Elusimicrobia > UBA1565 > UBA9628 > JAGWUP01. Next base: position 18,207 of record CAZZGQ010000016.1, on the reverse strand, counting down.
CAGACCGCGCTGTCGTCTGCCTTTTCCAGCCGGGACGGAGGCGGACGCTGGCCATCGTAGACCCGATATTCCGCCGCGAAGGCTGGCCGGCGGCCTGGTTCACGGACACGAGCGCGATGCGCGAGGGCAACCGCGACTATGTCACCTTCCACCTCGCGCGGCGGATGGCCGCCTCGGGTTGGTGGGACGTGGCGTATTCGCGGCGCGACGGAGGCTACGATGTCGTCTCGCGTAACGGCCGGTTCATGCTCGGCGGCGGAGGCTTGCGGCCGTGGTCCGCGATCGACGGAACGTTCGCTTTCAACCGAGCCGCCCCTTCGGCGGAGCTCGAATCCCTTACCGTCAACCCGAACTGGACCGCCGATGAGCTCGTGGACCGGCTGCGCGCCGAGCTCCCGGTCGAGAGGCCGACCTGCCTCGAGAAGGCGACGGTGCAGCGCAAGGAGTGGGGTATCACCGGCCGGCCGACGGCGCACGGTCTCGACTGCCCGGCTTTCTCGCTGGCGGCCCCACCGGACAAGCGCGGCGCGCGCCTGTTCTGGCTCGGCACCTCGCGCGCGGGGAGGTTCCGCGTGAGCCTTACGGCGCAAAGCCTCGTCGGCGAGCTGCAGCTGCGCTTGCGGGCCGACGAGGGGGCTGATCGAGAGATCACCGTCGCCTTCGCTCCCGGCAAGACCGTCATCTCCCGCCGCAGCGGCGCTCAAAAGAAGCGCCTCACCGTACTCGACCGCGGCGCCGGCCTGGCAATCCGGATCGAGCTGTCTCACGACCGGCTCACGGTGACGCAGCCGGGCGCGCCCGCATGGACGTCTCCCCCGCTGTCGATCCCCGACGAGGGCATCCTCGAGCTGTCCGTGCTGGAGTCGGTCCGCGGCGTGGCGCGGGCCGACGGCCTGCGGGTGGCGTTCGAGCCCCTGCCGCCTGACAGCGTCGTCGCCGAGCGATGAGCGCGCGCCGGCGTCCGCCTCCCACAAAACGTTTACCCCCGCGTCTCAGGATCGGATCAGGGAATCCCCTAGAATTCCACGCCGGCCCGCCTCTCGCTGGCATCCAAGGGAGGATCAGCTCATGAAAATCCACCGCCGCATTCTCGCCGCCGCGAGCGTTATAGCCGCCGTCGCCAAGGGCGCGGCAGCCGCGAGCTGCCTGACCTCATCGCCGGCCTGGAACAACACGTCCATCCCGGCGCAGTCCACGGCCTTCACGGCCGCCTACGACGCCACTCCCAACAGCGCGAAGATGGATGGCCTCACGGGCCTGTCAGACGGCGGCGCCACGGGCTTTTCCAGCCTTGCCGTCGCCGTGCGATTCAACAACGCCGGCATGATCGACGCGCGCAACGGCGGCGCGTATGCCGCGGCGATGTCGATCCCCTACTCCGCGGGTCTCTCCTATCATTTCCGCCTGGCCGTCGATCCCGCGGCGCACCGCTACTCGATCTACGTCACGCCCCCGGGCAAGCCGGAGCTCACGCTGGGCACGAACTTCGCCTTCCGCACGGAGCAAGCCACGCGCTCGACGCTCAACAACTGGGCGCTCTACGCCGACAGCGGCAGCCATCAAGTCTGCAACTTCGCCGTGAACGCCTCCGCCGCGCCGGCGCCTGCCCCCGACACCGTCGCTCCCATCGTGTCGATCCAAGCGCCCGCGGCCGGCGCTACCGTCAGCGGCGCGATCACAGTCTCGGGGAAGGCCTCGGACAACGTGGGCGTCACGGCGGTCCAAGTCTCCGTGGACGGCGGCGCCTATGCCCCAGCCTCGGGCACGACGAGCTGGACCTTCCCGCTCAACGCGGGCGCGCTGGCGAGCGGCTCGCACACGATCACGGCCAAGGCGGTCGACGCGGCCGGCAACGCGGGCACGGCCTCCGTCTCCGTCACGGCGCCTGCGCCTACCGCGCCCACGGGCACGGGGTGCGTCACGTCCAAGACCTCTTGGCAGAACGCCTCCTTCGCGACGCAGAACGGCACGTTCACGGCCGCCTTCGACGCTACGCCCAACGCGGCCAAGATGGACGGCGTGACCGGCCTCTCCGCCTCCGCGGCGACCGGCTTCTCGAGCCTGGCAACGGTCGTGCGCTTCAACAACACGGGGACCATCGACGCGCGCAACGGCGGCTCTTATGCGGCCTCGGCGACGGTCAGCTATACGGCAGGCAGCACCTATCACTTCCGCCTCGCCGTCGACGTGCCGCACCACCGCTACTCGGTCTACGTGACGCCGCCCGGCGGCAGCGAGATCGCCCTGGCAAGCAGCTTCGCCTTCCGCACCGAGCAGGCCTCGGTCGCCCAGCTCGCCAACTGGGGGCTCTATGCCGACACCGGCAGCCATCAGGTCTGCACGTTCGCCGTCTCGGCCGCGGCTCCTGCCCCCGCTCCGGCTCCCACCCCCACCCCCACCCCCTCCGGCTCGGCGCTCGATAAGTGGGGCGTCAAGATGATCTATCCCACGGCCGGCCCGGGCCTGCAATGGTTCTCGACCTGGGACAACGGAACGGCGCGGACCTTCACGGGCGTCGATCCTCAGGACGCCTGGTTCGACGCCAACCACGGCGACGCCACCTACAACGTCGACGGCAAGGGGATCTTCACCATCACGGGCTCGGTGCCGCGCATGTACATCCACGATCCTGCCCTCCAGCAGAGCTGGCGCAACGTGGAGATGACCGTCTACGCGATGCGCATCGCCGACAGCGGCACGCCCTACGGCGGGATCGAGGGCGTCGCTCGGACCAACCACGGCACGATCGGCTCGGAAACGGCCAACTTGTGCGACACGCGCGGCAACGACGCGCGCTTCCGCTACGACGGCCACATCGACTTCGAGAAGGAGACCAGCCATCCAAACTCCGTGGCCGTGCAGGACAAGCCGATGTGGTCGGGCGGGCTGCCCTACAACGTCTGGATCGGCTACAAGCTGGTCGTCTACGACCTGCCCAACGGCGACGTCAAGCTCGAGAACTACTACGACTCCACCGACGGCGCCAACGGCGGCACCTGGGTCAAGGTCAACGAGATCGAGGACACCGGCAGCAACTTCGGCGTCGGTGGGGTCCCGTGCGCCTCGGGCATCAACCCCGCGCTGCGCCTGACCAACAGCGATGCGCGGCAGGGCACCGAGACGGGCAAGCCCAACATCACCGTCTATTGGAGGAGCGACGACGTCGGCACCAACGGCCTAAAGTACAAGAAGATGAGCGTGCGCGAGATCGACCCGACGACCACGGGACCCAATCCGTAGCTCGCGATGAGGCCTCGGCGAGCCGTCCTCATCGCATCGGCCTGCGGTCTCATCGCGGCCGCCACCGCGCGGGCTCAGCGGCCCGCCGCCATCCACGCGCCCACGCCGGCCGAGGCGCGGCCGGCGGAGCCCGAGACTCCTGGCGAAAGCGCGCAAGCCCTCAAGAAGCTCATGTGGCAGCGCTGGGACGCACGCCGCTTCGCCGCGGCGGAGCAGGTGGCGCGCCGCGTCTTGGCATTGGCGCCCGGCGACCCCGAGGCCGAAGCCGTCATCCGCGACGCCGGTCTTGCCGCGGCCGCGCAGGACGGGCCAGGCCTGCGCGGGAAGGCGGCCGAGGCGTGGCGCGCGGGCCGGAAGGCGGAGTCCATCACGCTGCTGCGGCGCGCTCTGGCCCTGCGACCGGACGATTACCTCTCGCTGCGCGACCTCATGTGGGCGCTCTGGCGCAGCGACGACATCCCGGGCTCGCTGTCCATCGCGCGCCGCGTCTTTGCGCTGAAGCCCGACGACCGCGACGCCGCGGAGCTGACTCGGGTCGGCCCCGCCTTGCTCGAGGCGCGCGCGGCGGCCGCTCGTTATGAGCACGCCAAGCAGCTCATCGCCGCCGGCGGCCCCGCTGACCTCGCCGCAGCGGTCGAGCAGCTGCGCGCGCTCGTCGCGGCCGACCCGCTGCGGTGGGAGTATCGGCGCCAGTTCGTCGTCGCGCTGCGCATGACCGGGCACGAATCCGAGGCGCTCGACGAAGCCGGTCGGCTCGCCACGGATTTCCCCAATAACCCGGACGCGCTGGCCCCCCTCGGCCTGCTACAGGCCCGCCTGGGCATGCTCGGCGCCGCCCGGGAAACGCTGGAGAAGGCGCTCGCCCTGCGGAAGGACCAGCCGCGCGTGGAATTGGCGCTCGGCGCCGTCTATCTGCACGGGCGAGACCTCGCCGCCGCCGAAACGCGGCTGCGGCCGCTGCTGAGCTGCCCAGACCCCGACATCGCGGTGGCCGTCCCGTGGCCATTGGCGCAGGCGCTGTTCTGGGAAGGGCGCTATGCAGAAGCATTGCCTCTCTTCGACCGGGCGATCGCCCGGGACGGCAACAAAGACGCTCGCTACTACAGAGGATGGACGCTGCTGCGCCTGGATCGGGTCGCCGAAGGCCGCGCCGAGCTCGAGCCTTTGATGAGCCGCGACTACCCGAAGGCGTTCAACCTGCTGTTCGCCGACGCGATGGCTCGCGGGGACGTGGAGCGGGCGATCGCGCTGGGCCGGCGCTGGCTCGAGACCATGACGCCGGCCGACGAAGGGCTGGCGCTCTGGCTCTACGAGATCATGCGCGACTCCGGGCGCCTCGCCGACGCGGACGCGCTGCTCGACCGGATCACCGCTGTCGTCCCCCTCTCTCAGGAAGCCTGGCTCGGGAAGACGGCGCAAGCCCTGCTGGAGGGCCGTCTCGGCGCGGCGCGGCGCTTCGCGCTCAAGGCGCGCGACATCAACCCGGCGGTCATGGACTGGCGGGAGAAGCTGCGCGGCATCGCCAGCGCCTCGGGCGACAACAAGGAGGCATACGAGCTGGCTCTGCAGCTCCAGAGCTTCGACCCAACCGACCCGCGCAGCTTCCTTCGCGCCGTGGGGGCGCTCTATGACCTGGGCCGCCACGCCGAGGCGCGCCGCCAGCTGGCGGCTTGGGTGGCGCGCGCGCAGCCGGTCCTGCCGATCCTGCTCTTCCACGGCCTGGCCAACTCGGACACCGACCCGATGCTCGCCTACGACATCCACGAGTCCACGCGCGCTTTCGACGACCAGCTGCGCGCTCTGGCGGCGGCCGGCTATAAGACCGTCACGACGCGCGAAGCCGCCGATTGGTTCCGCCGCGGCAAGCCGCTGCCGCCCAAGCCCGTCCTGATCACGTTCGACGACGCCCGCGCCGACAGCTTCGAGCTCGGCACGCCGATACTGGCGCGCTACGGGTTCAAGGCTTCGATGATGGCCGCTCTGACGAACGTGGAGAGCTCCCCGCACTCTCCCGGCTATGCGACGTGGGACATGGTCGCCGCGTACGCGGCCACGGGACAATGGGAGATCCAAGCGCACGGCGACCTGGCGCATATCAAGATCCCGATGGACGCGGCGGGACGCCAAGGCCTCTTCTTGGTCAACCGGCGCTGGGAGGCGAAGAACGGGCGGCTGGAGACCATCAGTGAATGGCGGGCGCGCATCGACGGCGACTACGCCTCGTGCCGGCGCAAGATCGCCGAACACATCGGAAGCGCGCCGATCGCCTTCGCCTTTCCGGAAGGCGCGGCCGGCCAAAAGGGCGACCCGTCGAACACGCCCGAGGCGTTGCGCGCCAATCGCGCCTTCGTCTCGAAATATTACGAGCTCGCCTATGTCCAGGACGATTACGGCGTCAACACGCGCGACCGCGACCCGTACGACCTCGTGCGGTTCGAGCCCGGCAAGATGTCCGGGAAAGAGCTGGTCAAGCATTTCGTGGACGGCAGCCCCAAGGCGCTCGCTGACGTCGTGCTGATCGATTGGGCGCTCGTGGAGAAGCGCTTCGGCGAGGCCCGCGGGGTCCTCGACGAGCTGCGCGCTATGGCCGCATCAGAGAAGCTTCTCGCCTCGGAGGATGCCTCCATCCGCTACTACGCGGGCGATCTCGACGGCGCCGCGGCCTCGGCGCGCCGAGCGCTCCAGTCCGGGCCGGATCTCCCGGTTCAGGCGCTGGCCCGCCGCGTCGACGCCGAGCGGCGGCCCGCGTGGCGCCCGGCCTACGAGTACTACGACGACAATGAGAGCCGGCGGACCTGGACCCTCACGCAGACGCTGGAATCGCCGCAGTGGGGTCTCGCCCGCGCCCGCGCGAGCTACCAGCGCGCCGAGTTCCTCCAAGGAGACTCGGTCTTCGTGGGAGACAATTCCGCGGGCGCCGGCCTCGACTTGCGGATCGCGGACGGGCAGAAGCTCAGCGCGGACGTCGCCGAGCACTTGCTGTCAGGCCCGCGGGCGGACTTCTTCTCCGCGACGGGCGAATGGGACGCCGCTTGGCCCGGCTCGGTGGAGACCTGGGCGCGCGGCTCGCGCTCCTTGCTCTATAGCGCGCCCGCTGTCGCCGCCGGAGTCTGGCGCCGCGGGGCCGACGTCGGGGCGCGCTGGGCGCCAGACGCCCCATGGTCGCTGGCGGGCCGCGCGCAGCGAGATTGGTACTCCGACGCCAACACGCGCTCGACGATCCAGGCCGAGGCCGGACGCGACGTCGCGTCGATCGACCGGCTGCTCGTGCGAGGCCTGTATCGCTACGTCTACGACTATTCGCCGCGGCGGAGCGCCTTGTATTACGCGCCGAACTACCTGACGCTCCACGGCATCGGCCCCGAGCTCGTCCTGAGGCTGACCCGGGATACGCGCCTGCAAGGCCGCTACTTGGCCTCGCGGGGCGCGGAGCACGGCGTGCCTCCGCAATTCGTCAGCGAGGCGCGCGCGGCCTTGTCGACGCGCTGGCGCGAGGCGGACGCGCTCGAGCTTTCTTACGAATACGAGCGTACTCCGACCTTCCGCTCGCAGACGGTCTCGGCGGCGGCGGCGATCAGGTTTTAAGGCCATGAGCGGCTCGATATCCAGGGCACGCTTGCTCCTCGCGGCCTGCGTCTGCCTGGCGCTTGCATCGGCGGCCGCTCGGGAGTGGTCGCGGGGCTCTCTTTCGTTCGGATTCTGCCGCCTCGTATTCCAGTATCAGCTCGCCAATGAGTCCGACGAGCTCGATCGCGAGGCCGCTTCGGGCTCGTCGGAGGTCTACTACTTCACCAGCTACTACCTCAACGGCGTGCTCTCGGCGTTCGAGGCGACCGGAGACGAGCGGCTGCTGCGCCGGGCGATCGCTGTCATGGACACGATGACAGCGACGGCGCGCGACTTCGAGAGCGGCGGGCGCGTGTATCGCGTCTGGGGCCCGTTCGCCATCACAGCCGACTCGCCCGTGCCGCGCCCCATCCTGCACTACACGCTCCAGGCGATGGTCCCGCTCGCCCGCGCGGCGGCGATCATCCGAGCCGATCCGAGCCTGCGCCGACGCTACGGCCAGGCCGCCGATCGCTATGTGGAGTTCGCCGACGGCTGCATAATCCGGTATTTTTACCGTGGCCAATTGTCCTCACGGATCCCTTGGCTCGATCCCGATCACTTCCCGTTGTGGAACGACAACGCCGCAAACTTCGCCCTGGACGCCGCGTTCCTCTGCCGCGCGACCGGCCGGACGCTGCCTTGCTCGATCGCGCGCGGCATCGGCGAGGGCTTCAAGAGCAAGATGCGGCCCTACAAGTCCGGCTGGACCTGGGATAACCAGACGATCCCCATCGGCTCCGACGCGGGCGATGCGCCGGGCTCGGTGGGCAATCAGGCCGGCGTGCCCGACGTCTCGGGCGCGAACGTGGAGGTTTCCCTCGTGGTCACCCTCTACGAGATGGGCCTGGTCTTCACGCGCGCCGACGTGGACCGCATGGCCGCGACCCTCTCCGACACGATCTGGAACGGCTCGCTCGCGGACCCGCGCTTCTCGAACTATCTCAACGGCAGCGACGCCCCCTACCGGGTCTACCTCGATCCCGGACTCAACGGCAGCGTCTACCACGGCTGGGCGCTGATGGGCGGATACTCTCCGAAAGCCGAAGCCGCTCTCTTCGCCGCGCTCGAGGCGATCGTGCGCGGCAAGACCAATCCGTCGCTGGAGCGCAACGCCAAGAGCTACGGCGGCCTGCTCGCCTTGGCTGGCCACCTGCTGCGCAACCAAGCCATGACCTCGGCGCGGCCGTCGCCCAGACCTCCTCGATCTTCCTGACGGGCGCGGGCGTCCGCTTCCTGGGCGGGCTCTTCGGCAGCGGCGCCATCGCCACGCCCGTGCTGGCTTGCTCGGCGTGCCTGGCTCCGGCTGGGCCCGCTGGCCCCGGACCCGCCTAGGCCCATCGTCGCCCGCCCGGCGGGTCCGACGGCCTAAAGCGCGAACGCAGACCGGTGGTAGAGTCTCTTGATGCCCCGTTTCCTCTGGCTTTCCGTCGCCGCCGCGCTCCTGGCGTCGACGGCCCATGCCGGCCCACAGGTCGAGTCCGCCGCTCCGGAGACCGCGCGAGCCGCTTCCGCCGCGCCGGCGGCCATCGCGGACCTCGGCGCCGCGCTGCAGGTGGCGAGCATCGGGGGCGACGACCACGCCGAGCTCTCCGCGCGGGTGCGGCGGCTGGCCGACGGGTTGTGGAGCCTGGACCCGGCCGCGCAAGCGAAGGCCGTAGAGGTCCTGCAGAGCCCCGCGGCGACGGCGCTGCTCGGCGACGAGCAGCGGCAGATCGTGGCCGCCGTGGCGCGGGCCGTCGAGGAAAGAAGCCAGGCGCGCGCGGAGAAGACCGAGCGCCGCGCCGAGCAGGTCGCCGCGCAGCTCTCCGGCGAGGCGAAGCAGGCCGAGGACGCTCCGCTCGCCGTCGAGCCCGTGCGCGAGATGAGCTGGTGGGAGCGCTTCCGCAAGAAGGCGACGATCGTGCAGGGCGGAGGCCTCTACATCGACGGCCTGCACGACGGCGTCGTGTCCAAGACCGCCTTCCAGGCTTATCAAGACCGCTCCTTCACGCGGCCGCGGCTGGTGCTGCTGGCCCCCAACCCGGTCGGCCCCGAGCAGGTGACCGTGCGGAGCTGGCACGACTCCTGGGGCCGCAAGACGTATACGATCGGCGCCGTGCCGGCGCCGGCGACGAAGCCGCGAGCCAAGGGCGGCGTGCTCGACGGCCTGGGCGCCGGGGCGATGGGCGCGCTGGCGACGACGGCCCTGGCGATGATCCTCGTGCCGCTGTCGCTGGGCTGGAGCGCGCTGAGCGGGCTTTGGAACGCGGCCAGCGAGCCGACGGGCGCGGACCTCGCCGGGCTCGCCATGGCCGCGGCCCTGTTCTTCGCGGCCTTCCTCCTGATGGGCGTCGTCGTCGTGATCGGGCCGTGGCTCCTCGCCGCGCTCAGCGCGGCGCTGATCCTGACGGCGCCGCTCGTCGGCGGCTACTACGGCTATCAAGCCGGCCTGGCGTCCGGCCTATGGGAAGGCGTCAACGAGGCGCTGCTCTCGTCCTGGGTCATGGCGATGCGCTTGGCGCGCGGACCCGTGGGCGCCGCGCTCTCCGCCGACCCGCGCAACGAGACGGCCGCCCGCATGGTCCTGCATGCTTTCCGCCGCCATCCCGGCGCCTACGCGCGCTCGATGGGCGAGCTCGTCGATCACTACGCCCTCGAGCGTCCGGCCCTCGTGAAGGAGCTCTTCCGCCTCGCGCTCAAGTCCGACGGCGCCGCCGTCGCCTCGGAAGCGCTCGTCGCCTTCGGCGGAGCGGCCGCGCAGGCCCATCCGCGCCAAGTCGCGGAAGCGCTGGCGTTCGCGGCGCGCTCCGCCGACCGCGTCGTGCTGCAGCGGGCCGCCCATGCCTATCACTACCACGGCGAGACCGTGCGCGGCGCCAGCCCGGCGATGACGCCGGACGTGGTCGAGACGCTGAGCTACCGCCCGCGCTTCGGCCGCCGCCGCTACTAGTCTATAATCTCCGGGTGCCGCTCCCCCCGCAGACCGTCGACGTCTTCCTGACCGGCGTCGGCGTGGGGTTCCTGGGCGGGCTCTTCGGCAAAGGCGGCAGCGCCATCGCGACACCCATCCTCGCCTTGATCGGGCTGCCGGGCTACGTCGCGCTCGCCGCCCCGCTGCCCGCCACGATCCCGGGGACCTTCGTCGCCTCGCTCGCCTACTGGCGCAGCGGCGAGATCGACTGGGACGTCGTCCTGTGGAGCCTGGCTTGGGGCATGCCGGCCACGGCCGCCGGGGCGTGGCTCTCCGATACCACGGGCTCGAAGCCGCTCATCCTGATCACGGCGGCGTTGGTGCTGGGCTTCGGAGTCTCCTTCATCGTCAAGCCGGGCAAGGACGACGCCCCGGCGAGCGTCGGCCGCAGGCCCAGATATTGGACGGCCCGGCTGCTCGTGATCGCGTCGGCGGTGGGCTTCGTCTCGGGGCTGCTGGCAAACGCCGGAGGCTTTCTGCTCGTCCCGTGCTACGCCAAGTTCCTCAAGCTGCGCATCAAGACGGCCTTCGCCTGCTCGCTGGCGGTGTCGATGGTGCTGGCGGTCCCCGGCACGCTCGTGCACTCGCGCCTGGGCCACATCGACTGGCTCGTCGTCCTGGTGATGGGCCTGGGCTCGGTCCCCTGCTCGTATCTCGGCGCGCGCGTGGCGCTCAAGTCGCGCTCGGCGACGCTGGCGCGCGTCTACGGCGTCGCCCTCACGCTCCTCGGCGTCTTCTCCCTCTGGCAGCTGAAGTAAGTTAATTTAGGGCAGCCTTAAGATTTAAGTTATTCGAATCGAATAACTTAAATCTTAAGGCTGCCCTAAATTAACTTACTTCAATAGGCGTAGACGTCGCCGAAGAGGAAGTCGGGTTGGACGTCCTTGGCCTGCTCGGGGCGGTAGGCGACGCGCGAGCCGCGGTCGGCGGCGACGCCCAGCGGACGGCCGGTCCCTTCCGCCGCGGCGACGGCGGCGTAGTGCTTCAGGGCGTCCGAGCGGCGGCCCAGGGAGTCGAGGCTGCGCGCCAGCCAGAGGCGCTGAGCGCGGCTGCGGTGCGGCAGGTCGGGCTCGCCCATGCCCCGCTCGAAATGCTCGGCGGCGGCGCGGGCGTCGCCTGCCCGCAGGCAGAAGAAGCCGCGCAGATAGCGGTAGATCGGGTCCGTCGGATCCGAGGTCGTCGCCTCGCCGAGGCGGCCGGCCGCGGCCTCCTCGTCGCGGGAGCGCTCCCAGGCCAGCAGAGCCTCCATGTAGCGCTGGTAGCCGGCCTGTTGCGCGTCGCTCAGCAGCGTCGGCACGGGCAGCGCCTCGCCGGCCGGAGAATCCTCCCACAGCTTGAAGCGGCGGTAGGCGCCCTCGCAGACCGGCGCCGGGCCCTCGGCGGCCCAGACCTCGCCGGCCTCGGCGTCGATGACGACGCTCGTCATGTTGGAGGGGCCGGCGATCGTCTGCGCGAAGGCGCGAGTCACGCCGCGCTCGGGGTCCAAATGGTCGCGCAGGATGGAAGCGATACGGACGGCGTCGAGCCAGCCTTTCTGCTGCCGCAGCAGCGCCAACGCCCTCGCCTGGCGGGCGCGCGAGCCTCCGCGCCAGGGCGTGTACTCGATCTCCGCGCCCTTGAGCGAAGGCTCCTCGTAATCGTTGGCGCGGGCGAACACGCCGTCGCTGGCGAAGCGCACGAAGCAGCGCCGCGCCGTGCGCTCGATGGCGCAAGCCTTGCGGCTCTTCCAGTGCGTGAGGACCACGGTCCAGCCGGCCGTCGTCGGCCAGCTCGAGATCAGGGCGATCGCCTCGTCGATGGTGCGGCAGGTGCGCAGCACCTCCTGTCCCAGGTCGAGAACCGGCCGCGTGCCCCACAGCGAGACGTCCCAAGAGAGATGCTGGTGCAGCGCCACGGTCAGGCCTTCCATGTTGACGCCCGTGATGCCGTCGACGATGCCGCCGGCGGTGGTGAAGGCCGCGTACGGGACGCCGTGCTGCGGCTCGTGGCGGACGAGCAGCGGGAAGCGGTCCCAGACGCCGTTGCCCGCGAAATCCAGGTTGCGGCCGAAAAGCATGCGGCCGTTGCTCGTGGCCGCGCCCCAGGCGGCGACGCTCGTGCAGCCGAGGGCCGGCGTCGGCGCCGGGCGCACGGCGGCGTGCAGGCCCACGAGGAAGTTCAGCGCGTCCGGCATGACCAGAGCCCGTCCCACAGCGCGGCGATCGAGGCCCGTGGCCTCGCAGAAGCCGTCGGCCAGGCCGCGCGTCTCGTCGGATTGCGCGCGCGCCACCAGCTCGTGCACGACGGAGATGGCCAGGCGCTTGGCGATGCCGGGCCGCGAGAGCAGCCGCTCGCAGTAGCCGAGGTAGTAATCGAGGATGCCGCTCTGCTGGACCTCGGCCTTGAACCTCTCGCCGTGCGCGCGGCCCCGCTGATGGGCGCTGCCTCTGAAGGTGGCGGTCAGCAATCGGCTCATTCAGCCACTACTATAAGCCTTCGCCCCGATTCTTTCAATAATCGAATTCCTAATGATAAGATGACGAACATGAAGAGCGTGCGCGTCGTCGTGGCGGGCGCTTCCGGACGCATGGGCTCGCAGGTGGTGTCGCTGCTCGCCGGCGACCGGCGTCTGACGCTGGCCGCCAAGATCCTTCACCGCACGTCCCCCGAAGCGGCGGCCTCCGCCCTCGCCGGGGCCGACGTCCTGATCGACTTCACCGAGCCCCGGGCCTCCGTCGCTCTCGCCGCCGCCGCGGCGGCCGCCCGCACCCCGGCCGTCATCGGCACGACGGGCTTCTCGCCGGCCCAGCGCCGGGCCCTCGAGCGCCACGCCCGGCGCATCCCGCTGTTCGTCGCTCCCAACTTCAGCGTCGGCGTGCACGTCCTTTGCGCCCTGGCCGCGCGCGCCGCGCGCGCCCTCGCCGCCTTCGACGCCGGCGTCGCCGAGACGCACCACGCCGCCAAGCGCGACGCCCCTTCCGGCACGGCGCTCCGGCTGGCGGCCGCGGTACGGGCCGCGCGCGGCGGCAAGGAAGCCGTGCCCGCCGTCTCCCTGCGGCTGGGCGACGTCGTCGGCGAGCACACCCTGACGCTGGCCGGCCCCTTCGAGCGCCTCGAGCTCACGCACCGGGCGCATTCGCGCGCGGTGTTCGCCCGCGGAGCGCTGGAAGCGGCGCTGTGGCTGCGCGGACGCAAGCCCGGGCTGTACGGCATGGACCACCTGCTGGGGAAGCTGTGACCGAAGGGAATAGTCTGAATCCTAGGGATATGGGAGGAAGACTACTGCGCTCGCTCAAGAAGGCCGCCGAGGCGCTGGACGCGGACGACGATCCGAGCGAGCCCGCTTACGATCCCGTGCATCTCGGGATGACGCTGATCCTCGTGCTGGTGGCGATCGGCGCGCTCTATTGGCTGCT
>CAZZGQ010000016.1:1896-4913 GCA_964653765.1 uncultured Elusimicrobia bacterium | reverse complement strand
CGCCCGGCTACCGCGCCGGCGGAGCGACGGCCAAGGCCCTCCTCGCCCGCCTCGACCCCAGCGGGGACGCGGCGCGTCCGACCCGCTGGCGTCTCTAGCCCCGGCCTTCGTCCTGAAATGACGGCCGCCTAAGTTGTAGAATCTCCCTCGATGGCCTACAAGCCCGAGAAGCCTTCCGTCGTCACCACGGCGACCCTGATCTCGATGAAGCAGAAGGGCGTGAAGATCGCCGCCCTGACGGCCTACGACACGCCGACGGCGGCCCTCCTCAACGAGGCCGGCGTCGACGTCATCCTCTGCGGCGACTCGCTGGGCATGGTCAAGCTCGGCTACGAGAGCACGCTGCCCGTCACCGTCGAGGAGATCCTCCATCACGTCAAGGCGGTCAAGCGCGGCAACGAGCGCGCCCTGCTCGTCGCCGATATGCCCTTCCTCTCGTACGAGGTGGACGCCCGCGAGGCCGTGCGCAACGCGGGCCGCCTGATCAAGGAGGGCGGCGCGGCGGCGGTGAAGCTCGAGGGCGGCATGGAGATCGCTCCCGTCGTCAAGGAGCTGCTCAAGGTCAACATCCCGGTTTTGGGCCACGTCGGCCTGACCCCGCAGGCCGTGCACCGACTCGGCGGCTACAAGGTCCAGGGCAGGAAACCCCAGGAAGCGGAGAAGATGCTCACCGACGCCCGCATCCTGGAAGCCGCGGGCGCTTTCGCCATCGTGCTCGAGTGCGTGCCGCCGCGGCTGGCCGGAGAGATCACGCGCAAGGTCGGCATCCCCACGATCGGCATCGGCGCCGGGCCGGAGACCGACGGCCAGATCCTCGTCGTCGACGACATGCTCGGCATGACCGAGCAAAGCCTCAAGTTCGTCAAGCGCTACGCGGAGCTGCGCCCGCAGATGAGCAACGCCGTCTCCGCTTACTGCCGCGAGGTCCGCGACGGCGCCTTCCCCGCCGCCGAGCACTCGTTCGCCGAGGCGGCCAAGAGCTAGGGGCCATTCGTGAGCGTCTGGCTGCTGCTGGCGATCGTCGTGCTCGTCGGCGTCATCGGCATCTGCTATTGGGGCGCCGGCGTCATCCTGCATCCGCCGGCGATGAGCAAGCTGACGAACTTCCCGGAGCAGTTCGGCCTGCCCTACGAGCGAGTGCAGTTCCGCACGCGCGACGGCCTGACGCTCAAAGGGTGGTGGATCCCCTCGCCGAGCTCCGACGAGAAGCGCACGATCATCATGTGCCACGGTTGGGGCGACAACAAGGGGGAGCTGCTGCGCGAGACGAACTTCCTGCACCACTCCGGCAATTTCAACCTGCTCTACTACGATTCGCGCTCGCACGGCGACAGCGAGGGCGAGATCACGACGATCGGCTACTTCGAGACGATCGACTTCGAGGCGGCGCTGCGCTTCCTGAAGGAGAAGAAGCCGGCGTATACGGAACGCCTGGGCGTCTTCGGCTTCTCGATGGGGGCGGCCGTGGCCGCCATGTCGATGCCCGACCACCCCGAGATCAGGGCCGGAGTGCTGGAGAGCCCTTTCACCGAATATCGCCGCGTGGTGCGTCAGTACGGCTGGATCAACCTCCATGTGCCCTACTTCCCCCTCGTGATGCTCACGCTCATGTTCCTGCGCTGGCGGGTGGGCACCAGCAAGGTCGACGAATACAGCCCCGCTCGCTTCATCGGCAAGATCGCGCCGCGCCCGCTGCTCATCATCGGAGGCAGCGAGGACACGCTCATGCCCGAGTGGGACGTGCGCGAGCTCTTCGGCCTGGCCAAGGAGCCGAAGCAGCTGTGGATCATCCCCGGCGCGCGCCACGGCAAGTGCCGCGGGGTCGCCGGCCTCGAGTACGAGACGCGCGTGGCCGGCTTCTTCACCCGGCACCTATGAGCATGCGCGTCGTCGGGACGCAGGCGGCGATGGCCTCCTTGTCGCGCCGCTGGAAGAGAGCCGGCGAGTCGATCGGCTTCGTGCCCACGATGGGGGCGCTGCACGACGGCCATGCCTCCCTCATCCGCCAAGCGCGCCGGGAGAACGACCGCGTCGTGGTGTCGGTCTTCGTCAATCCCACCCAGTTCGGCCCCCACGAGGATTATTCGCGCTACCCTCGGACCTTCCCGGCGGACCGCCGCCTCTGCGCCTCAGCGGGAGCGGACGCCGTCTACCATCCGTCGGTGGAGCAGGTCTATCCGGATGGCTTCGGGACCTACGTCGAGCCGCCGGCTTCGCTCACGACCGTGCTGGAAGGCGCCTTCCGTCCCGGGCACTTCCGCGGCGTGGCCACCGTCGTGCTCAAGCTCCTCGAGACCGTGGCTCCGACGCGCGCCTACTTCGGCGAGAAGGATTACCAGCAGCTGACGGTGCTGCGCCGGATGGCGCAAGACCTCGATCTGCCGTCCGCCATCGTCGGCTGCCCGACGGTCCGCGAGGCCGACGGCCTCGCCCTGTCGAGCCGCAACGTCTATCTCTCCGACGACGAGCGCGCCGCGGCGCCGGCCATCCAGGCCGCGCTGCAGGCCGCCGCCGCCAAGGCGCGCGGGCGAGGCGCCTCGCCGCGCTCGATCGAGGCGCTGGGGCGGCGCTTGATCCTCTCCGTCATCCCGGAGGCGAAGATCGATTATGTCGCCCTGGCGGACGCCGCCACGCTGCAGCCCGCGCGGGCGCTGCGGGGCGAGCTGCGGCTGCTGGCCGCCATCCGGGTGGGCAAGACGCGGTTGATCGACAACATCCCGGTCTCTTTATAGTAGGATGTCGAGGTTGAGCCAGTACAAGCGCAAGCGCTTTTGGGTCGACGCCTCCCTGCAGCTGCAGATGCTGGGCTACGTCCTGGGCCTGGTCGTGGCCACCCTGTTGCTCGTCTCCTTCAGCGTCGTCCACGGCCTGACGCAAGCCTCTCTCGAGAGCCATCAGCTCGTCCACAGCCTCGACTGGATCCGCCTGACGCTGCGCGGGCCCCTCGCCGTCTCCTCCTGCGTGGCCATCCTCGCCACCGGCCTGCTGACGGTGATCTGGTCGCACCGCTTCGCCGG
>CAZZGQ010000016.1:0-1796 GCA_964653765.1 uncultured Elusimicrobia bacterium | reverse complement strand
TGGCCATCCTCGCCACCGGCCTGCTGACGGTGATCTGGTCGCACCGCTTCGCCGGGCCGCTGCGCGTGCTGGCCGCGGGCATGGGCCGGCTGCGCCAGGGCAACTTCACCTCGGAGCCGCGCATCCGCGGCACCGACGCCTTGCAGGAGACGGTACGCGACTTCGCCCAGATGCAGGGCGGCCTGCGCGACATCCTCCTCAAGGACAAGCGCCGGGCGGAGGAGCTGGTCGCCCGCCTGGAGGCGCTCGCCCACAAGACGTCCTCCGAGCCCGAGCGCCGCGAACTGCACGCCGTCGCCGCCGACCTCAAGTCCCTCCACAAGCACCTGCATCTCTAACTTAACTGCGGGCAGCCTTAAGATTTAACTTAACAAGTTAAATCTTAAGGCTGCCCGCTACTTAAGTTTTGCGCGGAGCTCTTTGGCGTCATTTTGGTCGTCGGGGAACTGGGCGGGATCGGCGGGATCCTTGAGCTGGTCGAACTGGTCGAGCACCTTGCGGGCGTCGTCCTTGCGGCCGCGCTCGAGGTACTGCTCGGCCAGGGGCACGTAGTTGGACGAGTAGCGCGGAGACACCGAGACCGCCTTCTCGTAGTACTCCAAGGACTTCTTCTTGTCGCCCCCCGCGAAGCCTGGCAGTTGGCGGTAGAGCTCGGCGAGGACCTCATAGGCGCCGCCGTGGTTGGGATCGAGCTTGAGGGTGGTCTGCATCTCCTGCTTGATCGGCCCGACGAGCTTCATCGACTTGAAGATGCCTTGGGTCTCGCCCCGCCGGCCGTGGGCCACGCCCAGCCAGAAGTGCGCCTCGGCGTTGGCGGAGCTTTTTCGGACGGCGCTTTCCCCCGCCTTCTCGGCGGCCTGGAAGTCCTCGATCTTGTCCTTCTTCGACTTGCGCCGCTCGCCGCGCCGCACCAAGGCGCGCGCCAGCCGCCAATCCCACTCGCCGGAAGCGTCGGAAGGAGCCTTGGCCTGGGCCGTGGAGAGAGCGGCCTCCAGCTGGCCCGGGGCGTTGCGGTGGAAATAGGCGTTGTCGGCGGCGGTGAATTCGGAAGCGGCCACGAAGCCCGCCGCCATCGCCGAGAGCGCCAGCCCCTTGAGCGCCAGCGCGCAGGCCTTGGCCGCCCAACGCGCCGCTTCCCGCATGGACTGCGCCCGCGTGGCCCCGGCCTCGCTCAGCGCCACCGCCCGGGCCACGCCCAGGCGCTCCAAGCGCGGCCGGGCCGCGGCGTCTATGTCCCCGCAGACGACGGCGACCGGAACCTTCGCCCGCCGCGCGCGCCGCGCCAGCTCCACCGGCGCCTTACCGAAAAAGCTCGTGGCATCCATTCGTCCCTCCCCGGTGAGCACCGCATCCGCCTCGCGCAGGCGTCCGTCGGCATCGCAGGCGTCCAGCACGTAGTCGGCGCCTCCCACGAGCTCGGCGCCCAGCAGCGCGATCAGGCCGGCCCCGCAGCCGCCCGCCGCTCCCGCTCCCGCCTTGCGGGCCACGTCCGCCCCGGCGTCGCGCTTGAGCACCGCCGCGTAGCGCGCCAGCGCGCGCTCGATGACGCCGACCTGGGCCGGCGAGGCGCCCTTCTGAGGGCCGTAGACGGCGGCGGAGCCCTTCGGGCCCAGCAGCGGATTGGTCACGTCCGTGACCCCGATGACGCGCACGCCCTCGAGCCGCCGGCGCAGCGCCGAGGCGTCGATGCGCTCGAGGGCCATGAGGGCGCCGGCGCCCGGCGGCAGCTCCTGCCCGCGCCCGTCGAGCAAGCGCGCGCCCAAAGCCTGAGCCAAGCCCGCTCCGCCGTCGGAGCT
>CAZZGQ010000015.1:5194-27082 GCA_964653765.1 uncultured Elusimicrobia bacterium | reverse complement strand
CTGGGCGTCGTGCAACATCTTCTCGACCCAGGATCACGCCGCCGCCGCCATCGCCAAGGCCGGCAAGGCCGCCGTGTTCGCCTGGAAAGGCATGAACGCGCAGGAGTTCGACTGGTGCATCGAGCAGACGCTCAAGTTCCCCGACGGCCAGCCCCTCAACATGATCCTCGACGACGGCGGCGACCTGACGAACATGGTCTTCGACAAATACCCCGAGCTCGCCAAGGACATCGTCGGCCTCTCTGAAGAGACCACCACGGGCGTGCACCGCCTCTACGAGCGCGTCAAGCACGGCACCCTGCTCACGCCCGCCATCAACATCAACGACTCCTGCACCAAGAGCAAGTTCGACAACCTCTACGGCTGCCGCGAGTCGCTCGTCGACGGCATCAAGCGCGCCACCGACGTCATGGTGGCGGGCAAGATCGCTGTCGTCGCCGGCTACGGCGACGTGGGAAAGGGCTGCGCGCAGTCTCTCCGCGGCCAGGGCGCGCGCGTGCTGATCACCGAGATTGACCCCATCAACGCCCTCCAGGCCTGCATGGAAGGCTACCAGGTCGTCACGATGGACGAAGCCGCCTCTATCGGCGACATCTTCGTCACCGCCACGGGCTGCAAGGACGTCATCCTCCGCAAGCACCTCGACGCGATGAAGTCCCAGGCCATCGTCTGCAACATCGGCCACTTCGACCTCGAGATCGACATCGCCTCGATGGTCAACGACAAGAAGCTCAAGAAGGTCACCGTGAAGCCCCAGGTCGACCAGTTCGTCTGGCCGAACGGCAAGGTGATCACGGTGTTGGCCGAGGGCCGCCTCGTCAACCTCGGCTGCGCCACCGGCCACCCGAGCTTCGTCATGAGCTGCTCCTTCTCCAACCAGACCATCGCCCAGATCGAGCTCTGGTCCAACCGCGGCAAGGGCAAGTACAAGAAGGAAGTCTACCTGCTGCCGAAGCACCTGGATGAGAAGGTGGCGGCGCTGCACTTGGGGAAGCTAGGCGCCAAGCTCACGAAGCTGACCAAGGATCAGGCGGAGTACTTGGGGATCTCGCCGGAAGGGCCGTTTAAGGCGGAAAACTACCGGTACTAATCACAGCCAAAAGGAGAAGCTCCGGGCACTCTGCCCGGGGCTTTTTCTTTTTCAGTACCGCGTGTAAGGCGGGCCCCGCTGCTATCGATGGGGGCCCTTGCAGCGGGGCGGTTGCCGCGCTATCCTCCACCGGCCATGAAAAACCTGATCTGGGCGGTCCTGTTATTGCTGCCGGCGGTCGCCGGGGCGCAGCAAGACGAATTGCGCGCGTTGGGCAAGCGTTGGCGCGATTACGACGCCGCCGCCGGGAAGGAGCTGCTGAGGGTCGCGCGATCCGATACGGACAAGGATCGGCGCGTGACGGCGGCGTTGGAGTTCGCCCAGATCAACGATTCCTACAAGCCCGAGGTGTTCGGCGGCTTGCGCGATGAGGCCGCGGCGCTGGCGGCGGAGATGGGACGCGAGCCCGATCTGGACGTGCGGCACGCCGGGGGCGGCTTGATGCAGGCGGTCCAGCAGTGGGACCGCCATTATTCCCCAGCGGCGCGCGCGCACGCCCGCTATCTCGAATGGGTGGACCTGCGCGACCGGCTCGAGGAAGGCGGCGTAATGCTGCTGCTCATCGGCGTGCTGGCGGCGGGGACGGCCTGGGTCTTGTTCACGCGCGGGGCGGCGCTGGTCACGCTGATCGGCAGTTCCGCGGCGCTGAGCAAGGCGTTCGGCGCGTCGGCGCGGGAGCTGCGCGCGCACCCCGCGGTGTTGGCTCTCCCGTGGGCCGGCGCGCTGGCCGCGACGGCGGCGATGATCGCGGCTTACGTCAAAGCCGTGAACTTCGCCGTCCCGGCCGGCGCGACGAGCCACAACGCGGAGCTGCTGGCGATCGCCGTGGTGCTCTCTCCCGCCGTGCTGGCGGTCTACTTCCTGGCCGGCTCGCTCATCTACTATTGCGTGGCGGCCTACGCGTACGGCGTGATCGCCTCCGCGCGACGACGCCCGGCGGGCCTGGGCGAATGCCTCGGGGCGGCGGGGCGGCGCTTGGGCTCCATCCTGATCCTCGCCTTCGTCGCCCTGGGCGCCCTGCTGGCCATCGAGGTCCTCTACCGCCGCAAGCGCGATAATCTGAGCGGCGTGACCGGCCTGCTGGCCCGGCTGTCGGCGTTCCTGCTGGAGGTGGGCATCCAGAGCGGCGCGGCCCTGCTGCTGGCCACGATGATGGGAGAGGACGTCCCCCTGATCGAGGCCCTGGAACGGCTGCGCGGACGGGTCACGCGCCGTGCCGTCGCGACGCTGCTCGCGAGCGTGGGCGCCTACGGCATCGAGAACGACGTGGCGGCCTCGCTCGGCTTCCTCGGCATCGCCCTGTCGGGCCCCTTCGCCGACCTGCTCATCCTGTTCACGCCGCGCGCGATCCAGGACCGCCTCTACGACATCCCCGTCTTCACCTTCGCCGCCCAGTCGCCGCTGATCCTGCTGATGGCGCTCTACATGGCGCTCTCCCTGGCGTTCGAGGCCACGCTCGCCGCCGGGATCTATCTCTACGGCGCCACGGACAAGGCGGCGGGCCCGCTCGCCGCGCTCTCCAAAGCCTTCTCTTAAGTTATCATCGCTGCATGAACGCTCCCGCTTTCATCTACGGCACGGCGTGGAAGCAGGACGCCACGGCCGGCTTGGTGGAGAAGGCCGTGCGCGCGGGCTTTCGCGCCATCGACACGGCCAACCAGAAGAAGCACTACCGCGAGGATTACGTCGGCGAGGCGCTGAAGAAGCTCTACGACGAAGGCGTGGTCGAGCGCTCCCAGCTGTGGCTGCAGAGCAAGTTCACCTCCGTCGACGGGCAGGATCACCGGCTGCCGTACGACCCGAAGGCGCCGGTGGGCGAGCAGGTGCGGCAGTCCTTCGAGAGCACGCTCAAGAACCTGGGGACGGACCGGCTGGACTCTTTCCTCCTGCACGGGCCGGCGGCGGGGTTCGGGATGACCGACTGGGATTGGGAAGTGTGGACGGCGCTCGAGCAGCTGCACGAGGACGGGCGCGTGGCGGCGATCGGCGTCAGCAACGTGACGCCGACGCACATCCAGGAGCTCCTGGAGGACGCGCGCGTGCCGCCGATGATCGTGCAGAACCGCTGCTACGCCGTTCGCGGCTGGGACAAGGCGGCGCGCGGGTTGTGCGCCACGTCCGGCATCGTGTACCAGGGCTTCTCGCTGCTGACGGCCAATCCGCAGGTCGTGGGGTCGAAGACGGTGGCCGGGATCGCGCGGCGGCTGTCGGCGACGCCGGAGCAGGTGATCTTCCGCTTCGCGAAGGCGATCGGCATCCTGCCGCTGACGGGCACGTCCAACGAGCGCCACATGAAGCAGGATCTGGCGGCGTTCGAGCTCGGGCTCACCGGCGATGACGTGAAGGCCATCCTGGCGCTCGGCTAGCCCAAATTGGAGGTCACAACTTGTGACCTCCAATTTAGGGAACTTTTCAGGCGGTTCGAACGTATACACGTTGGGCCCTTTGACCCTAGCGGGCTTCGAGGAACGGCGAGTATAATGAGCGAAGCAATGCGGCAGGAACTGAACGGCATCAAAGATCGCCTCGGCGCGGTTGAGAGTCGTCTTGGCACGGTCGAGGACCGGGTCGGCAAGGCGATGATCGCCATTGCGCGCTTGACCGGTGACGTCGCCGAGATCAAGCAGACCATGGCCACGAAGGACGATGTGCGCAATGCCTTCAGCATGGTGATCGACCGCATCGACCAGTTCGCTCCTTGGATCGCGGCGGCGCAACGCGATCGAGATACGGCCAGCCACTCTTACATGGAGCACCAACGTCAGTTGGAGGACCATGAAAAAAGACTGGCGAAGCTCGAAGGCCGGAAGCCAGACGTCGGCTCGTGACGCGATTCTAAGCCGCAGTCCTTCGGCCCGCCCCGCCGGGGCCCTTCGGCTCATGCCGAAAGCCGGGCGGCTTCCTATACTGAAGCATGTTCCGGAACATGCTCCTGGTCTGCCTCTGCCTCGTCGCCGCGTCGCCCGCTTTCGCGATCGAGGTCGAACGCCGCGCCGGGCCTGAGGCGGTCGTCGCGCCGGGGGCGGCCGGTCTCGGCTCGGAGGCCGGGCAGAGCTTCCCGACGCCCGGGCAGATCGATCTCGGACCGGGCTTGGACACGCCATTGGCGTCGCCGGAGCTGGACCGGGCCGCCGCGGCGGGCGATCTGGCCGCGGTGGAGCGGGAGATGACGCCGTTGGACCGGCCCGCGCGGCTGGCGCGGCTCGAGGACGAGCTGGGCCGCGTGCGGCTGGCGGGCGTCGCCGATCACAAGGACCTCGGAGGGCCGCAGACGTTCTGGGCGGACTTCTTCGAAGGGTCCCGGCACCCGCTGCGGGCCGCGATCGAGGAGCGGCTGGGACCGGCGGCGGAGGCCTCCGACGCGCCGCTCGTCACGAAGAGCTCCGCGCGGCTGACCGCGTACCGGATGGACGGCGGCGAGACGCGCCTGCACGCGACGGACGGCATCCTGATGAGCGTCCACGGCACGGCCCACTCGAGCGTCGACAAGACGATGCGCCTGCTCAACGAGTCCGGCCGCTACAAGACGCCGGGCGAGCTGATGGCTTTCATCGTCGGCGACGTGATCGCGGGCTACAGCGACGCCATCGACTCCTTGGCCGGGGACTTCCGGGCGATCAGCGCGAAGCTCGACAGCAAGAAGACGGACGACTCGGTCTTGCAGGACACCGTGGACGTCGGCGAGAAGATCGACCGCATGCACGAGACGGTGCAGAAGCAGAAGCGGGTCCTCCAGGAGCTCTCGGCGCTGAATGAGTTCCACGCCAATCCTCACGTGCCGACGACGAGCCTGCGCCGGGCGCTGGGCGCGCTCGACCGTCACCTGGAAGTGCTCGACCACTACCAGGACCGCAAGAACGGCCTCATCGACCTCTACCGCGCCAAGGTCAGCAACAGCCTCGACGACGCGATGAAGCGCCTGGCCGCGCTCGGCATCCTCATCGCGCCCTACACGATCGTCGCCGGCTTCATGGGCATGAACGTGGCGATCCCGGGCTCCACGATCCCGGGCATGTTCTGGCTGCTCTTCGGCGGGGCCACCGCCGTCTCCGGAGCGATGCTGCTCTGGATGAAGAAGAAGAGCTGGCTTTAGGCCCTATGGCCCCTGGCGGGCCGCGGCCGCCGGCCCTATCCTACGCGGTATGACCCGCGCCCTGCTGTGCGCCGCCTTGCTGCTGACTCCGGCCGGGCTTTGGGCCGCCAAGACGGCGGCCGTCGACATCCCGGCCGCTCCGGCCGAGGTCCACGGCATCGCGCCGGCCTCCGTCGACCTGCCGGCGCCTCCGGCGCTCGGGCCCACGGTCTTGCCGGTGGAAGCGCGAGGAGAGGCGCAAGCCGAGCAAGGCGTCGAGCAAGCCGAAAAAGCCCAGACGGCGCTCGAGGCCGCGCCGCCTCCGAGCGGCGAGGCGAGCTCCGCGCAAGCGGAGGAGGCCTTCCTCGAGGCCATCGGCGCGCGCTTCGACAAGCACGAGTCCGGCTTCAAGCTGGGACCCGGCGACAACGAGTTCAATCGGTTCCAGAACCCCAACGAGAAGAAGCCCACCGACGCGCTGGACATCCTCAGGCAGGCTCCCAAAGGCGCGTACGTGGCCGTGGGCACGGCGCGCGGCTTCATGGGGGCGGCGGTGACGCGCGCCAGCCATCTGCTGCTGGCGGACTACTCGGCCGGCATCGTCGTGCACAACCGCATCACGATCGCCATGCTCGACCTCGCCAAGGACAGGAAGGAGTTCCTGCGCCTGCGCGACCCGCGGACGCCGCTCTCCGAGATCCTCGCTCTCGCCAAGGAGAGGAAGATCTCACCGGCGTCGTTGCGCGCGCTCGAAGGCGAGAGCGAGACGCAGACGATCCGCTACGGCGACCCCCCTCCCCAAGTCTCGCTGCGCAGCGACGTCGCGGCCTGGCAGCGCGGCGAGGCGAGCAGCGAGCTGCGGCCCGGTAACCGCGCCTTCGCCGGCCTCAACTACCTCGAGGACGACGCCCTCTTCGGCCACCTCAAGGGCCTGGCCGACCGGCGGCGCATCACGGCGATCCAGCTCGACCTCGGCGACCAGATGGACGTGAAGGAGGTCGTCGACGCGATGCGCGCCCAAGGCGTCATGCTCGGCACGCTCGACGTCAGCAACGCCTGGCAGGAGGCGCCCGTCGAGTACATGAAGCGCGCCGCCTTCGCCAAGCTCGTCTCGGCGTTCGGGGCCGTGGCGCGGCCGGACTCGCTCGTGCTGGCGACGCTGCCCCTGCCCAACGCCACGGTGCCGCGAGGCATGGGCTTCCACTGGAACTACTACGGCTTCCGCTTCGGCGAGGTCCAGCGCCGCGGCGACGGCGCCTGGAAGACGCTCTACGACCACCCCGCCGTTCTCACCGCCCACCGCATCAATCCGCCGGACGGCCCCGCCTCCCCGCTGCGCCGCTTCTGGAACGCCCTGGTCTACTATTTCAGGATGACCGTGCTCGTAATGCAGGTCATCTTGCTCCGGCTCTGACGTTACCGACGATTTACCGCCGCGGCAGTGGCGCCGTACCGCCTCCGCAGCCCACACTAAGGGCGTGAAGCGCCCGCGGTCCTGGCTGCCCCCGCTTTCCGCGCTCGTCTTCCCCCTCTCGTGGGCGGACGCCGCCGCCTCCATGAAGGGCGCGCCCGAGATCCTGTTTTGGGGCTGCCTCTGCGTCTTCGGCTATCTCAACCACCTCGCCGTGCCCAAGCCGGACCAAGTGAAGTACTCCTCGCGCGGCTTCGACGTGCGCTTCATCCCGCGCACCGGCAAGTTCCCCGACGACGAGTCGGAGAAGCGCCTCGTGGCGCGGCAGACGCCCGCCCTCGTCATCCGGCCGGCAAAGCCCACGGCGGTGAAAGCGGCCGAAGAGGTCCCGTTCTACGACCAAGGCGCCGCGGCGACGGCCGCGGCCAAGAAGCCGGGGCTGAAGGCGCAGGAGCCCGGAGACGACGGCGACGAGAACGCCCCCGCCTACTCGATGGCCGGCTTCGGCGTCGGGGCGGCGGCGAAGGGCCTGTCGGCCGGCCTGGCCGCGTTCGGCACGAAGCCGCGCGGCGGCGAGGTCCAGCTGGCGGCCGCCTCCGAGGCCGAGGCGGCGCGGGCGGCGCCGCGGCTGTCCGAAGCCCAGAAGAAGGAGGCGGGCCGGTCACTGGGCATCCTGCGCTCGCTGTGGCCGGCCACGGTGCGCGTGCTGCTCGACAGCAAGACCTTCAACGACGCGTTCTACGCCAACGCTTTCGCCCGTCAGGCCTGCGACGATCCCAAGTTCCTCGCCTCCTATCTCGCCGACGCCAAGAATCCGGAGGGCGTCAAGCGGGAACTGGGCCACGTGCTGGCGCTGCTGCAGGAGCCGGACTCCGCGCGCGCGGCGACCAAGACCGAGTTCGCCCAGCGGCTGGTCGAGTGTCCCGCCGTCCAGAAGCTGGGCCACGACCGGCTCGCCGTGGCCGCGCTGCTCAAGGCCAACCCGGATCTCGTCAGAGTGGCCGAGGACCCCTTGGCCGCCGAGATCCTCCGCTCCGATCCGCGCTCCGCCGGCATGTACGCCGAAGTGACGCAGGCGCTGAAAGACTCAGGGCGACCCACGAGGAAGCCCTAGGGGACTTCGCCTTAACCGTCTTTTTACCGAAGCCCCCTTGCTACGGAACCGTATTGCGCCAATACTGGCCCTCGCGTAGGTCGAAAGGAGGGCTATGGCGCGCGTGCTGATCGTAGACGATTCGATCCTCATCCAGGGCATACTCAAGAAGATCTTGGAGAACGCCGGCCATACCATCGTGGGCATGGCCAAGAGCGGCGCCGAGGCCGTGAAGCTGTACTCCGATCTCAAGCCCGACCTCGTGACGATGGACATCGTCATGCAGGAGGATGGCCCGCCCGCCAACGGCATCGAGGCGCTGCGCCACATCCGCGAGATGGACCGCAAGGCGATCGTCGTGATGGTCTCCTCGCTGCGCGACCCGGACATCCACCGGGAAGCCGAGGAGCTGGGCGCGGACGGCTTCATCGTGAAGGCGTTCCGGCCGGAAGAGGTCCAACAGGCCGTCGTGAAGGCGCTCTCGAAGAAGATCAACCGCTAGGCGCGGCGCTGCCGGGCCGCTTCCGCCAGCACGATGGCGCCGGCCTGCGTCATGGCCAGCGACGTCGGCCCGCCGGCGGTGGGGATGCAGACGAGAGCGTCGCAGGCCTCGCGCACGGCGGCGGACAGACCGCGCTTCTCCCCGCCCACGGCCAGGATCAGCGGGCCCTTGAGATCGGTAGCGTAGATCGTCTGACGCGAGCGCGGCACCGCGCCCAGGAGCTTGAGCTTGCGCTTCTTGAGCGCCTCGAGCTCGGGCAGGTCGACGAGGGCCACGGGCAGGCGCTCGAAGGAGCCGCTCGAGGCGCGCGAGAGCGCCGTCGCGTCCACGTCCCAGGCCCGGCGGCGCACGAGGGCGGCATCGACGCCCAGCGCCTCGGCCGTGCGCAGCAGGTAGCCCAGGTTGCGGGCGTCGTCGGCGCCCTCGAACATAGCCAGAAAGGGCGGGGCCTTCGCGGAGTCGAGCAGCGCGTGGAGCTCCTCTTGGCTCGTCAGGGGCTTGGCCTCGACGAGGGCCACCACGCCGCCGTGCGACTTGCCGTGGGCCTCGAGCGCCGCGTCCTCCACCGTCTCGACGGCCACGCCGCGGGCGCGGGCGGCCTCCAGGAGATCAGCCAGCTCGTACTTGCCGGCGGAGCGGGCCAGCAGCAGCTTCTCGAAGCGGCGCTTACCCGCCTGCAGCGCGGCCATGACCGATACGCGGCCTTCGAGGCGTTCCATGATGGGCGATTCTAGCGTTTTTTCCGGAGGCCTCCAGGCATCGAAACTGGTTTCGACTCGGCCATCACTTCGATCCGCTGGCGAAGATCCGGATCAACCGGCTGCTGGCCAAGCGCAGGAAAGAAAACTGCCCCGGCGATCCGCCGGCGCCTCCCTCCCGCACCAACAAGTAGAAGCGAACTACTGCTTCGTGACCTTGGCCGGCGCGGGGGCCGGCGTGTCGAAGCCCCAGCGGGTCAGCAGCGGCTTGACGTCGGGCTCGCCGCCGGTGAAGTCCTTGAAGAGGCCCACGGCGTCGGAGCTGCCGCCGCGCGAGAGCAGCGTGTCGCGGAAGTGGTCGCCGTTGGCGCGCTTGAGGCCGCCGTGCTTCTTGAACCACTGGATGCTGTCGGCCACGAGCACGTCGTCCCAGATGTAGGAGTAGTAGCGGGCCGAGTAGCCGTTGGCGAAGGAGTGATAGAAGTAGGCCGAGTGGTAGCGCGACGGCACGGCCGGGAGGTCGAAGCCGTACTTCAGGAGCGCGTCAGCCTCGAAGGCGCCCACGCTGGTCGGGATGTTGTCGGGGGCGAGCTGATGCCAGGCCTGGTCGAGCGCCGCGGCCTCCAGCACCTCGCCCTCGGTGAAGCCCTTGTTGAACTTCTCGGCGGCGATCACCTTGTCGACGAGCGCCTGCGGGATCGTCTTGCCGGTCTGGTAGTGCTTGGCGTAGTGCTTGAGCACCTCGGGCTCGAAGGCCCACATCTCGTTGACCTGGGACGGGAACTCGACGAAGTCGGTGAGCGTGTTGGTGCCGGCGAAGCGCGGATACTCCACGCTGGAGAGCATGCCGTGCAGGGCGTGGCCGAACTCGTGGAAGGCGGTGACGACCTCGTCGGGCGTCAGCAGCGTGGGCTGGCCCGCCGGCGGCTTGGGGATATTGAGCTGGTTGGCCACGACGGGCTTGAGGCCGAGGAGCTTGGACTGGGAGACGTACTCGTTCATCCAGGCGCCTCCGTGCTTGTTGTCGCGGGCGTAGTAGTCGCCGATGAAGAGCGCCATGGAGCGGCCGTCCTTGTCGAAGACCTCCCAGACGCGCACCTCGGGCTCGTAGACCGGCAGATCGTGGCGCTCCTTGAAGGTCAGGCCGTAGAGCTGGTGGGCGGCGTAGAACACGCCGTCGTTGACGACGCGGTCGAGCTCGAAGTACGGGCGCAGCTGCGATTCGTCGAACGCGTACTTCTGCTGGCGGACCTTCTCCGCGTAGTAGGCCCAGTCCCAGGACTGCAGCGGGAAGGGCTTGGCCTCCGTGTCGATGAGCTTCTGCATCTCGGCCTGGTCGCGCTTGGCGGCGGCGCTGGCGGCGGGATCGAGCTGGTTGAGCAGGCCGTTGACGCGCTCCGTGGTGCCGGCCGTCTCGTCGTCGAGGACGTAGGCGGCGTGGTTGGGGTAGCCCAGCAGCTTGGCGCGCTCGGCGCGCAGGCGCACGATGTCGAGCGTCGCCTTGCGGTTGTCGAACTCCCCGCCGCGGCTGCCGCGCGCCTCGGAGGCCTGCTGGATCCGCTCGCGCAGGGCGCGGTCCTTGAGGTAGGTCAAGGCGGGCTGGCCGGTCGTGTTCTGCAGCGCGATCAGCCACTTGCCGTCGTGCCCGGCGGCCTTGGCGGCCGCGGCGGCGGCGGCGACGTCGTCGGCCGGCAGGCCGTCGAGCTGGGCCTTGTCGTCGACGAGCACGGCCGAAGCGTTGCTCTCCTTGAGCAGGTTCTGCTTGAAGAGGGTCTCGGCGGCGGCGTCCTGCTTGTTGAGCTCCTTGAGCTTGGCCTTGTCGGCCTCGGAGAGCAGGGCGCCGGCGTGCGTGAAGTCCTTGTAGTAGCGCTCGAGCAGATACTCGGACTCGCGGTCGAGCTTGAGCTGAGCGCGCTGGTCGTAGAGGGCCCTCACGCGGGCGAAGAGCTTGGCGTTGAGGTAGATCGCGTCCGCCTGCGCGGCCAGCTTGGGCGCGAGCTCGGCGTCCAGCGCCTCGCGCTTGGGGTTGGTGTCCATCTGCACGAGGTTCGAGAAGACGTTCTGCAGCCGGGTCAGCTCCAGGCCCGTCCTCTCCATCGCCACGATCGTGTTCTCGAACGTCGGCGCGGCCGGCTCGTCGGCGACCTTCTGGATCTCGGCGAGCTGGTCCGCCATCGCCTTCTCAAAGGCGGGCCCGAACGCCTCGTCCTTGAGCTTGTCGAAGCGCGGCATGTGGAAGGGCAGCGGGCTCTCCTCGATCAGGGCCTTCACGTCCTCGGAGACCGGCGCGGCCGGCACGGCGAGCTTGCCCTGGTCGAAGCGGGGCGCGGGCTGCGGCGCGGCGGCCTTCCCGGCGACGCCGGTGACGGCGGCGGCGCGGACGGACGCGGCGGCGAAGATCGAGAGGACGACGAGGGAGAGGGCTCGGTTCATGATCGAATTAAACCAATTTACGAGAGGCGGATTGGGGCGGTCGCAGGTCCCGGAAACCGGCGGCAGAAGACCCACCGCTCCTGGGCCCAAAACGCTAGAATCGGCCCCATGAACCGCGAAGCCCCGCTGCGCGACGTCTCCGATACCGCCCTGTGGGTGGCCGTCTACCGCGCCCGCGAAAGCGAGCGCCCGGACGCCGTCTTCCGCGACCCCTTCGCGCGCCGGCTGGCCGGCGAGCGCGGCGAGCGCATCGCCGCCCACATGGCCAACGAGCACCTGACTTGGTCGATGACGGCGCGCACGCACCTGCTCGACGGCATCATCGAGCGCCACGCCGCCGAGGGCGGCGATCTCGTGCTCAACCTGGCCGCCGGGCTCGACAGCCGCCCCTATCGCTTGAAGCTCCCCGCCTCCCTGCGCTGGGTGGAGGCGGACCTGCCGGGCATGATCTCCTATAAAGAGGAGCTGCTGCGCGGGGAGAAACCCGTCTGCCGCCTGGAGCGCGTCGCCCTGGACCTCTCGGACAAGGCCCTGCGCCGGTCGTTCTTCGCCAAGCTCGCCGGCGAAGCCAAGCGCGTCCTCGTGATCACGGAGGGCCTGCTGATCTACCTGGCACCCGAGGAGGTCTCCGCGCTCGCGCTTGACCTCTCCGCGGCCGGCTTCTCGCGCTGGGCGATGGACCTCAACTCCCCCGCCATCGTGAACATGGCCAAGAAGCACATGGGCGAGAAGCTCGAGGCCGCGCGCGCCCCTTTCAAGTTCGGCCCCGTCGAAGGCCCCGCCTATTTCGAGCCACGGGGCTGGAAACTGGTCTCGGCCGTTTCCCAGCTCAAGACGGCGCGGCGCCTGCGCCGCCTGAGCCTCCTCATGTGGCTCGTCTCCTGGCTGCCCGATCCCAAGGGCATGAAGGGCAAGACGCCGTGGTCGGCGATCTGCCTGTTCGAGAATTCCCGAGCGGCCTAAAGGCCGCGCTCGCGGCGCCTATTTCCCCTCGCTCCAAAAGCGCCGGACGGGGTCCATGCCGTAGTACGGCGGCGGCGGCCCGAACGCCACGTCCCGATAGGCCATCCGGTCGCGGGCGACGGCGCCCATCGGGACGAAGTAGGCCTCGCCCAGCAGCACGCGGTCCAGAGCGCGCGTGGCCGCCATCCATTCCTCCTGGGTGGACGCTCCGTCGATGCGGTCGATCAAGGCGTCGACGGCGGGATTGCGGACCTGGGCGTAGTTGCGGTTCTTCTGCGTGTCGTCGGCCGACGCCGAGCTGAAGAGGTTGCGCAGCCAGGCCGCGTCGGGCGTGTCGTTGGAGCCGATGCCCACGGGCAGCATGTCGTAGTCGCCCTGGTCGACCACGTGCTGCCAGGCGGTGCTGTCGTAGCGGCGAAGCTTGAGCTCGATGCCCAGGGGGCGCAGCCCACCGGCGTAAGCGAGCAGCCATTTCTCCTGCGCCGGCTGGGTGTAGGCCACCTCCACGACGAAGGACTTGCCGCCGCGCGCGAGCTTCAGCGTGTCGGGATCGACGCTCCAGCCCGCGTCCTTGAGCAGGCCCATGGCTTTCTTGAGGTTCTCGCGGTTGTACGCGTCGCCCGGAGCGGGCGCGGAAGGGTTGGGATCGGCGGCGAAGACCTCGGGCGGCAGGTCCTTGTACGCGGCCAGAAGACGCCTCTCCTCGTCGGAGACCGCGTCCGTGTGGGCGAAAGGCGTGCCCTGGAAGAAGCTCGTCGAGCGCTTCATGCCGCCGCTGAAGATATATTCGTTGATCCAGGTGAAGTTCATGGCCAGGCTCATCGCCCGGCGAGCGCGCGCGTCCTGGAAGATCGGCCGGCGCGTGTTGAAGGCGATACCCTGGTAGCTCGGCGGCATGGCGTAGTCGAACTGCCGCGTCTTGAAGGTGGCGCCGGGCTTCTTGGCTTTTTCTTCCATCACCCGCCACTGAGTCTCGTCGCCCTCGAACCAGATGTTGGAGTCGCCGCGCTCGAAGGCCATGCGCGCCGTCGCCGCGTCGCCGTAGCGGTCGTAACGGATCTCGTCGAAGTTGAACTGGCCCTTGCGCAGCGGCAAGTCCTTGCCCCAGTAGTTCGGGTCTCGCCGGTAGACGACGTACTTGCCGGCCTCGCCCTTCTCCACGACGTAGGGGCCGCTGCCGAGCGGGGCGACCGCCATGTTGTCGAGCGACGCGAGCGGGTGCGCGGTGTAGTATTCCTTGTTCAGGGCGTAGATCCAGCCCAGCGCCTCGATGGCCGCTTTCGCCTGGCGCGGATTGTCCGCCTTGATGAAGAAACGGATGGTGCGCTCGTCGACGACTTGAACGCCGGTGACCGGCTTCATGGACATCGTGTCGAAGTACTTGTCGGTGGCGCGCTCCGTCTCGTAGGAGAACCTGATGTCCTCGGCCGTGACGGGAGCGCCGTTGCTGAAGTGCGCCTGCGGCCGGATCTTGAACTGCGCCCAGCTCAAGTCCTTCGGGTAGGACAGGGACTCGGCGATCAGGCCGTAGTGACTCGTGCCGTTCTCGCCCGTATCCGTCATCAGCGTCTCGAACACCAGCCGGCGGAGGTTCGGGGCGGCGTTTTGCCCCCCCGCCTTCGTCCAGTCGAAAGGATTGTAGGTGTCGAACTTGCCCGTCGTCGCGAACCGCAGGCTGCCCCCCTTGGGCGCGTCGGGGTTGACGAAATCGAGGTGCTGGAAGCCGGGCTGGTACTTCAGGGGGCGGTAGGCGTCGAAGCCTCCGGAGCGCGTGACGCCGGCGGCGGGCGCGGCCGCGTCCGGCGACGGCGGCTCGGTCGCCCCGAAGGCGGCGCCTCGGAAGCGCGGGTGGGCGGCCAGCGCCGGGGCGAGCAGGCGCAGGTCGCGCGCGGCGCCGCCGGGCATCGAGCCCATGGCGGACAAGGCCCCGTCGAGAGTGTCGCGGCTGATGCGGCCGCCGTCGTAGAGCCCGCGCAGGGTCTGCTCGAAGCCGGCGGCGTCCTGGACCTTCTCCAGTTCCCGGGTCGTGACGCCGATGCGCGCCG
This sequence comes from uncultured Elusimicrobia bacterium, assembly GCA_964653765.1. Lineage (GTDB taxonomy): Bacteria > Elusimicrobiota > Elusimicrobia > UBA1565 > UBA9628 > JAGWUP01. The sequence goes on along the minus strand of CAZZGQ010000015.1, from coordinate 12,775 downwards.
CGAGCTCCGCGCGCGCCTGCTCGACGCTGCCGGCCGAGTGGGCCCGCAGGGCCGCGAAGGCCGCGATCTTCTGGTGGCGGAGCTCATATGGCGCGCGCTGATCCTCGGGCAGCCGCGACCACGAACGCTCGAGGGCGGCGTAGCCGCGGTCGAAGGCGGCCCAATCCGTCGCGGGGGCGGCCATCAGGGGCTCGACCGTCTCGATGGAGGCCCGGACGTCGTCGGCGTCCTCCGCCCGAGCGGAAGCGGGGAGGAGCAGCAGGACGGCCAGCGCCAGGCGTGGGGACATAGGGGTTGCCCCCAGTTTAGGCCCAATACCGGCGAAAATCTAGGCCCGACGGCTCATCTAGGCCCGCTACCGGGTTCGCTAGATTCTAGCCATGATCCTGCTGCCCCTCTTGCTCGCCGTCCAGACGCGCGCCGCCGACCTCCAGAGCTTCGCCGCCGCCCGCGACGGTTTCGTGGGCTCGATGGCCGCGCTGCGGCCGGAAGCGGGCACCGGGCTCGGCCTGCCGGAGTACAACGGCAAGCTCGTGCCGCCGACGCCGCTCAACATCGCGGAGCAGATCGCCTATTTCGAGGGGCTCGAGCGCTCGGCGGCGCAGGGCGCCTCCGGCGACCTCGACCGGGAAGTGATGCTGACGGTCGCCCGCTCGCAGCTGCGCGACCTGCGCGACAACAAGACCTATCTCGAAGACCCGACGGCGGCGCAGAACCCCTACAGCGTGCTGCAGCAGCAGCTGGCGCAGGCCGGCCAGGGCAGCGACGCGGCCCAAGATTGGCGCGACATCGCCGCGCGCGCGGAGCTGATCCCCGCCTACGTGCGCGCCGTGCGCGAGAACCTGCGCGCCGGCGCCGCCCAGGGCCGCCGAGTCTATCGCGGCTTCGTGCAGAAGGACGGCATCGAGGCCGCAGGCGAGGCGGCCGCGTTCTTCGAACTCGATCTCTTAGAAAAAGCCAGACAACAGCTTTCGGCCGGTGATTTCGCGGCGCTCGAGCCGCGTCTGCGGGCCGCCGGCGGCGCCGCCGCCGCCGAGTATTCGGCGCAGGCGGATTTCCTCCGCGCCGAGATCCTCCCGCGCGCCACGGCGACCTTCGGCATCGGCGAGAGGGAATACGCCTGGAAGCTGAAGAACGAGCTGGGCATCCGGGAGTCGCCCGCCGAGCTGCAGGCCAAGGGCCTGTCCCTCGCCGCGGAGCTGCGCGCCAAGATGGAGGCGCTGGCGGCCAAGATCGATCCCTCCAAGCCTCTGCCCGACCTCATGGCCGAGCTGCGCGCCGACCACCCCAAGGACGACGCCGAGCTGCTCGCGAAATACCGCGAGGTCTCGGAGCGCGCCCGCGACTTCGTGGTGGCGCACAAGCTCTTCGCGATCCCCGCCGACTACCGCATCGACGTGATCGAGACGCCGGGCGCCATGCGCTCGCACATCGGCTCCGCCGCGTACTTCCCCGCCCCGCCGCTGCAGGCCGGCAAGAAGGGCGTGTTCCTCGTCACGCCCTCGGGCGGCGACGCCAAGCGCCTGGCCGTCCACAACTTCGCCAAGATCCCCACGACGGTCGTCCACGAAGCTTTCCCAGGCCACGACATGCAGTTCTGGACCTTCCAGCGCTCGAACATCCCCACGGTCCGCCATCTGATGGATCAAGCCGGCTTCTCGTACTCGCTCAACGTGGAGGGCTACGCCCACTACGCCGAGGAGCTGATGCGCCAGCGCGGCTTCTTCACGCCCAAGGAGGAGCTGATGCAGCTGGCCAGCCAGCTCTGGCGCGCCATGCGCATCGTGCTGGACGTGGCCGTGCACACCCGGCAGGTCTCCTTAGAAGAAGCCTCCACGCGGCTTGCGCAGGAGGCGTTCTTGCCCCAAGCCATCGCCAACGTCGAGCCTTACCGCTACGCGAAGATGCCCACGCAGGCGATCACGTACCTCCTCGGCCGCCTGGAGATCGAGCGTTTAAAGAAAGATTACGCCGCGTCGAAGGGGTCCGGTTATGACGAAGCGGCGTTCCACCGCGAGTTCCTGAGCTACGGCCCGATCCTCCCGGCTCTCATCCGCCGGGCGATGGGTCTCTAAGCGACGACCTCGTCCCAGAACGCCCGCGCCGCCTCGCCGGGCGGCACCGTCCGCAGCCGGCAGGCGAGGATCTCCTCCTTGATCGGAGCGCCGGGCAGGCGGTGGATCGCCAAGCCCGGCTCGCGCCGCAGCTTGACGGCGTGCAGCGGAACCAGCGCGTAGCCGACGCCGCGGGCCGCCAGCACGATCAACGACTCCACGTCGACGATCTCCACGGCGGGCGCCGGCAGCCGGCCGCCCTCGCGGATCAGGCGGCGCTGCAGCTCGTGCCAATAGTTGTCCTCGGAGCGGCAGGAGAGCCATGGCAGCGTCTCGAGCTCCTTCCAGGTGAGGCGCCGCGCGGGCTTGGGGCCGACGAGGACGTACTCCTCGGTGAAGACGCGCCGCGTCTCCACCTGCGGCTTGGCCTGCACTTCCTTGGCGAAGATGACGTCGGCCTCGCGCTTGAGCAGCAGCGGCGGCATCTCGTAAGGGGCTCGGTATTCCATCGAGAAGCGCACGCGCGGATGTCGGGCGAGGAAGCGCTGGACGCGCGGCAGCAGGAAGGCCTTGGAGAACTCCGAGAGCGCGACGACGCGGATCAGGCCCTCGAGCCCGGCCGGCCGCTCGCGCACGCTGGCGTCGACGCCTGCCAGCGACTCGAAGGCGGGGCTGCAGGAACGCAGCAGGCTCTCGCCGGCCTCGGTGAGCACGATGCGGTTCTCGACGCGGCCGTAGAGCTTGCGGCCGAGGTCCTTCTCGAGCGCGCGCAGCCGGTGGCTGACGGCGGGCTGCGTCACCTGCAGCTTGCGGGCGGCGGCGCCCACGCCCCCGAGCTTGCCCACCCAATAGAAGACCTGCAGCGCGTTCAAGTCGATCATTACTATAGCTAATTTACCATATCAGAGATCATGATTAGAGCTTATTGACTATTTTCCGCTGGGCCGCTTTCCCGGCCCTCTCTTCCCCACCCGGCCGTCGCCCGCGGCCTCGGCAAGGAGGATAATCACCGCCATGGCGAGAGCGAACGAGGTCGTCTTCGCGGTCACGGCGGCCCTCACGGCCTGCCTGGCCTCGCTCCCGCCCCGCCGCGAGCTTCGCTCCCCAGGAGAAACGCCCATGATCGCCTCGACCCTCGTCAGAGAGACCTCCGTCGGCTTCGGCAAGGACGCCTGCCGCTGGCTGGCCCTCCGCTACCACGCCGCCGAGCGCGCCGTCCTCGACGCCGCGGAGGAGCTGGCCCCGGAGCAGTTCCTGCGCCTCTTCGTCACCGCCCACGGCATGAAGCCCGTGGGCACGTGGCAGACCCACACTTACGCCCGCGTCCGGGATTCGCGGACCGGCCGCGACCATTTCTTCCTGATCCCCATCCCCAGGAGCCTGGCCGGACCCGACATCCGGATCCGAGACGGCCGCCTCTGGGTGGACGACATCCCGACGCCGGCGCGGCCGCAGTCCATCCCTCACACCACGCCGTTCTGGTACTTCCATTACGACCCCAACCTGGAGGAGACCCGGCCGTTCCACTCCATGACGCTCAACCTCAAGCCGGCCTGCCCCGAGAAATGCGTGCTCTGCGCGGGCGCCAAGACCGGCCGCGTCAACAACGGCCTGGAAGGCGCGCTCGAGACCGAGAACGTCATGGAGCGCATCTTCGCCAAGTATCCGCAGGCCCGCGAGCAGCTCGACACCGTGGCCGTGGTCACCGGCTGCTTCCCGGATTTCGCCGCCCTGACGGACCACCTGAAGGAGGTCAGGCAGGCGACGCAGCGCCGCGCCCGCCCGGGCACATACCGCGTCCTCGAGCACAACGTGACGACGCCCGCGGAGTTCGACGTCGTGGCCGGCGAGCTGGGCTACGAGGTGTTCGTGACGCTCGAGTGCTTCGACCAGAAGCTGCGCGACATCGCCTTGAACGGCCGCGTGGGCCGCAAGGGCCGCGACAGCCGCGAGTTCCTGGAGCTCCTGCGCGTCTACGCCGACTACCTGGAGGCGCGGCCCGCGCTGGGCCAGCGCCTGATCCGAGTGACGTACCTGATGGGCCTGGACTCGCCCGAGACCACCGATTACTTCTTCCGGCGGCTGGCGCAGATCAACGCCGGCAAGCGCAACGTCACGGTGCTCCCGTGGGTGAGCGTGTTCACGCCCTACGACGAGCCGATGCGGCGCATCCAGCAGCCGGGCTTCGGCCTGAAGTCGTTGCTCGACGCCCAGGCGCTCTGCGCGCGCTACTTCGACGCGGGGCTGCTGGCCGAGGAGAGCGGCGGCACGGGCCAGGGCTACGCCCGGGGGCTCTTTTGATGACCCGCGAGCAGCTGGCCTCCTTCGACCGCGACGGCTTCCTGATCCTGCCCGGCTTCGTCTCGCCGGCGGACTGCGAGGCGCTGAAGACGCGCGCCCTGGAGCTGGCGCGCGGCTGCGACGCCGCCGCCGCGCCCGCCGACTTCGCCGCCTACGTCGGGGGCGGCAAGGCGCGCGCCGACTACGTGCGCGACTCCGCGGACAAGATCTCGTTCTTCTTCGAGAAGAGCGCCTTCGACGAGAGCGGGCGGCTGACCGTCCCGCCGGAGCGCGCGCTCTGCAAGCTGGGCCACGCCCTCCACGACCGCGACGCCGTCTTCGACGCCTTCTCGCGCTCGCCCGCCCTCGAGGCGCTGGCCCGGGACCTGGGCTTCGCCCGCCCGCTCGTGGCGCAGTCGATGTTCCTCTTCAAGCAGCCCGGCTTGGGCGCGGAGATCGCCTGCCACCAGGACGCGGCCTTCATCTACACCGAGCCTTCGAGCGTCGTCGGCCTGTGGATGGCCCTGGAGGACGCCGACGTGGAGAACGGCTGCCTGTGGGCGCTGCCCGGCGGCCACAAGGAAGGCTTGCGCTCGCGCTTCGTCAGCTCGCCGGACGGCGACGCCTTCGTCGCCTACGACGAGCGGCCGCTGGAGCCGGAGCGCTTCGCCCCGCTACCGGCCGCGCGCGGCACGCTGATCGTCCTGCACGGCCTGCTGCCGCACATGAGCCGGGCCAACCTCTCCGCGCGCTCGCGCCACGCCTACACGCTGCACCTGATCGAGGGAGACTACCCGTACCCGGCGGACAACTGGCTGCGCCGGCCCGCCTCCGATCCGTTCCGAGGGTTCCGATGAGCGCCGCCTGGGAGAAGACGCTGCCGGCCGTCGACGGCGCGAGCGCCCGGCGCGCGGCCCTGCGCCTGGCGCAGGCGCACACGGGACGCACCGCCGTCCTCGGCCTGCTGGGCGAGGAGACGCGCCGGGGCTTGGCGCAGCACGGCCTGGAGGTGGAGGCGCTCGCGGACGCCAAGCCCGCCACGCTCTGCGCGGCGCTCGCCGGCTGCGCCGACCGCGTGGCCGCCATCATGATCGAGCCCGCCGCCGAGGCCAGCGAGCCGCTGCTGCGGCGCCTGGCCAAGAAATCGCGCGAGCTGGCGAGCGCCGAAGGCGCGCTGCTCGTCTGGGACGAGACGGCCGAGGGCGCGGCGGCGCTGCGCGCCCGCTTCGGCCTGGTGCCGGACCTGGCGTGCGGGGAGGGCTGGCTCGCCGGACGAGCGGCCGTCCTCGAGCCGCGTCTCTGCGAGCTCAACGCCTATGAGACGGAGTACCTGCGCGCCGAGATCTTCGACGAGCAGGCGTACCTGCGCCACGGCGTGGAGCTGCCGCCCCACGCCGTCGTCTTCGACGTGGGCGCCAACATCGGCCTCTTCTCGCTCTTCGTGATGAGCCGGCGGCCCGAGGCCGCCGTCCACGCCTTCGAGCCCGCCCCAGACGCCTTCGCCTGCCTGGAGCGCAACGCGGCGCGCTTCGGAGGGCGCGTGCGCGGGCGGCAGGCCGGCATGAGCGACGCCGTAGGAGAGTCGGAGCTGCTGTTCTATCCCGGCTACTCCGTGCTGTCCACCTTCCATCCCGAGCCGGCCAAGGACGCCGCCGTCATCGTCAACAGCATGACGGCGGCGCAGGGAGAAGCGGCCCGGCCCGGTATCGAGAGCCTGGTGGCGCAACGCCTGAGCGAACGCCGCGCCGTGCGCTGCTCCATGACCACGGTCTCGGCCGAGCTGCGCGCGGCGGGGCTCGAGCGGCTGGACCTGCTCAAGATCGACGCCGAGCGCTCGGAGCGGGCCGTTCTGGCCGGGATCGAGGACGCCGATTGGCCCAAGATCCGGCAGCTCGTGGTCGAGGCGCACGACGAGGAGGCGCGGGCGCACGTCCAGGCCCTGCTCGAGCGCCGCGGCTTCCAAGTGACGGTCGACCGCGAGCCCGGCCTGGCGGCCTCGGGCATCAGCAACCTGTATGCGGTCCGTCGCTGACGTCACGCCGGAGATGGAGGCGCTCTTCGAGCGCCGCACGCGCCGCCACGTCGCGCTGGTCCGCCGCAACATGCGCCTGATGGAGGGCTACGAAGGCTTGAGCGCGGCGGAGCTGGAGCGCCGCGGGCGGCTGCACGACCGCGGCAAGTTCGAGGAGCCGGAGAGGAGCGGCTACGTCTGGCTCACCTGGCGCTACCGCGAGCGCGCCGCGGGAAGGCCTTTCCGGGCGCCCCGCGGCGTCGACGCGCTCATCGAGCGCACGCTGAGGCGCCACCGCGCCGGCAACGCCCACCATCCAGAGGCTCACGCCCATCCCGACGCCATGACCCCGCTCGACTTGGTCGAGCTCGTCTGCGACTGGACGGCGATCGCGCAGGAGACGGGCGGCGATTGCGGCGCCTGGGCGCGCGAGCACTCGGGCCGCTGGCCGTTCTCCCCGGCGGCGCGGGCGCTGCTGTTCTCGACGATCGAGGAGCTCGAGCGCCGCCTGCGCCGGCCTCAGCTCTTGTAGCTGGTCCAGAGCAGCTTCTGGCCCGAGGGCTTGTCGATCTGGCTGTTGTTCTCGGCCGTGATGAACAGGTCGAAGGAATGCTGCGGCGTCACCGTGTCGAGCGTCCCCGTGAGCTGATCGTCCACCTTCAGCGCCCCGATGTTCTGAGGCGGCGCGCCGTTGGCGTGCTGCAGCCAGACGACGTAGGTCGTCGCGGGAGGGGTCAGCCTCTCCGGATGGGCGAGGTGCTTCACCGTCAGGTCGATGCTCGTGTTGTCGTTGCTGGTGGGCTTGAACTTCGCCGTGCCCTCGGCCGACGGCATCTGCTGCGCCGCGACCAGGTTCTGCGTCTCGTTCTTGCCCGCGCTCGCCTTCTTGGAGCCGCCGATCCCCAGCGTGCCGCAGCCGGAGAAGGCCGCCGTCGATGCCACGAGGACCAGCGCCAGATTGTTCCTGATCATAGAGACCTCCTACACGCCCAGTGTAGAGGCCGGCGCTCAAGGCTCGTTCAATAGGAACCCGTCCTTGCCTTTCCTGAGGCGAAACTGGTCGCGCGACCAGTCTATGCGTTCTCTACTCGAGGCCGAAGATGTGCTCGAGCAGGGAGGCGGCGGAGAGGATGTGCGGCGGCTGCCCCGGCTTCAAGGGATCGTAAGACACCAGGGTGAAGGAGCGGTCGTGGAGCTGCTTGTCCAGCTTCCGCCGCGTCTCCTCGAGCTCGGTCT
>CAZZGQ010000015.1:0-5094 GCA_964653765.1 uncultured Elusimicrobia bacterium | reverse complement strand
GAGCGGTCGTGGAGCTGCTTGTCCAGCTTCCGCCGCGTCTCCTCGAGCTCGGTCTTCTCGCGCTCGCGCTCCGCGTCCAGCCCCCCGCCGGCGATGAAGGCGACGATGCGGCGCAGCTCGTCGGCGTCGAACCAGACGCCGTGGGGGCGGCAAGTGTCGAGGATGACGCCGGACGAGTGGGCGAAGTTGAAGCGGTTCATCAGCTCGCCGCAGACGGCGCAGGGGCGGTAGACGATCTTGTCGTCCGATGGATCGCTCGTCCTCGCGGGTCCGGCCAGAGGCGTGCCTTTGCCCAGATAGACGGCCTGCACGGCGCGGTCCTCGCAGATGCGTTTGAAGGAATCGGCGTCGGCCCAGACGCCGGAGCAGAGGGCGCAGCCCCAGAGGACGGCGCCGCCCATCCGGCGCGCCGTCAGGCCCGGCTTGCGGCACGAAGGGCAGGCCTTGGGCGCGGGGCCGGCGGGGATCTCGGCCGTCGAGGCGCCGCAGCGCGGGCAGTCGCGCGTCTCGGAGAACGTCCACTGGAAGCACCAGGGGCAGCGGACCGCGTGCAGCGCCGCCTTGCAGTAGGAGCAGGCCGCGTCCGTGGGCGCGGCCGGGGCGCCGCACGAGGGACAGCGCAGGCCGCCGGCTTCGGGGCTCATCGGTATCCTTGCGCCTGCAGCTCGAAGAGGCGGGCGTACGTCCCGCCCTTGCGCACCAGCTCATCGTGGCCGCCCAGCTCCTCGATGCGGCCGCCCTTGAGCACGGCGATGCGGTCGGCCATGCGCACGGTGGAGAAGCGGTGCGAGACGAGGATGGAGATCTTGTCGGCGGTCAGCTCCTTGAAGCGCTGGAAGATCTCGTACTCGGCGCCGGCGTCGAGGGCGGCGGTCGGCTCATCCAGCACGAGGACCTCGCGATCGCCCATGAACGCCCGGGCCAGCGCCACCTTCTGCCACTGCCCGCCCGACAGCTCGTGGCCGTGGTCGAACCAGCGGCCCAGCATCGTCTTGTAGGACTCGGGGAGCTGGCGGGCCACCTCGTCGGCGCCGCTCTTGCGAGCGGCCCCCTCGATGCGGTCTTGGTCCTCCAGATGCTCGACGGCGCCGAAGCCCACGTTTTCCCCTAAAGGCAGATGGTAGCGAACATAGTCCTGGAAGATCGCGCCGATGCGGCGCTGCAGCTCCTCCGGCGAGAAATAGCGCAGGTCCACGCCGCGGAAGAGGACGCGGCCCTTCGTGGGCTCGTAGAGGCGCGTCAGCAGCTTGATGAGCGTGGTCTTGCCGGCGCCGTTGTCGCCGACGAGGGCCAGCTTCTCGCGGGGCCCGATCGCCAGCGACAGGCCTTGGATCGCCCAGTCCTGCCGGCCGGGATAGCGGAACCAGACGTCCTCGAATTCCAGGCCGCGCGTGGGATCCTCGGCCGGGCGCTCCGCCGCGGGCAGCACTTCGACTTGGGAGGGGATCGCCAGGAACGTGAAGAGGTTCTGCAGGAACAGCCCGTTCTCGTAGAGGCCGTTGACGTTGTCGAGCAGGCCCTGGAAGGTGCCCTGGCTGTCGCGGAAGAGCGTGATGTAGAGCGACATCCCGCCCAGCGTGATCTTGCCGGCGAGAGTGAGGCCCACGATCCAGACGTAGGCGCCGTAGTAGGCGGCGGTGGAGAGCAGCCCCCAGAAGAGGCTCTTCGCCGAGCGGCTGCGCGCCAGCTTGGCGTCCTCCTCGAAGATCTTGCTGAAGATGCCGCCGTAGCGCGTCAGCAGCGGCTCGCCCAGGCCGAACAGCTTCACTTCCTTGACCGTCGTATCGAGCGTCAGGACCTGCTCGAGATAGGACATGCTGCGGGTCTCGGGCGTGCGCCAGGTCTCCAGGCGAAAGTCGAGCTGGCTGTAGCGGCACTGCACGACGAAGGCCGGGATCGCCGCGCCGAAGAGCACCAGCGCGATCCAGGGCGAGAACGCGAAGAGGACCGTGACGAAGGAGACGAGGGTCAGCAGGTTCTGCGCGGCGCCGAACCCGGCGCGCACGACCGCCATGACGCGGTACTCCGATTGGCGGCGGGCGTTCTGCATCTTGTCGTAGAACTCCGCGTCCTCGAAGTAGCGGGCCTCCAGCGACAGCGCCTTGCGCATGATGCGCGTGTTGATCAGATGCCCCAGGCGGTGGTCGATGAGCTTCTCGACGAGCTGGCGGAGCTGGCCGGCGATGGAGCCCGCCAGCAGCAGGCCGAACTCCACGAGCACGTAGGGCAGCACGGTCTTCAGGCCGTCGGCCGAGGCGCGGCCCGAGCGCAGCGAGGTGACGACGCCGTCGATGATGAGCTTGGTGATCCAGGCGCGCGAGACCGGCAGCACCGAGCCGACGACCGTGATCGCGGCCAGGCCCAAGGCGCTGGCCTGGTCGGCCTGCCAGAGCAGGGCGAAGGCGCGCGGCGCGTTGCGCAGCGCGCCCAGGAACTCCTGGACGCGGCCGCGCCAGTCCGCCGGCTTGATCGGAGCGTCGAGTCCGCGCATAACCCTGTTATTGTACCCGTTCGGTAACCCGCGGCACAGGCCGGAAGGCCTATTGAGCCGCGACAAGCCCGGGACTTGGCGCGGGTCATACGAGGATCGGGGTCTCCCTGATATCCTATCGTCATGCTAATGTCGAACACCCCCACTCTCAAGCGCCGGGCTTTGACCTCGGCGATCAAGCGCGTCCTGCCGCCGAAGCAGCGCGCCGCCGCCACCGAGCTCTGCTCCGTCGAGGCCGGCCGCAAGTGCTCCTCCGCCGATCTCATCGCCTGGATGCGCGTCAACATGCCGTCGGCCGCCGACCGCGTCGACGACCTGCTCTTCCCCGAGCCGCTGCGCGACTGACCGGCCTCGGCCGCGTTTTTTGCTAGGATCGGGCGCATGAGAACGTCCTTATCCGCGGCGCTCCTCGCGCTGCTGCCGCTCTCTTCCGCCTTCGCCGCCGGCGTGACCACGCTGCAGTTCCATGGCCATGCCGCCTGGGAGTTGACCACGCCCAAGGGCCTGGTCCTGTTCGTCGACCCCTGGCTCACCAACCCGGCCAATCCGGACGCCAAGAAAGGCGATCCGACCTCCTCCGTCAAGAAGGCCGACTACATCCTCGTCACCCACGGCCACAGCGACCACGTGGGCCAGTCGATCGAGCTCGCCAAGAAGACGGGCGCCAAGCTCGTGGCCACGACGGAGCTGGGCGCGGCCCTGGAGTCGCTAGGTTACCCAGCGGGCCAAGCCTCGCTCCAGACGCTCGGCAACGCGGGCGGCGAGCTCAAGCTGGGCGAGGAGGTCGTGGTTCAGTTCACCCCCGCCGTCCACGCCGGCGGCGTCGACGCGGGCGAGGGCAAGCCCAAGCTCTACGGCGGAAGCCCGGTGGGCTTCGTGATCAAGGTCAAGAACGGCCCGACGATCTACGACACGGGCGACACGGCCTTCTTCAAGGACATGGACCTGCTGGCGCCGCTCGACATCGACGTGGCGCTCATCAACATCGGCGGCCACTTCGGCATGGAGCCGGACGCCGCGGCGATGGCCGCCCGGGCCGTCAACCCGCGGCTGGTCATCCCCCACCACTACAAGACTTTCGGTCTGCTGACGCAGGACGCCGGTCCGTTCTTCAAGCTGCTCGACGCGGACAAGATCGCCCACATGGAGCTCGAGCCGGGGCAGACGCTGCGCTTCCAAGGCCGCGAGCTCCAGAAATGATTCGCTGAGTGGCGGCGGACAGCGACGCGCGGCTCGCCCAGATCGTCGAGTCCTCGGGCGACGCGCTCTACAGCGCCGACCTGTGCGGACGCGTCGCGAGCTGGAACCGCGGCGCGCAGACCCTCTACGGCTTCGCGGCCGCCGAGATCATCGGACGGCCCCTGTCGGTCGTCTGGCCGAAGCGGGAGCGCTGGAAGCTGCGGCTGATCCTGGAGGCCGCCTCGCGCGGCCAGGCGTACCGCGGCCAAGGCACGCGCGTCGACCGCCACGGCCGGGAGTTCGTCGTCTCCGCCGCGATATTCCCGATCCGCGATCACGACGGGCGCGTGAGCGGCGTCTCGATCCTCTCGCGCGACATCACGGCCGACCACGAGCTGCGCCGCGTCGAGCGCCTCTTCCAGGCGCTGACGGAAGCGGCTCCGGACGCCATCGTCACGCTCGACGAGGGCGGACGCCTGACGTCCTGGAACCGCGGCGCGGCCGCGCTCTTCGGGTACTCGTCGGCCGAGGCCCTGGGACGCCCGATCTCGCTGGTCCTGCCCGAGCTGCGGCGGCGCTCCGCGCTCCACCATCTGCTCTCCTTGACCCGGACGCCCGGAGCGGCGCGCGCCGTCGAGCTGCGCGGGGCTCGCAAGAACGGCGAGGCGCTGGACGCCGAGATCGTGCTCTTCTCCTGGAGCGACGGCGAGAGCCAACGGCGGGCGGCCATCATCCGGGACGTCTCCGCGCGCAAGCGGGCCGGCGAGGCCGATCGCCTGCGCGAGAGCGAGCGGCTGCAGCGGGACTTCGTGGCCAACGTCTCGCACGAGCTGCGCACGCCCGTGGCCGCCATCCGGGGCTTCGCCGAGACGCTGCGCGAGGGCGCGCTCGCCGACCCCAAGACGGCCGGCCGCTTCGTGCGCATCATCGAGAAGCACGCCTTGCGGCTCTCGGAGCTGATCGAGGACCTGCTCGACCTCTCCGTCCTCGAGTCCGGCAAGCGGCCGCCGCGCAAGAAGGTCGTGGGCCTGGACCGGCTGGTGCGCCGGACGGTGGGCGGGCTGGCGCCGTTGCTGCGGCGCAACGGCCAGTCCATCCGCATCCGGGTCGAGCCCAAGCTGTCGGCGCGCGTCGACCGCAAGCAGATCGAGCAGGTGCTGCAGAACCTGCTCTCCAACGCCATGAAGTTCAGCGGCAGGAAGGGCCGCATCGCCGTCTCCGCCCGCCGGCTGGGCTCCCAGGCGGCCGTCACCGTCTTGGACTCCGGCAAAGGCATCCCGCCCGAGGAGCTGCCCCACCTCTTCCAGCGCTTCAGCCGGGCCTCGAAGGGGCGCTCCGGCAAGGGCACGGGCCTGGGCCTGTCCATCGCCAAGGAGCTCGTCGAGGCGCACGGCGGGCGCATCTGGGCCGAGACGGCGCGCGGC
>CAZZGQ010000014.1:0-27611 GCA_964653765.1 uncultured Elusimicrobia bacterium | reverse complement strand
TCGGCGAGCTCGTTTCCAAGCGCGACGAGGAGCTCCTGGCCGTCAAGAACTTCGGCAAGAAGTCTCTCGACGAGATCAAGGACCGCCTGAAGGACATGGGGCTGTCGCTCGGCATGCAGGTGGGCCCGACGCCCACCGCGGCCGCCTAAAGTATTTGGTATAAGTAGAGGTAAGTTATGATCAAGACGACGGGCGGACGCAAGCTGGGTGTCACGGGCACCCACCGGCGCGCCCTCCTTCGGAACATGGCGACGAGCCTGTTCCTGCACGAGAAGGTCGAGACGACCTTGGCCAAGGCCAAGGAGCTGCGGCCTTTTGCCGAGAAGATCATCACCGAGGCCAAGCTGGGCAAGCACTACATGGTCCGGCGCGCGATCCACGACAAGATCGTGTACAAGAAGCTCTTCGAAGTCCTGGCGCCCCGCTACAAGGAGCGCCCGGGCGGTTACACGCGGATCCTTCATCTGGCTCCGCGCGTCGGCGACAACTCCAAGCGCGGCCTGATCTCTCTGGTCAGCTAACAACCAACAAACACAATGTTCGATTTCCTGTTCAGTCTCTTCTCCAACGACATGGGGATAGACCTTGGCACGGCCAACACGCTGGTCTACGTCAAGAATCAGGGGATCGTCCTTCGTGAGCCGTCGGTCGTGGCGATCGACCGCGAGACCCGCAAGGTCCTCGCGATCGGCGCCGAGGCCAAGCGCATGCTGGGCCGCACGCCCTCCTCGATCGTCGCCGTGCGCCCCTTGAAGAACGGCGTCATCGCCGACTTCGAGGTGACGCAGGAGATGATCAAGTACTTCATCCGGAAGGTGCACAACCGGAGAAGCCTGCTGCACCCGCGCATCGTCATCGGCATCCCTTCCGGCATCACGGAAGTGGAGCGCCGCGCCGTGCAGGAGTCGGCCGAGCAGGCCGGCGCGCGCGAGGTGTACCTGATCGAGGAGCCGATGGCCGCTGCCATCGGCGCCGACCTGCCGATCGCCGAGCCCCACGGCAACTTCATCGTGGACATCGGCGGCGGCACGACGGAAGCCGCCGTCATCTCGTTGGGCGGCCTCGTCGTCAGCAAGTCCATCGACATCGCCGGAGATGAGATGGACGAAGCCGTCATGATGCACTTCCGGCGCAAGTACAACCTTCTGATCGGCGAGACCACCTCCGAGGACGTGAAGATCCAGATCGGCTCGGTGTTCCCGCTCAAGGAAGAGAAGACGATGGAAGTGAAGGGCCGGGATCAGGCCACCGGCCTTCCGAAGACCGTCTTGATCACGAGCGAAGAGGTTCGCCAGGCGCTGATGGAGCCCGTGCAGTTGATCCTCGACGTGATCAAGAATACGCTGGAGGAGACTCCGGCGGAATTGGCTGCAGATTTGGTGGACCGCGGAATCATGCTCGCAGGCGGCGGATCTTTGCTGAGAGGTCTACCCGACCTCATCCGGCAGGAGACCGAGCTGCCGGTGCATCGCGCCGCGGATCCTCTGAGCTGCGTGGCGATGGGGACGGGAAAATTCCTGGAAGAGCTCGATCACATCGGTGATCGGCGGCCGGAATTCGTCACGTCTTATCGCTATCGTGGCAGTTAGTTCAGCCCTCCAAATCCCGCCGATACGGCCTGGCACGAACCCCGCGTTTAGCAGGGTTTAAAAGGAACAACGACGCTTAAAATTCCGCGCCGCAAGCGGCGCGGGCCGTATGCATCGCGAAAACCGCGCCGCTAACTACCTGCTCGCGTCGTTCACGATCATTTCGCTGACGCTTCTGTCCCTGCCGTTGTCGGGGCCGGTCCGCGCGTTCAAGGCGACGGCGACCTACGTGCTCACGCCGATCCCGTACGTCGGCGAAAAAGGCTTCGACCGTTTCGCCGACGCTCCGGGCCGCCTGCGCGACCTGATCGCCGCCGACATGGACAATCAGGCCCTCAAAGGCCAGCTCAAGCAGGTCGAATGGCTCAAGAGTCAGGTCGATTCGCTGACGGCGGAGAACGCCAGGCTGCGCGCGGCGTTGAGCCTCAAGTCTCCGTCCGGCCGTGCCGCGCTCTGGGCGCACGTGCTCGAGCGCGATCCCCTGCATTGGTACGCCTCGATCACGGTGGACGCCGGCTCGGAAGACGGCGTGGCCCTCAACGCTCCCGTCCTCGGCAACGACGGCGGCCGGGTGGTGGCGATCGGCCGGGTCACGGACGTGCGGCCGCGCAGCGCCGTCGTGCTGCTGCTCACGGATGAGCTCTCCTCGGCGGCCTCCTACGTCGTCTCGCCCTCGACGACCGCTCCCGACGGAGAGCGGCCTCCCATCTACGAAGGTCTTCTCCAAGGCCAGGGCCGTTCCAGCCTGCGCATGAACTATCTCTCGCCCGACGCCCAGGTCCATACGGGCGACCTCGTCTACACGTCTCCCACCTCGGCGACCTTCCCGTCGGACGTGCTGTTGGGCACGGTCTCCAGCGTCTACGCCCTGGATCCGTTCCTGGCCTTCCAATCGGTGGAAGTCCGGCCGGCTGTCGGAGCCTCGAGCCTCGACGAAGTGATGATCCTCAGGCAGGCGTCGGTCTCCGCGAAGCTGGCCGAGAGCGCCCGCGCGGCGATGGAAGCCGACAAGCCCGCGCCTTCCGAGGACGACTCCTCCGACTCGCAGGGGGGCGGCCAGTGAGGCAGCTCATCCGGCTGCTGACGATCTTCGTCGGCGCGATGTTCGTGCAATGGTGGTGGTCGGCCCACGGCGCGATCGCGGGCGCGGCGCCGCAGCTGCTGCTGGTCCTCACGGTGACGATCGCCGCCCGCTACGGCGCGCTGCGCGCGATGGTGCTGGGCTTCTTCTGGGGGCTCTTCCTGGACGTGCTGAGCGCGCGGCTCATCGGCGCCAACGCGCTGGCTCTGACTTTGATCGCCTACGGCACGGGCTCGATGCGCCGGCAGATCGACCTGCTCGGCCTGGCCCCGCAGTGCCTCATGGTCTTCGGCATCACCTTGGGCTACTTCTTGTTCCTCGGCCTCGTGGGCTTGGTCTTCCTGAAGGCCTTCACCTGGGTCGGCTGGATCCCGTTCGTGGTGGACCCCATCTACAACTGCCTCGTGACGCTGGTCGTCTTCGTCCTTTGGGAGAGCTGGCTGGAGCCGGCGCGATGAGCTCGATGACCCAGGGCAACACCGCCTTCGTGCCGCGGCTGAACCTGCTCTGGACGATCTTCCTGCTCGCCGGCGCCGCTTTGGGGGCTCGGCTCGTGCAGCTCCAGATCATCGAGAACGTCGAGTACAAGCTGGCCGCCGAGCGCAACCGCTCCCAGATCATCTATCAGACCGCGCCGCGCGGCCGCGTCTACGACAAGAACGGCATCCCCGTGGCCACGAGCATGCCGGCGTTCTCGCTGATCTACATGCCCGGCCGCCATCAGGATCGCGTCGACATGCGTCCGCTGGCCGAGGCCTTGGGCAAGGAGCTCAAGCAGGACCCCAACGAGCTCTTCGACCGGCTGCAGACGGCCGTGCACGAGGAGACAGCGATCCGTCTCGCGGAAAACCTGCCGCAGCAGACGATGTTTCGGCTCTCCGAGCTCAAGACTCTATACCCAGGCGTGGACCTGATTGTTGAGGCCCGCCGTTATTATCCATTTGGCCGCTTCGCCAGCCATCTGATCGGCTACATGGGCCGCATCGACGCTCGCCGGTGGAAGGAGCTCAAGAACAAGGGCTATCGCCCGGACGGGCGCATCGGCCGGCTCGGCATCGAGGGCATCTTCGAGAACGAGCTGCGCGGCCGCGACGGCGGCATCCGCATGGAAGTGGACGCCCAGGGCCGGCTCAAGCGCGTGCTCGAGCGCGTGGAGTGGCAGCCCGGAAGCAACATCCATCTGACGATCGACGCGGCCACCCAGAAGGCGGCGGATGAGGCGCTGCGCCGCTCCAAGACGGGCCGCGGCGCCGTGGTGGCCATCGATCCCGAGACCGGCGCGATCCTCGCCCTTTCCTCGGCGCCCGACTTCGACCCCAACGCGCTGCTGTCCTCCGACCCCGAGGTCGTCAAGAAGCAGATCAGCCAGCTCGTCGAGCTCAACCACGCCGTCGGCGGCACGTACCAGCCCGGCTCGACGTTCAAGCCCATCGTCAGCGCCGCCGGCCTCGACGACGGGCGCATCAATCCGTCGAAGACGGTCTTCTGCCCCGGCTTCTTCATGCTCGGCAAGAAGATGTTCAAGTGCTGGGACCACAAGGGCCACGGTTCCGTGGGATTCCTGGAAGGCCTGGAGAGCTCTTGCGACGTGTACTTCTACACGATCGGCCTCGCGATGGGAGGCGACAGGATCGAGCGCTACGAAAAGCTCTTCGGCCTGGGCTCCAAGACGCGGGTGGCCCTGCCGGGCGAGAAGGGCGGCCACCTGTTCGGGCCCGAGACGCGCGCTTCGGTCGGCCGGTCCTGGTACGACGGCGACACCGTCAACCTCTCCATCGGCCAGGGCGAGCTGCTCGTGACGCCGATGCAGATGGCCGTCGTCGCGGCCGCGCTCGCCAACCGGGGCACGATCTGGCGCCCGCACTACACCGATCGCATCGAGTACAACGACGGCCGCCCCGACTACGTCCAGAAGCCCGAGAAGATGAACACGATCACGCTCAAGCAATCCACCTGGGACCTGATCGAGCAGGGCATGCAGCTGGTCGTGAACGGCTCGAGGGGCACGGCTCACCGCGCCATCACCGCCGGGCTCGAGGTCCGCGGCAAGACGGGCACGGCCCAGAACCCGCTCGGCGACGACCATTCCTGGTTCATCGGCTTCGCCAACAAGCCCGGCGAAGCGGCGAAAGTCGCCGTCGCCGTCCTCGTCGAGAACGGCGGCCACTCCTCCGACGTGGCGCCGCCGATCGCCCACGAGATCTTCGCCGCGTATTATCACGTCGACGAGAAGAAGCCCGGCAAGCCCGCCCTTCCTCCCGGCCTGCCGCGGCCGGCGGCGCCCGTCCCCGGCGCGAGGACGCTCTGATGCCGATCAAAGTGGAGTCCGGCGCCCGCGGCCGCATCGACTGGCCCTTCTTGTTCGCGGCGGGAGGCCTGGTCGTCATGGGCACGCTGGCGATCTTCTCGGCGGCAAGCCCGGTCCCTTCTTACGCCAGCATCGTGCGCACGCACTTGATGGCGCTCGTGATGGGGACGACCCTCTTCCTCTTCGGCTTGGGCTTCAACTACCAGATCTTCGAGGACCAGGCCAAGGTCGTCTACCTCGGCGTGCTGCTCTCGCTGCTGGCCGTGCTGCTGGTCGGCAGCGTCCACAAGGGCCACAAGGCGTGGCTGCACCTGGGCTTCTTCACGTTCCAGCCCGCCGAATTGGCGCGCATAGCCATCGTCTTGATTTTGGCCGCTTTCTTGGACTATCGCTCGCGCCGCATCCGCGACTTCTCGACGATCCTGCTGGCCATGGGCATCGTGGCGCCCATCCTGATGCTCATCCTCAAGCAGCCCGACTTCTCGACCGCGCTGACCTTCATGCCCATCATGTTCGGCATGTTCTTCTGCGCCGGAGCGGACGCCCTGCACCTGCTCGTGGCGATGGGCTACGCCGCGACGACGATCTCGATGCCGCTGATGTACGCGTACCTCCAGTTCCATTACCCCAACGCCACCCACGGTCTCGCCCACTTCCTGCTGCAGACCTCGCGCCTCGGGGGGGCGACGGCGGCCCTCCTGATCGGCGCGACGCTGGCCTGCTTGGCCGCTTGGCGGCTCTCGGTGATGCTGCGCATGCACGCCAAGACGGTCTACTTCGTGGCCCTCCCGGTCGTGCTCGCGGCCGGCGTCGTCACGGGCATCTTGGTCAACAAGACCATGAAGAGCTACCAGCGCAACCGCTTCGTGGCCTACGTCGCGCCGGAGTCGGACATCCAGGGCGCGGCCTACCACGTCCGCCAATCGCAGATCGCCATCGGCTCCGGCGGACCCTGGGGCAAGGGCCTGTTCAACGGCACCCAATCCCAGCTCGGCTTCCTGCCGGAGCGCCACACGGACTTCATCTATGCCGTCGTCGGCGAAGAGCTGGGCTTCGTGGGCGCGGTGACCATTTTGGCCCTGTACCTGATCTTGATCTGGCGCATCGTTTGCGTGGGGCGCGCTTCCCGCGATCGTTACGGCTTTCTCGTCTGCGCCGGCTTCGCCACCATGTTCGCCTTCGAGCTCGTGCTCAACGTGGGCATGTGCCTGGGCCTCATGCCCGTCGCCGGCATCCCTTTGCCGTTGATCTCATACGGCGGATCGAGCCTCGTGATCACCATGTGGTCGCTGGGCATCATCGCCAACATCTACTCCCGCCGCTACGCGTTGCTTTAGGAGACCCTCATGTCGAACGAACAAAAAGATTCTCAGACCACGGAAGCGCCCAAGCTGGAGCGCGTCGTGGACGCCAGCACGCCTCCGCCGGCGCCTCCGGCGCCGGAGCAGCCCGCGCCTCGGCCGGCGGAGCCGGCTCGCGCGGAGCGCACCGAAGCGGCGGCGCAGCCGCCGCAGCATGTTCCAGAACATGCCGCGCCGTCCCAGGTTTCCTCGCCGGCCGATTCCGACGAAGGCGACGACGACGGCCCCGAGACGGCCGAAGCCCAGCCATCCGTCCCGGGCCAGCCGCAGGCCGGCCAGAACGGCCAGCAGCAGGGTCAGCCGGGCGAGCGGACCGGACGACGGCGGCGTCGCCGGCGCGGTCGCGGCGGTCGCGGCCAGGGCCAGCAGCAGCAAGGCCAGCAGGCGCAGCCCGGACAACAACCGCAACCGGGGCAGCCGGCGGCCGAAGGACAGCAGGCGCAGCCCGGCGCGGAGGGACAGCAGCCCCAGCAAAAGCAGGGGCAGCAGCAGAATCAGCGCGGCAACCGCCCGCCGCTGTCCGATGAGGAGCGTCAGCGCCGGCGCGAGGAAGGGATGCGCCGACGCGAAGAGCATCGCCAACGGCAACAGCAGCGCCAACAGCAGCGGCAAGGCTCCGCGCCGCGAGGCGGCGCGGAGCGCGACGATCGCCACCAGGATAGACGTCGTGACGACGCGGAGCGCGAACGCCGGCGTCGCGAGGAGCAGGGACGCGGCGGCGAGCAGCGGGGGGGCGAGCAGCAGCAGCGTCACCGCGACGATCGTCGCGGCGAGCATCCGCGCGCCGACGAGGCCGTCGACAACCGCGAGCGGCACGATAGGCACGATCGTCACGACCGCCATCGCGGCGAGCGCGGCGAGCACGTGCATCACCG
The DNA here is from genome assembly GCA_964653765.1 of uncultured Elusimicrobia bacterium. GTDB lineage: Bacteria > Elusimicrobiota > Elusimicrobia > UBA1565 > UBA9628 > JAGWUP01. Next base: position 20,397 of record CAZZGQ010000014.1, on the reverse strand, counting down.
GGCCGAGAAGCCCAAGAAGCCCGTCAAGCGCGAGCTTCTCGCGAACACGTCCACCGAGGAGACCCGCGTCGCCATCTTGGAGGATGGGAAATTGGCCGAGCTGCTCTGGGAGCGCAAGAGCGAGGAATCGATCGTCGGCAACGTCTATAAAGGCGTCGTCGAGAACGTCCTTCCCGGCATCTCCTCGGCTTTCGTCAACATCGGCTTCGAGAAGAACGCCTACCTCTACATCTCCGACGTGCTCGGCGAGCGCGGCGCGGCCATCGACGTCACGCTGAAGAAGGGCCAGGAGATCATGGTCCAGGTCGCCAAGGAGGCCATCAGCACCAAGGGCATGAAGGTGACGATGGACATCTCGCTGCCCGGGCGCTTCCTCGTCTTCACTCCGTTCCAGAACTACGTGGGCATCTCCAAGCACATCGAGGATCCCGCCGAGCGCAAGCGCCTGGGCGAGATCGTCGATCGCCTGGTCGCCGAGATACTGGGCGGCAAGGGCATCGTCGTGCGCACGGAAGCCGAAGGCGCGAGCGCGGAGGACCTGGAGCGAGAGGTGAAGTACCTTTGGGCCACGTGGCAATCCGTGCAGAAGAAGATGGAGTCGCAGAAGCCGCCGGCGCTGCTGCACAAGGACCTCGACGTCACGCTGCAGGTCGCGCGCGACATCCTCTCCGATGAGGTCTACGTCTACCTGCTCGACAACAAGCAGGCCTACCAGCGCGTGGTCGAGTTCATCGAGGGCATCTCGCCGGAGCTCAAGGAGCGCGTGCGCTACTACGACGCGCGCACGCCCATCTTCAAGGCCTTCAACCTCGAGTCCGACATCGAGGGTTTGCGCCGCACGAAGGTGCCGTTGCCCAACGGCGGCTCGATCGTGATCCAAGAGGCGGAGTCGCTCTGCGCCATCGACGTCAACACCGGCCGCTTCACGGGCAGCAAGTCCCAGGAAGAGACGGTGACGGCCACCAACGTCGAGGCCGCCAACGAGGTCGCCAAGCAGCTGCGCCTGCGCAACATCGGCGGCATCATCGTCGTCGACTTCATCGACATGCGCAAGGCCTCCAACCGCAACAAGGTCATGGAGGCGTTCGCTCAGGCGGTGAAGTCCGACCGCGCCAAGATCCGCATCCTGCCGATCACGCGCCTGGGCCTCATCGAGATGACCCGCGAGCGCAAGCGCGAATCGACGGTGCGCCTGATCACCGACGAGTGCGCCGAGTGCAAAGGAGCGGGCCGCGTGCTGAGCGCGGAGACGATCCGCATCCGCATCCAGCGCGAGATCATGGAGATGACCGGCGGGCGGCCCAACGGCACCTGCCGCGTCCACCTGCATCCCGGCCTGGCCGATCAGTTCCGCCAGCAGCACGCGCTGCTGGAGAAGAACTGCCAGCGCTCGGTGAAGGTGCAGAGCGACGCCAGCCTCAAGTGGGAGGATTACCGCATCGTCCTGGAGTAGATGAGGAGGCTGCTGCTCTTGTCGTTGACGCTGCTGCTTTCTCCGGCGCTGCGCGCCGAGGAGGTCTCGGTCGTCGTCAACGGCGAGTACCGCGATCCCGTGAACGCTTATAAGGTAGGCACCAACTACTATCTCGACGCCAAGGGCGCCGGCCAGCTTTACGGCGGCCAAGTGTACTGGTACCCGGTCTCCGGCCGGGTGCAGCTCTCGCTGCGCGGGCGGGCGCTGCAGTTCGTGGTGGGCTCGCCGCACGTCCAGGTGGGCGGGACGATGGTGACGATGGACTCTGGAGTGCTGCTGCGGACCTCCCAGGCCTTCATCCCCGTGTCGTTCTTCGAAGGGGACTCGTTCTCGGACTGGGCGGGCTCGGACACCACCTTCAATCCGCGCACCCGCCTGCTCACCGTCGACAAGCGAGCCACCGTGGGCGAGGTGCGCTGGTTCTCGTACAAGGACTACACGCGCCTGAGCCTGGAGCTGGCGCCGCGAGCGCAGTTCTCGGCGCAGGCCCGCGGCCTCGGCGGCCTCGAGGTCTCCTTCCCGCTCGGCACGATCTCGGGCAGCGAGCAGGCCGACATCGACGACGGCATCGTGGGCTACTACTCGCTCACGCAGCAGGCGAAGGCGGCCAAGCTCTCGATCAAGTTCGCCAAGCAGGCGCTGCAGTGGCAGGCGCGGACCTTCAAGAATCCGCGGCGGCTCGTCGTCGACGTCTTCAAGGCCGGCATCGTGCCGACGCAGGAGGAGGCGGAAGCGCCTTCGCCCGAGGTGGCCAAGGCGCCCGCTCCCGCGCCGCCGCCGGCGCCTTCGCAGGCGCCGGCCGTCTCCACGCCCGTCGCGACGATGCCGTCGGTCGGCCCCGTGATCGTCAAGGGCGAGCATGCCCGCCGCAAGATCGTCATCGACGCCGGTCACGGCGGCAAGGACCCGGGCGCCACCGGAGCGCGGGGCACCGAGGAGAAGGAGATCAATCTCAGGGCGGCGCTGGACCTCGCCAAGCTGCTGAAGGAAGAAGGGACCTTCGACGTGATGCTCACGCGCGCCGACGACACCTTCGTGCCTCTTTCCGATCGCTCGCGGCTGGCCAACGAGTTCGGCGCCGACCTCTTCGTCTCGCTGCACTGCAACGCTTCCCCGCACCCGCGGGACAACGGCTTCGAGGTGTATTTCCTCAACGAGAAGGCCACCGATCCGGTCGCGCAGCAGCTCGCCGACTTCGAGAACTCCGTCGTCGAGCTCGAGGGCAAGACCAAGCAGGACACGGACGCGGAGCTGCTGCTCATGGAGATGAGCAAGACGGAGAACGTCAACGCCGGCTCGGAGCTGGCCGGCCTCATGGCCAAGGAGCTGCAGAGGCGCCTCGACATCGCCGACAACGGCGTCAAGCAAGCCGGCTTCTACGTGCTGCGCGGCACGCACGCCCCCGCCGTGCTCTTCGAGATGGCCTACATCAGCAACAAGCGCGACGAGGCCAAGCTCCAATCGATCAAGTACCGGCGCAAGCTCGTCGACGGCGTGTACGCGGGCATCCTGGACTACGCCAAGCGCCAGGGCTGGCTGGCGGGAGCGGGCAAATGAAGCCCTTCGAGCGCCCCATCGGCGTCTTCGACTCCGGCCTGGGCGGCCTGACCGTCTTCAAGGCCCTGGAGCGCAGCATGCCCCAGGAGAGCCTGATCTACTTCGGCGACACCGCTCACGTCCCCTACGGCTCGAAGTCTAAGGAGGCGGTGACGCGGTATTCGGTGGCCGTGGCGCGCTTCCTCGCGAAGCAGCGCATCAAGGCCCTCGTCGTCGCCTGCAATACGTCTTCGGCGCTGGCGCTGCCGGCGATCGAGAAGGCCGTGGACGTCCCGGTCGTGGGCGTGGTCGCGGCGGGCGCGCAGGCCGCCGCCAAGGCCGCGGCGCGCCGCCGCGTGGGCGTGATCGGCACCGAGGCCACGATCCGCTCGGGCGCGTACCAGTCGGCGCTCAAGCGCCGGCTGCCGCGCGTGGCGGTGTCGGCCGCCGCCTGCCCGCTGTTCGTCCCGCTCGTCGAGGAAGGCTGGTGGGACGATGCGATCACGACGGAGGTGGCGCATCGGTACCTCGCGCCGCTCCGCGGCGCGAAACCCGATGTCCTGATCCTTGGCTGCACCCATTATCCAGTGCTGAAGCCGATCATCCAGAAAGTGATGGGCCCTTCGGTGACCTTGATCGACTCGGCCGAGGAGACCGCCCACCAGACGAAGTGGCTCCTGGCCGAGCGAAACCTTCGCAAGTTGAAAGGCAAGGGCCAGCACAAGTTCTACGTCTCCGATTCGCCGAGCACTTTCGTGAAGCTGTCCCAACGATTCCTCGGCGCGACCGTCCGCAACGTGGAGCTGAAGAGCCTTGAGTAAGACACAGGAACGCTACGTCCAGCTGCTAGGCTTGGCGAAATCGCGCATCGACAACGGCTTCTCCCAGGTCGGCCGGCGCCTGTCCTCGACGGACGTGACCCAGCGCGCGCTCATGATGCTCGCCAGCCGCTGCGTCGCCGTGTCCAACGCCTTGATGCTGCTGGCGCTCAACAACCACGCCAACGAGGGTCTGCCGCTGCTGCGCTCGCTGCTGCAGCTGGCCGTGGAGATGCGCTGGATCGCCGAGAAGGACGGGGAGAAGCGCGCGCGAGAGTTCTTCGAGCATCACCGCGACGCCGACTGGGACCGCTTGTGGAGCACTCCGCGTCTGCGCGAGCGCATGAAGCACCTCGGCTTCCAGAGCGCCCTCGAGGAGCGCGCTCTGATGTCGTGTTACGATCATCTGCACGCCAACGCCCAGGGGCTGCCCTGGGGCCACGTCTTCGCGGGGAACGCCGAAAAAGGCGTCTCATCCGAAGAGGCCCTGCGCGCCGCTTGCGGCATCATGGGGCACGTGATCAAAGCTTTGGATCTGCATTGGCCCGGGATGTTCCCGGAGGCCGAGCAGTGGTGGGACAAGACGGAGATGCGCAGGTAAGAGGAAAACCATGAACGACGGACAGCAAGGCGGCGGCGGCGGACAACAACCCGGGCAGGGCGGCGGCCACGGCGGCGGCCATCAGCATTTCGGCGGCCGGCATCGGCGGCGGCGCCGTCGCGGCGGGGGCGGCGGGGGCGGCCAGCACGGTCAGCACGGCCAGCACCAGCAGTTCCAGGGCCAGCACGGGCAGCACCGCCAGGGCGGCCAGCATGGGCAAAGCCAACAGCATCAGCAGATGCGGCAGCAGCGCCAGACCGCGCGCGACATCCAAAAGGGCCCCAGCGAGGCCGAGAAGATGTTCATGTCGAAGACGCCCATCGACCCGCAGCCTTGGATCCAGCTCGAGAAGGGCAGCACGGACGTATCCGTCCGTGCTATGGATATCCTTTGCCCGATCGGCTGCGGCACGCGCGGCCTGATCGTCGCCCCGCCGAAGGCCGGCAAGACGACCTTCCTCAAGGCCATCAGCAACGCCGTCTCCGGAGGCTACCCCGACATCAAGCAGTACGTGCTGCTGATCGACGAGCGCCCCGAGGAGGTCACCGACTTCAAGCGCTCGGTGAAAGCCGAGGTCGTCGCCTCCTCCAGCGACCAGTCGTATGACCGGCACGTGGCGGTGGCCGATGAGCTGATCCGCAAGGCCGTCACCGAGGCCTCCGAGGGCAAGGACGTCTTCATCCTGCTCGACTCGCTGACGCGCCTGGCCCGCGTGCACAACCAGTTCGCCACCGGCCAGCGCACGATGTCGGGGGGCTTGGACAGCCGCGCGATGGAAGTGCCGCGGCGCTTCTTCGGCTGCGCGCGCAAGCTGGAGGAGGGCGGCAGCCTCACCATCCTGGCCACCATCCTCGTCGATACGGGCAGCCGCATGGACGAGGTCATCTTCCAGGAGTTCAAGGGCACCGGCAACATGGAGCTGGTCCTCTCGCGCCAAGCCGCGGAGATGCGCATCTTCCCCGCGATGAAAGTCCGCGAGTCCGGCACCCGCAAGGAAGAGAAGCTGCTCGGTCCCGAGAATCTCGAGCAGGTCTGGAAGCTGCGCCGGGCGTTGGCCGACAAGGGCGACATCGAGAGCCTCAAGCTCTTCACGGACATGCTGCGCCTGCACAAGACCAACCACGCCCTGCTGGCGACGCTCCGGTGAAGGTCCCCGTCGCCACGCAGGACGCGCCGCAAGCGATCGGGCCCTACTCCCAGGCCGTCGACATCGGCGGCCTGGTGTTCGTGTCCGGGCAGATCCCGGCCAAGCCCGACGGGACGCTCGTCGAGGGGGGCGTCGCCGCCCAGACGACGCGCTGCCTCGACAACGTCGAGGCCATCCTCAAGGCCGCGAGCCTGTCCTTGGCGGACGTCGTGAAGACCACGGTCTTCATGACCGACCTGTCTCAGTTCGCCGCCATGAACGAAGCGTACGCCAAGCGCTTCTCGGCGCCGCATCCCGCGCGCGCCACCATCCAGGTGGCGGCCCTCCCGAAAGGCGCCGGAGTCGAGATCGAAGCCGTGGCCGTGAGAAAATAAGAGCTCAACCTCCGTCGAGAAAAACCCCATGGTCCTATCATCACCGGGACCATGGGTCTATCCTTTTCAGGGCCATTTAAGAAGTCTCGGCCTGGGCCCTCCGGCTCACTGGAAGAGTTGATCTATGTCATAGACTGGGATCATGATTCGTCGCTTGATCGCGGCCGTGGTCGCTTTGTCGTTGGTCGTCCTATCCCCGGGCCTTCCCTGCTATCAGGCGATGGCGGCCACGCTCTCGAGCGATGCCGCTCCGTCGGTGGCGCCGCGCTCCGGCGCCGCCGGCCTCTCCTCGATCCAGGCGATCCCTAGCCTGCCGCAGGCGTTGCCCCTGACGGGCGTCTCGGCCCCGCAGACCTCCGACGCTTCCGACCTTTCCGCGCCTGCCGCCGTCGTTTCCGCCGAGGCTGCCGCCGACGTCTCGGCCCCGTCCGACGTCGCCGCGTTCGCGCCCGCGCCTTCGCGCGTGGCCCGCGCCGGCGCCATGCAGCGCGTGGCCGGCGAGATCTCGTCCTTCTTCAGCCTGAGGAAGGCCGCCATGGCGGCGGCTCTCGGCTTGGCCGTGGCCGCCGGCCCCACCGCGGCCTCGAGCCACCCGTTGATCCGTCCGGCCGCGACCCTCCAGCTGGCCGCCGCTCCGGCCGCCGCGCCCGTCGCCGACGAGACGCCCGCGCAGGTCAATCTGCCGGTCACGCTCTCCGCGAAGGCCGCCGCCGCCGCGCAGACCGCGGCGATCGGCGACAGCATCTCCGTCACGCTCACCCTCAAGAACGACGGACAAGCCGAGCAGAAGATCGCCGACCTGCGCGCCGTGCTCGAGAAGGCCGCCCCGGCGGCCATCGCCATCAAGGCCGTCTCGGTCAACGCCCTGACGCTGGCGCCCGGCCAGGAAGCCACGATCCAGGTCCAGGTCCAGATCCTGCAGATCCCCGTCGGCGATTCGCCGAAGGTCCAGGTCCCCGCGTTCCGCGTGGAGGCGCCGGGCGGCGTCTCCTTCAACATGCCGGCGCTCGAGGCCACGTTCAAGCCCGTGCTGCCGATGCCCAACTGGAAGGACGGCGACTTCAACCCGCCGAAGCAGCCGCTCGTCCAGCAGGGCTGGCAGATGGGGTGGCTGATCGGCCTGCCGTTCCTGGGCCTGATCGCCCTCCTCTATAGACGCGCGCGCGGGCTCGCCGCTCCGGCCACCGCCCCCGCCGCCGGCCCGTCGCCGGCGCGGCAGGCCGCCCTGGCGGCTCTCGAGCAGCTCGGCCGGCTGGCGGCCGAGGGCTCCGACAAGGCCTTCTACGGCGGCTTCGGAATGACGCTGGGCCGGCTGATCACCGACCGCCTCGGCCTGCGCGCCGACAACGCCTTGACGTTCAAGCAGATCGCCGCGATCGCCGCGGGCTCCGGGCGCTTCGACGCCGCGCAGCTCCAGGCGCTCGAGGCCGCTCTCGCCCGCGCCGACCGCGTCGTCTTCGGCGGCGCTTCCGCCGACGCGGCGACGATGGCCCGGGACCTGGCACTGGCGCGCGGCGTCGTCGACCTTCTCGCCCCGGCTCCCGCCTCCGCTTCATCCGGCGCCGTCGCGGCCGGCGTCGGCACTTTGGCGTTGCTGCCTGCGCTCGACGGCCTGCACTGGGGCAACGAGTACGCCCTGGCGCTGCTGCTCGGCCTGGTGTTCGTCGGCTGGCGCGTCGTCAAGAACGCTCGTTCGGAGGACGGAGCCGTCACGGTGGCCTCCACGGCGAAGCTCGCCTCTCCCGGCTTCTTCAGCGGCCTCAAGCGTTGGGTGATCGGCGCCGTTTTCGCCGGCGCGCTCACCGCCGGAGCGCTCTCGTCGGCCCAGCCCATGTTCTCCGCGGTCCGCCAGACCCTCATGGTGCCGGTGACGATGATCCTGGACGTGCTCGACCGCTCGGGCAGCATGGGCAGCCCGATGACGGGCACCAGCATCAGCAAGCTCGACGCCGCCAAGGCGGGCGAGGAGATGTTCCTCGACGACCAGGCCAAGGGCGCCACCAATCAGATCGGCGAGATCATCTTCGACACGAAGGTCTCGGTCGTCGTTCCGATGACCAGCGATCTCAAGGTCGACAAGGCCGGGCTCAAGCAGATCACGGTGGGCGGCGGCACCGACATCGAGCTGGCGATCAAGATCACCGTCAACCAGTTCCTCAAGCGCAATATCGTCCTCATCGACGAGGTCAAGCACCCCGAGGCCGCCGAGCTCAAGAGGATCATGCGCACGAAGGGCCTGACGGCCGCGCTGCACTACGCCCAGTCCCTGCCCGAAGGCTCGCCGGTCTGGAACCTCGTGGTCCGCCCCGACCAGGCCAAGGTCATCCGCTTCGCCACCGACGGCGACTCGCCCGGCGACCTGCTGGGCGCGGCGCGCATCGCCAAGATGTACGGCATCAAGATCTACACGATCGGCTTGCCCGCCAGCGACCTGAAGGAGGACGTGCTCCAGCAGATCGCCGGCATCACGGGCGGGACGTACGCGCGCGCCGATGATCCTCAGGCGCTGGCCAAGGTGTACATGGCCATCAGCAAGGAGATCAAGACGCCGCAGCCCACGCAGCAGGTCACGGAGAAGAACTACGCTCCCGGCCTCGCCGCGCTCGCGTTCTGGCTGACGGTGCTCGGCCTGGCGTTGTCTCATGTGCCGCTGATGCGCCGGCCTTCGCTCAAGGTGCTGAGCGTGGCGGCGACCCTGCTCGTCTATGCCGCCCCCGCCAGCATCGCCCTGCTCTCTCCCGCGCCCGCGAGCGCGCAGACGCAGACGCTGCCCGCGCAGCCGTCGCTGACGCCGCAGCCGAAGGCGCTCCAGCCTTTCTCCTCGATCCCCGAGCTGCAGGAAGGCCGCCGCCTCTACGCGCAGGGCCAGCCGCTCGACGCCATGAAGAGCTTCCTCAAGGCGCTCGAAGAGCACCCGGAGATGCCGGAGATCTACGCCGACATCGGCACGTCCTTCCTCGCCTTGGGCGACGTGGAGCGCGCCGAGCGCTTCCTGCGCAAGGGCCTGGAGATGGCCCAGAAGCAGGGCAAGGACGACCTGCGTGGCTGGATCTACTACCAGCTCGGCTGGTCGGCCCTGATCGACGGCGACCTGGAAGGCGCCGATCTCATGCTGCGGCAGGCGCTGCGCGCCGCCCCGAACGATCTCGAGCTCAAGCAGAACGCCGAGCGCGTCCAGCGCATGATGCAGGACCAGCAGAAGCAGGATAAAGACCAGGATTCGAAGGACAAGAAGAAGCAGAAGCAAAAGCAGCAGCAGAAGAAGCAGCAGCAGCAAAAGTCCAAGGGCCAGCAGGACCGCGCCCAGCAGCGTCGCGACGGCCAGAAGCAGGACGGCCAGCCGCAGAAGGGCCAGGGCCAGCCGGGCGAGCCGCAGGAAGGCCAGGACCAGCAGCCCGGCGACCAGGCCGGCAATCAGCAGGGCGCCTCGAAGAAGCCGGGCGACATCCTCAAGGAGCTGGAGAAGGCTCAGGAGCAGAACGGCGGGACGCCGACGCCCGACCCGGGCACCTTCGGCAAGATGTGGAGCGTGGCCCTCCCGCTGGCGCTCGGCGCCGGCGCGGCCAACTTCTTCCCCGGGCTGAGCTCGACGGCTCACGCCGCCGAGGCCGCCGCTTCCACGGTGGCGTACGGCTGGGGCGATCCCACGATGCTGCTCTGGACGGCCGCCGCCGTCGTCGCGCTGCCCGTCCTCATGGCCTTCCGCGCCTGGCAGCTGCACCGCCGCGCCAAGGCGCAGGCCCCGGGCCTGGCGCCGGAATCCCTCGGCCAGTCGCCGATGGCGCGCCGCGCCTTCCTCAAGGGCGCTCTCGGCGTGACGGCCGCCGCCCTGATGGGGGCCGCCGCGGCCGACCCGTGGATCGGCACGAAGGAAGTCGCCACGAATTTCGGCGGCGGCCACGACATCGTGATCCTGCCCGACGTCTCCAACAGCGTCGTGCACGCTGAAGACGGCCGCTTCGACCGCATGGTGGCGAGCCTGGACGGCCTGATCGGCGGCCTGGAGAAGTCCAATCACTTGGACCGCCTCGCCATCGTCCCGATGGCCGACAAAGCCGGCAACGGCATGCTCTCCGCCGCTTACGACTCCGCGCGCGAGCAGCTCTACGACCTGCGCGAGCAGAACTTCGCCTTCCAAGGCGGCACGAACGTCGCCGCCGGCATCCGGAAGGCCTTGGTCGTCTTCGAGACCGCCCCCGACCTGGGCGATCGCGACCGTGTCATCCTGATCCCCACCGACGGCGGCGACGTGCTGCCGTCTCCCACGGGCGACGACGAGGCCAAGGACCTGTACAAGGCCATCCAGGAGGCGGTCGCCAAGGGCGTGCGCGTCTACACGATCGGCATCGGCTCGGCCGGCGCCAAGATGATCATCCCCGACGAGGTCCGCGCGAAGGACCCGAAGCTGCCGAAATACATCCAGGATCAGAGCGGCAAGGACGTGATCGTCCGCATGAACCCGGCGGCGCTCGAGAAGATCGCTTATCTCGGCAACGGCAAGCCGTTCATGGCCGAGGCCGGCAAAGGCATGGACGTCGTCCTCAAGGAGATCGCCGCCGCCGAGCGCACCCGCTCCGGCGCCAAGCAGCCCACCGAGGTCGTCTCGGTCCGCAACAGCGTGGGCGGCGCGTTCATGATCCCCGGCGTGGCCGCGTTGATCGGCGCGTTGGCGCTGCGCGCCAAGCAGCCGCTCGAGGACGCGCCCAAGAACGATCGCGCCACGCTGCGCTCGTTCTCCTGGCCCGTCATGATGCTGTGGGCGGCGCCGCTGTTGCCCGCTTCCGTCGGCCCGCAGCTGATCCTCGGCTTCGCCGTGTCGCTCATGCTGGGCTTCTGGCTGGCCGATCGCATCGCCGGCGGCGCGTACTCTCGCCGCCTGCTGAACCTGGCTCTCGTTTCCACGGGCGCCCTGCGCCGCTTGGTCGCCCGCGACGCCGCCGGCGTGTTCCTGAGCGCCGACGACCGCGAGATCGACGCCAAGCGCCTCACCGGCTTCCTCGACCAGTGGGCTCAGGCCGGCCGGGGCTTCCAGCGCGCCGCGGCGCGCGAGCGTCAGCGCTCCCTGCTCGCCCTCGTCAACGAGAAAGACGACCTCTGGCGCGAGAAGCTGCTCGCCGCTTACCTCTACGAGGACTCCTCGGACATGCGCCGCGAGATCGCCGGCGCGCTGTCCTCCATCGATCAGCGCAGCCTCCACCCGCTGCGCGACACCCTGCGCGGCATCCTGGCCAAGACGCAGACCGTCGGCTGGCTGTCCGCCGATCCGATCTCGCAGCGCTTGGCCGCGCTTTTCAAGCGCGAGGACTTGGCCGATCCCGCCGTGCGCGCCTATATCGAGCGCCTGGCGGAGAGCTCGAGCAAGCCGGCCCGCGAGGCGGCGTACCGCGTGCTCGAGTCCGCGCCCGCCAAGACGCGGCGCACCTGGAAGGAGCGCCTGCGGGCCCTGCCCGTGGCGGCGGGCATCGGCGCGCTGCTTCTCGGCAGCGTCGCCTGGAACGGCGCCGGCGTCCAGAACGTGATCAAGATGGACGCCCAGCGCGAAGCCGTGCGCGCGAGCGTCTCGCAGGATTTCTTCGGCGGCGACGCCTACCTGCTGACGCAGCAATACACGGACAAGCGCATCGAGAACGACGTGCTGCCGCTGCTGCGCCGCTGGGAGACGCTGACCTCCGCCGACACGCCCGCCGTCGAGCAGGCCATCGACACGCTGCTCAGCTCCACCGACAACAAGGCCAACCAGCTGCTGATGTTCCTGTACCGGCAGCACATCATCTTCCAGCTCAACGGCAAGATCCAGCAGAAGCTGATCCGGGCGCTGGTCGAGCGCGACGATCCCGAGATGCTGGCCGCCCTGAGCGCCGATCTCGAGAAGAATCCCAAGAACCAGGCCGCCCAGCAGCGCATGGCGTTCGCGATCTCGGTCATGGGCGAGCTCAAGAACAAGCACAGCTTCGCCTCGCTGATCCAGCTGATCGGCTCCGAGAACGACGGCGTCCGCCAGATGGCCGTGCGCACCGTCCTCAAGGTCATCCGCGACCCGAAGAACACCTCGCAGTCTCTCGACATGCTCAAGATGTCGCTCGACAACTACGGCAAGGACCCGGAGATCCGGCTCATCCACGTGCCGCTGCTGCTCGAGGCCTTGGCCGCCAAGAAGGACATCACCGCCGAGGATATCCAGAAGCTGCAGCCGCTGCTCGAGGCGGCCGTCGTCATGGACCCGAGCAAGTCGCCGACGACGGCCGATGAGATCGCCGCCGCGCTGATGTACCGGCAGCAGGCGATCGCCGCCATCGCCGGCCAACTGGAGCAGCATCCCGCCCTCAAGGACGCCCCGGGCTTCAAGGACATCCTCTGGGGCCTGCTCGGCCAGCAGGTGGCCAAGACCCTCGAGCTGGGCGAGTCCGCCACCGGCAACTCGACGCGCTTCCAGATCCTCGCCGGCCGACAGGGCCTGCGCACGATCAAGCCCACGGTGGATAGCGTGATCGTGGACGGCCGCTTCGTCGTGGCGCCGAACGTGCACTACGGCACCACCGAGGCCTATCTCGACCACTATTACGGCGATCAGATCGACGCGGCCGCCAAGCTCTTCGCCGATCAGGCCGCCAACCGCGCCGGCGCCGACCAGTTCGACCTGCATCAGGACCGCACCGCCGCCTATTTCGGCAACGCGGAGAAGACGTTGCAGGCGTTCGGCAAGCTCGCCGCCGCGCTCGGCATGGACAAGGCCCCGGCCGACGGCGTCGATCCGATGGAAGCCATGGTCGACTCGACGGCCAGCGAGCTCATCACGCAGCTCAACAGCCCCTTCAACGGCTCGACGTGGAACAGCTGGGTGGCGCAGAAGCTCGGGCTCAGCTCGCTCCCGAGCAAGCTGACGCACGAGCAGATCGTCATGCTGCTGCCGCTGATGGAGAAGGTCCTCGCCAGCGGCAACCTAGACGAGCAGAGCCGCGTGTCGAGCAACTCCACGGCGCTGACGGACCTCGAGCGCAAGGCGCTCGGCGCCGCCATCGTCGCCCTCAAGTCGTCGGTCGATCCGGCGACCAAGAAGGCGGCGGGCCTGCCGGTCTTCGGCGCCCAGGTCGTCTCGGGCCTGTCTTCCAGCGTCACGGGCTGGAAGGAGTTCATCGCCGGGCTCGGCCAGCCTGACGACGTGCCGCGCACGTACCTGTGGAGCAGCGGCTACGACTTCGCCAAGACGTACACCCCGGCCCAGTTCGACGCCCTGATCGCCCGCATCGAGAAGGGCCTGGCGGACAACAAGTTCTCCGGCGAGGAGAAGGCGAGGGTGGAGAAGGCGCTGATCGCCCTGCGCGGCCTCAGAGACGAGATGCATCGCCGGATGGGCGCGCCCGTTCCCGCGCCCGCGGCCTCGACGGGCGGCAAGCTCCAGAGCGCGGCGATCCCCACGCTGCTGGCGCTCTTCCTCGCCGGCCCGGAGCCCAAGCTCGCCCTGGCGGCGATGGCGGCGGCGCTCGTGGCCATGGCCTGGTCCTTCTTCGCGCTGGGCTTCCATAAGCCGTTGCGCGCCCGCGCGCGAGCGAACGGCTCGATGCAGGCGGTGGAGGAGCGCGAGCATCTCCTCGAGCTCGACGGCCATCAGGTGGCCGACTCCATCCTCTTCGGCAGCCTGCGCTCGCGCTTCAAGGGCCTCGACGGCATGGAGTACGCTGAATCCGCTCCGCCTGCTCCCGGTGAGGCCGTGGGCCGCGTCGACCACGCCGCGACGGCGCGCATGGGCACTACCTATTACAAGGTCTTCGAGCAGGAGCGCGACGCTCCGCTGATGCTGGTGGTGGACCTGAGCGGCTCGGCGAGCACGGGCAGCCAGGCCGTCTCGCGGCGCCGCGTCATCGAGGACGCGGCCGGCCTGATGGCCTTCGCCGCCGCCGACGGCGGCAGCCAGCGCGCCATGCGCAGCGTGGGCCTGATGATCGTCACCGACCGCGTCGAGTCCGTCATCGAGCCGATGCCGGGCAAGGAGCAGGCGCGCCGCATCTTCCAGCACTTGGCCACTTATCAGCCGCGCCATACGGGCACCAACCTCAAGGCCGGCATCGACCAGTACCTGGCGCAGAACCCGCCGCATTCCATATTGGTCCCGATCTCCGATTTCGTGGATGCCGGCAAGGCCGGCGACTCGCTGGCCGCGGCCGCCGACAGCGGCCACGCCGTCTTGCCCATCGTCGTCGAGGACAGCCTCGACAAGAGCGGGCTGGTCGGCCTCGGCACGACCAAGGTGCGCGACTCCGAGACGGGAGCGGTGCGCGAGTCGTCCGGCGAGGGAGCGGACGCCGACGCGGCGCGGCTCGAGCGCGTGCAGCTGGCGCGTGCTTTCGACCGGGCGGGCGCGCGGCCTCTGACGCTCTCGACCAACGGCAGGCATCTCGACGATCTGATCCGGCAGGCGCAGCAACTGGGGAGCTAAACATATGGCACGCATCGCAATGACGATCGCAACGGCGTCGGCGGCGGTCTCGCTGATTCTGGGAGTGGCGCAGGCGCAAGGGCCCCTCGAGGTCCCGAGCCTGGCTCCGTCCGCCCCGACCGTCCCGCTCGGCAACTTCTCGATGACCGTCCGGATGTCGATGCCGGCGACGACCGGCATCCCCGCGCTTGCCCCGCTCATCGGCGCCAACGGCAATCTCGACGCGGTCAACCCGCAGGCGCAGACGCCGGAAGCCCAGGTCGGCCGCCTCGCCGATACGGCGACCCGCATCGCCGCCCCGATCGTCCAAGCCGCCTCGGGCGGCCCGTCCGCCAGCGCCGAGGCCCTGAGCGCGGCCGGCGCCGACTTGGCCGATATGCGCTTGAGCGGGGGAGCCGGCGCTGTCGCCGTCGCCGCTCCCGCCTCCGCCTCGGAGCCGACGCTGCAGCAGCGCATCGCCGCCGAGCACCACCTCGTCAAGGAGTTCATGGACGAGGTCGGCAAGCCGGGCGGCATCGTGGGCCAGAAGGAGGCGATCACGCTCGCCTTCGTCTCGCTGATGAACAAGAAGGGCCACCTCCTGCTGGAAGGCGATCCGGGCCTCGGCAAGACCGAGCTCGCCAAGGCCGTGGCGGCCGTCTCCGGCATCGGCAGCCACCGCATCCAGTTCAAGCCCGACATGCTGCCTTCCGACATCGTGGGCTACGAGGAGAAGGACCCGAAGACCGGAGAGTACCGCGTCAAGAAGGGCCCGATCTTCAAGGCGCCGCTCATCCTCGCCGACGAGGTCAACCGCGGCGTGCCGAAGACGAAGTCCGCCCTGCTCGAGCCCATGGCCGAAGGGAAGGTCTCGGTCGCCGATACGACGTATGATCTGCCCAAGACCTTCACGGTCTGGGGCACGATGAACCCGGTCGACACCGAGGGCGTCTACCCGATGCTCGAGCCCGAAAAGGACCGCTTCCTGATGTCCATCGTCATGCTGCGCCCGACCAAGGAAGAGGAGAAGCGCATCACCGACGAGCGCAGCGGCGACGCCGACGTGGAGTTCAAGCAGGTCCTGAACGAGGCCAAGATCCTCGAGCTGCGCCAGATGATCCAGCAGATCCGGGTCCCGGAGAACATCAAGGAGTACAGCTTGGCGGTAGTGCGTGCCACCGATCCGAAGATCGCCGACAACACGTTCGACCTGAAGGGCAACGTCGTGATGGGAGCGGGCGTGCGTTCCTCGATCGCTCTGCGCCGCGTGGCGCGCGTCTTCGCCTTCATGGACGGCCGCGACTACGTCAATGCCGACGACATCCAGCGCGCCGCCATCCCCGTGCTACGCCACCGCCTGAAGATGAGCGCCGCGGCGCGGACCAACCGGGTCACGCCGGAGGACATCATCAACTCCATCATCCACGGCTCCCGGGCCGTGAAGGTCGCAGCAGTAGATCGATGAACGATCCGCGCCGCCTGCTGGCGTCGGTGCTGTCGTTGTCGCTGCTGGCGGCTTCCGTGCCGCCCGGCGTCTGGGCGGCCGAGCAGCAGGGGCGGGGGACGCAGGGCGTTCCCGCCGTCGGCGGCGTGGTCGCCCAGCCGGGTGACATCATCGCGGGTCCGCAGGCGCTGGCTCCCTCGGCGATGAACGGCGTCGGTTCGGCCGCTGACGCGGCCGTCGTGGCCTCTCCGGCCGAGGCGGCCGCCAACGGCGTAGCGGCCGCTGCCGCGGCCGGCGCGTCGCAAACCACGCCAGTCGGTAACGACGCGATCGCCTCGCTTCGCTCGGCCGTCGGCGCTCAAGACCAAAACGGACGGACGCCGAACGCGGCGTCCGGCGATGTCACCTTCGACGGGGCGGCGCAGGGACGGCGCGACGACGGCGTTCTTGCCGCCGTTCGAGCTCCGCTCGAATGGCTCAGGAAATCGGCGCTCGACCATTTTTCGCCCAATCCGTCGAGCGCCTCAGACTTCCATCATGGGCCGTCCCACGCCCCGCTGACGCTCAAGCAGCAGGCCATGTACGGCCTGAAGTGGGGCGTCTACCTCACCGGCATGGCCGAGGTCGTGCGGCAGGGCGTCTCGGCGCTGAGCGGGCTGCTGCCGTGGCAGGCCACGTTCGCGCAGATCGTGCCCAAGCTCAACCAGCTGCCCGTGATCGGCTCGTGGCTGCCCGATTTCTCCGCCGCCGGCGAGAGCCGGATGGAGCTGCTCGTGAACTGGGGGCCGCATAAGATCGCCGAGGCGCTCTCCTCCGAGCCCGTGACCTTCCTCCTTTACGAGCTGCCCAAGGCCGTGGCGCTCGAGACGCTTTACTACCAGGTCGCGCTCTTCGGCGCCTCCGTGATCGCCTTGCGCTCGCTGCGGCCCGCCGCGGACTGGCTGGCAGCGCGCCTCTCCGGCGCCGATGACGCCAAGATCTTCGGCTTGAAGAAGGCTCTTGCGCTGGCGCCCGCGGCGATGAAAGGGCTCTCGCGCTGGGCCTTCCCGCTCGCGGCCGCGGCCTCGGCCCTGGCCTTCGGCGCGGATCATCTGGCCGCCTGGGGCTTCAACGCCGCCGCGTTCCTGATCCCGGCGACGCTCGGCGCGGCGCTCGCCTACGTCACCTACAAGACCCGCTCCTTCGTCCCGGCGCTCGTCGCCCACTTCTCCTACAACGCGCTGCTGCTGGCCGGCGTCGCCCTCGCCGCCGTCTCCACGCAGGCCGCGGGCCTCTACAGCACGCTCGTGCCGCTGGCGGCCGTGGGGTTCCTGGCCTACGGCCTCTACGGCCGCCTGCGCGAGAACGCGACCGGTTGGGGCTTGGCCAAGAAGGCCGCGACCCTGGGCGGCGCGGCCGCGGCGACCGTGGGAGCCGGCCTCGTGGCGGCGACGCTGCTCGCCGGCCCCATGAGCCAGGCTCCGGGCGTGGCGCAGACCGAGGCGCAGAAGCCCAAGCTCGAGCTCTCGCTGGCCAAGCCGGGCGATAAGGACCTGACCGTAGAGCAGGTCGTGGAGAGGAACAAGCCGGCCGAGGTCCAGATCGTCGTGCGCTTCGCCGGCGGCGCCGGCACCGGCTCGGGCTCGATCATCGATCCGTCGGGCCTGATCGTCACGAACAACCACGTCATCGACGCCGTAGGCGTTGGCGCCGTCGTGATGGTGCGCCTGAGCAACGGCGAGTCCTCTCCGGCGCGGGTGCTGGCCGCCAACAAACGGGTCGATCTGGCCCTGCTGCAGCTGCTCGAGGACGCTCCCGAGGGCGGCTGGCCTGTCGTGGCTTTCGGCGACAGCGACGAGCTCAAGGAAGGACAGCCCATCGTGGCGATGGGGCATCCCTTCGGCTTCCCCTTCACGGTGACGGCCGGCCACATCAGCGGCCTGGGCGAGAGCCAGCGCCGTCCCTACCCGATCCAGCACGACGCCGCCGTCAACCCGGGCAATTCCGGCGGCGGGCTCTTCGACATGAAGGGCAACTTCATCGGCGTGAACACGGCGATCTTCTCCAAGACCGGCAACTTCGCGGGAATCAGCTACGCGCGGGCCTCCGGGCAGGTGCTGGTCGTCCTTCAGCAATACCTGGCCACCGGCACGATCAGCCCCGGCTGGCTGGGCATCGTCATCGACAAGAGCAACCCGCTGCTGTCGTCCCAGGGCGTGCTGGTGGACGCGGTGCGCCCCGGCTCTCCCGCGCAGAAGGCCGGCCTGCAGCCCGGCGACCTGATCGTCTCGGTCAACGGCCAAGCGCTGCCGCCCGGAGCTCAGGCGAGCGCCGGCGCGCTCGCCATGATGATCGAGAGCAAGGCTTCGGGCGAGAAGGTGACGCTCTCGGTGCTGCGCGACGAGCAGTCGGTGACGCTCCAGGTGACGGTGGGCGAGATGCTCTCCCATCCTCACCCGAAGAAGGACGGCAAGGGCATCCCCATGCCCCACGCCGACCCGGACACGGGCGACGCGAGCTAGCTTCGCTTCAGCTTCCCGAACTTCCGCGTGAGACCGATGTCGATCTGCTCTCCCTCGCGCTGAAAATGGCTACCGGCCTCGTCGAGATCGGGCAGCCAGACGTGCCGCCAGCTGCCGGCGATGCTCCAGATCTGATCCTTGCCCAGCCAGGCCTCGAGCGCCACGCCCACGTGCGGCGCGAAACGCTCCAGGTTGCGATGGAAGGCGTTGCCGTCGACGCGCGAGAAATAGCCGCCCACGCCGGCCAAGGGCTCGACATGCAGCGCTCCGCGGCCGAACAGGTACATCAGGGTGCCCTGCACCGCGCCCGTGTGCGCCGTCAGGCCGTTCGGGAAGGCTTCGTTGACGTATTGAAGCGCGCCTTCCGCCGCCCAGCGCTCGTTGAAGAAATAGCGCGCCGTTCCTCTCGGGCCCCAGCGGGGATCGCCGTCGCCCGGCTCGTAGCGCACGGCGCCGGCTCCGAGAGTCACGTCGCCCGACCCGAGACCGGAGCCGTCCGCCGCGAGGGCTGGAATGGCCCAAGCGGCAAGCAGGAGAAGAAGGGCAATGGTTTTCATGCCTGGATTATAGAGAGGGCGCGACCGTGAGGGCTGTAGGGGCCGGGAAACGAAGCCGTGACGCGCGTGGCTTGTCCCATTTTGAACCACTGTCATATAATCGCTAAATGCCCCAAGCTCTCGAGAAGATCGCGGCCGCTCTCGCCTCCGCCGAGGAGAACCCCGGCGGCGTCCCGCTTCCAGGCTTTCCGTTCGGCAAGCGCGGCGAAAGGTCGCAGCCCGGCGCCGACATCCTCTACGTCGAGGACGACGACGCCTGGGCCGCTCTCGTCGAGTGCTGGGTGGGCTTCATGGGGCTTACGATCAAGCGCGTGCGCGATTGCGCCGAGTTCAAGGCTTATGTCCTCGGCTGCCGGCCGCTGCCGCGCTGCCTGCTGCTCGACCTGCGGCTGGGCGAAGACAGCGGGCTCGACCTTTGCGACGAGATCAAGAGGTCGCCCCGCCTGCAGGCGATCCCCGTGGTCTTGCTGACGGGCACCAAGGTGAAAGCCACCGACGCCTTCAGGCATCGCGCGCTGCACTGCGTCAAGAAGAGCCACGATACGGAGGCGGAGCTTCGCGCCGCCCTCCAGGCCATCCTCGAGCAGCAGGACCGCGCTCAGGGCGTGGTGGATGCGGGCGCGCTGCGCCTCGACGGCCGCACGGGCGGCGTCTACGAGTACGGCGAGCTCGTGGTGACGCTCGATCCGGGCTTTTTCGCCGCGTTCCGGCTCCTCATCCAGGCGGCACCCGAGGTCGTGCCGGAGAACGAGCTCTACGCGGCTTTCCTGAGCCGCATCGCTTACCGCACCGACGATCCCGAGACGGCCGCGCGTGGCACCCTGCGCAACTACGTCAGCCGCTTGCGCCGGCTGCTCGGCGAACGCCACGGCGCCCGCATCCTGAGCGTGGGCCGGGGCTACGTCCTGGGCCCCGATCGATATATTTCAAATTGATTGACCTGGACGGGCCGTCCGCGGTACAACTGCGGGCGACATGGCGCTCGACATCCAGTTCGTCGACTCGACGGGAGAGGTTCAAGCCGTCCTGCCGCTCGAAGCCGAGGTCTTCGGCATCCTCGAGCCGTTCCTGACGGGCTACCACTCTCCCGCGCGCCTGGGGCGTCTCTGCGACTGCCGCTCCGACGTCATCTGGAACGCCGCGGAAGCGCCCGGCCTGCGGAAAGAGGTCTGCGACCTGCACCACGTCCTCCAGACGGAGATGTCGGCCGCCAACGAGAAGGCGCGCGAGTTCCTTTGGCGTTTCGAGCAGTTCTTGAGGCGCGCCGAGCTGCAGAACCTGCAGATCCGCGCCCTCGCCGACGCCTAGAGCAGCCCGGCCGCCTTCAGCTCGCGCTTGAGCAACGCGCGGTTGCCCGAGGTCAGCGGCGTCAGGGGCAGGCGCGGCTGGCCGCCGCAGACGCCCATCAGCTCCAACGCGGCCTTCACCGGGATCGGATTTGTCTCGCAGAAGAGCGCCTTGATGAGCGGGAAGAGCTCGAGGTGCGCCGCCGCCGCCTGCTTCGTCTTGCCGGCGGCGAAATCTTCGCAAAG
>CAZZGQ010000013.1:0-28204 GCA_964653765.1 uncultured Elusimicrobia bacterium | reverse complement strand
CGGAATACGTCCCCTCGAGGTAGACCGGCCCCAGGACGCCGGGAGCGCCGTGGCCCGGCCCGGCCACGAAGACGACGTCGAGGTCGTGCGTGACGATCATCCGGTCCAGGTGGGTCCAGATGAAGGACAGCGCCGGGCTGGCGCCCCAGTGGCCGAGCAGGCGGCGCTTGACGTGCTCCGGCTTCAGCGGCTCGCGCAGCAGCGGGTTGTCTCGCAAATAGATCATCCCCACCGAGAGGTAGTTGCAGGCGCGCCAAAAGGCGTTCATGCGCTGCACGTCCTGGTCCGTCAGGCCCTGCGCGACGTCGGTTTCCGCTGGTCTCATGTCTTGCCCCTGTCCCTAAGCCGCGGCCGCCTCGTCGATGATGGCGATCATCTTCCGCTCGACCTCCTGCGCCACCGCCTCGAGATCCGGATGGCCGAAGATGGAGAGCAAGGCCAGCGGCTTGACGGCGGTGAGGACCGTCTTCCCCTCCTCCTCGTAAACGGCGATCCGGCACGGCATGACGGCGGAGATCGTGATGTCCCTCTCGAGCACCTCCTTCGCCTGGCGGGGATCGCAGACATGGAACACCCGGCACTCGTGCTCGAAGGAGACCTTCTCTTCGTTCATCCTCTGCCGGAGATCGAAGGAGCCGAGGGTCCTGAAGCCGTGACGAGAGACGGCGTCGGAGAGGAGCGAGGCCACCTCGGGCACCGATCTGCGCGAGCTCGCGGAATGGAGAAACCTGGTCGCTGTGGTCATGGAAGGCACTTTAACAAGGCAGGCGACGCCGAGCCATAACGGCCGCGTAAAGGACGCGCGCCTACCTGGGCAGGGCCTGCCGCATCGCGCGATGCAGCTTGCGCAGCCCCTCCATGGGTTCGGCGCCAAGATGCACGCGCAGGGCGCGGCGCCCGCGCTGGCCGAGGACCTCTAGGTCCCCGCGCGCCTGCGCGGCCTTCACTACGCCAAACGTGGCCTTGCGTCCCGGCACTGAAACGTCCCGCGCGTCGTCGCAGGTCAGCTGCAGGAACACGCCGCTCGCCGGGCCGCCCTTGTAGACCTGCCCCGTGGAGTGGAGGAAGCGCGGGCCGAAGCCCGCGCAAGTCGCCACGCGCTTGGCGTCGCGCACCATGAGGCGCAGCGCGCTCAGCTCCTCCTCGTGCTCCCACTTCATCTCGAGGTAGGCGAGGAGGGCGAAGTAATCCCCGGCCCGCAGCGTGTCGAGGTGGGCGCGCAGGATCGAGGAGATCGTCAGCGGCTTGGCGGCCGCCTTGAGGAGCCGCCGCGCCGTCGCCGCGTCGGCGAAGAGCTTCATGCCGTCTTGCGCGAGGAACGGCGCCTCGGGCGGCAGCTCCCCGCTCGCCTCGAACTGGTCGGTCAAGCGGTGCGTGGCGACCTTGCTGGCCTCCACGTCCGGCTGATTGAACGGGTGGACGCGCAGGACCGACGAGGCCGCCGCCGTGGCGAGCTCCCAGCGGAAGAACTCCTGGCCCAGGTCGAGGACGTCGACCACGTCGATGCGCGCCACCGGGTGGCCGGCCTGCGCCAGGCGCGCCACCGCTGCGTCCTGCTCCGAGTCCGGCGCCGCTTCCAGGCGGAGATAGACGAACAGCCGGTCGTCGCCGTAAGCCTCCGGCGGCCCCAGCGGCTCTCGGTCGACCGGCACGAGGCCGCGGCCGTCCTTGCCCGTGGACTCGCCCAGGAGCTGCTCCGTCCAGGCGCCGAAGGAGGCCAGG
The DNA here is from genome assembly GCA_964653765.1 of uncultured Elusimicrobia bacterium. Lineage (GTDB taxonomy): Bacteria > Elusimicrobiota > Elusimicrobia > UBA1565 > UBA9628 > JAGWUP01. The sequence goes on along the minus strand of CAZZGQ010000013.1, from coordinate 26,482 downwards.
GCCGGCGAGGCGATCATCGTCACCTTGTCGCGGCCCTGCTTGGCGGCCGTCCCCAGCAGCAGGCCCAGGCGCACGGCCGGGTTCTCCTCCGGCGCCACGCAGCTCGACGTGGCCACCACCATGCGGTAAGCGCGGTCGAGGAGCTTGCCCAGGTCCGCGCCCATCACGGCGGCGGGCACGAGGCCGAAGTCTGAGAGCGCCGAGTAACGGCCGCCGATGCTGCGCACGCCGTGAAAGACGCGGCGGAAGCCCTCCCGCCTGGCGAAGTCCTCGAGCTTGGAGCCCGGATCGGTGACGGCGAGGAAGCGGCGCCGGGCCCTCTCCTCGCCCAGCGCGGCCTTGGCCCGGTCGAGGAAATATTGCGCGAAGAGCGTCGGCTCCAGCGTGCCTCCGGACTTGCTCGATACGATGAACACGGCGCGGGCGAGGTCGACGCTCTTCTCGGCCGCGCGGACCTGGGCGGGATCGGTGGAGTCGAGGATGACCAGCTCGGGATAGCCCGGCGCGGCGCCGAGGGTCTTCTTGAAGACCTCGGCGGCGAGGCTCGAGCCTCCCATGCCCAGGAGCAGAGCGTGCGTCACCCCTTCTTGCCGGACCTTCTCCTGCAGCGAGTACAGCTCCTCGATCCGCTCGCTTTGCGCCTCGACGATGTCGAGCCAGCCCATCCAGTCGTCCTCGTCGCCCCGCGTCCAGAGCGAGGGATCGCGCGCCCAAAGCCGGCGCGCCTTGTCCCTGGCCCGCCAATCCGCCAGCGCGGCGTCGACGGCCTTCCCCAGCTTGGGAGGGAGCGTCCAGCTCTGACGCCCGACGCCCGCCGGCGGCGGCGTCCGGCGCTTGGGATCGACGGCGTCGAGGATCTTGTCGAAGGGCTCGGCGAAGAGCCGCACGCCGTCTCGCAGGGCCTTCGCGGACACCTCCTCGAGAGAGATGCCGAGGAGCTCGAGGTTGCGCAGCACCTCGACCGCCATGCCGAGGTCCTCGTCCAGCGTCCGGCGGGGCTTGCCGTGGTCGCGAAAGGCGTCGAGCGTGGCCGGCGGCATCGTGTCGATCGTGTCCGGGCCGATCAAGGACTCGGCGTACATCACGTCGCCGTAGCTCGGGTTCTTGACGCCCGTGCTGGCCCAGAGCAGGCGCTGCGTCCGGGCGCCCCGCGCCTCGAGGACGGTCCAGCGCTCGCTGCGCAGGACCTCCTTGTACAGGACGTGGGCGAGCTTGGCGTTGGCGACGGCGGCCTTCCCCATGAGGCTCTCGATCAGGGCGCGGTCCGCGGGGTCGCTTGCGCTTTCCAGGCGCCGCGCGAGCATGGCGTCCACCGCCGTGTCGATGCGGCTGACGAAGAAGCTGGCGACGCTGGCGATGCGGCGGATGTCCTTGCCGCGCGTGAGCGCGCGCTCGAGCCCCGCGACGTACGCCCAGGCCACGCGCTCGTACGTCTTGCGCGAGAAGAGCAGCGTCACGTTCACGTTCAGCCCATCGGAGATCAGCTCCTCCACCGCCCCCGCGCCCTCCTCGGTGGCGGGGACCTTGATCATGAGGTTGTCGCGCCCGACGGCCCGCCAGAGCCGCCGCGCCTCGGCCAGCGTCGCTTCTCGATCGTGCGCGAGGAAGGGCGAGACCTCGAGGCTGACGTAGCCGTCGCGCCGCGCCGTGCGGTCGTAGACGGGCCGCAGCACGTCGGCCGCCGCCTGGATGTCCTGCACGGCCAGGCGCTCGTAGATCCGCGCCGCCTCGAGCCCCTGCGCTTGCAGCCTCGCCAGGGCTTGAGCGTAGTCGCCGCTGGCGGTGATCGCTTTCTCGAAGATCGCGGGATTGGACGTCACCCCCGTCACCCCGTCCTCCTCGACGAGGCGTCGGAGCTCGCCGGATTCGATCAGGCTGCGCCGGATGTAATCGAGCCAGATCGACTGCCCGAGCGCGTTGAGCTTGAGCAGCGGGTTCTTGCGGTCGAGCGTGAGGACGGTGGGCATGTCGTTCTCCTTGGGGAATCCACTGGGCCTGGGTGCGATTTTACAGGCGGGGAAGGGCCGTCGCCATATCGGCGCGGCAACGGACTTGTGCTGGGCGCGTTTGGGCAAGAGGACTTCTTGAGGACGGCCGGGTACACTGGGGTTGTGGTCCACAAGACGCCGGTGAAGATCCTCATCGTCGACGACAAGCCGGCGAACCTCCTGTCCTTGGAAGCCGTCTTGGGCCGCTCCGACTATGCCTTGATCCGGGCGACCTCAGGCGCGGAGGCCATCGGCTGGGTCGAGCACGAGCTTTTTGCGGCGATCATCTTGGACGTGCAGATGCCCGACATGGACGGCTACGAGACGGCCGCGCGGATCAAGCGGCTGCCCAACGGACGCGACACGCCCATCATCTTCGTCACCGCCGTTTTCCGGGAGGACGACGACGCGCGGCGCGGCTACGAATCCGGCGGGCTGGACTACTTCTCGAAGCCGCTGGATCCCGAGCTGCTGAAGACGAAGGTGCAGATCTACGCGGACCTCTTCCGCATGACCCGGCAAGCCGTCGCGCACGACAGGCTCTTGTCGGCGATCGCCGAGCGCCAGCACGCGGAGCGCGCCCTCGACAAGGTGCTGGAGAGCGTGTCCGAAGGCGTGATGATCGTCGACTCCACGGGCAGCGTCACGCGCACCAACCACGAGGCGGAGCGGATCTGGGGTTGCGTCAAGGAGCGGGCGCTGCGCGGAAAAGAGGACTTCATCGGCTGGTGGGTCGACAGCGGCAAGGCCGTCCGGCCCGAGGACTGGGTCGCTCAAAAGGCGCTGCGCACCGGCAAGGTGGAGATGAACGAGCCGATCGCGATCCAGTGCCTCGACGGCCGGAGCAAGTTCGTCCTCGAGTCGGCTTCCCCTCTCCTCGACGACGAGGGCCGGCCCGTCGGCGCGGTCGTCATCGTCAAGGAGATCGGGCTTGGAGCGATCGAGGAGCTCCGGGCGCGCCGAGGCCTGCGCAGGCACGCCCCCCGTCCCTCTCAGCGCCCGCACTAGTGCTTCTGCGGCGAGCCGCTCGGCCCCGGCGTGCGCGACGTCAGCCTTATGCTGCGCCGAGGGCGAGGTGCTCCTCGTTCATGCGCCCGCGTTCTCGCCGCCTTTCCGCGTCATGGGCCGTCTCGAGGGAGCCGGCCGGCGTGGCGGTCCTCAGAGCCGCGCGGAGAGGAAGAAGCCGAAGGCTTGCCAATTGATCGTCGCGATCTGATCGTTGTTGATCAGCCAGGCTGTGTTGCTCACGAAGCGGCCGCGCCCGTAACCGCGCAAGGTCGTCTCGCCGCCCGACGTCGGACGCTCGTAGAACGGCACTCCGCGCCGGATGAGCCTCTTGGAGATGATGGGCTGGAGGAAGCGATTGAAGTCGCTCTTAACGCGCGTCGCAATTCGGGCAGCGGAAGGGCTCGTAGAGCATCGGACCAATGCGGCCGAGCATGAATGCGCGAAACAGCCCAATCCCCACCCCGCGCCCGCAGGCCGGGCACTTCTAGTCATGGACCTCCGTGCGGCTCTCCGGCGTTGCCGGCGCGTCCATGCGCGGCCACGACGTGGCCGCCAGAGTAGACAGGAACAGCGGCGTTGGGCGCCGGTCCGGTCGTACCGGAACGAGATGCCAGTGGCGCAGACTGATCTCCTCTCCGCATATCGGGCAGTAGATCGCGTGCTCCACGTCGATCGAGGAGACCCGTTTGCGAGGCGGTTCTGAGGCGCCTCCCATGGCGCGATACTCCAGCCAGAGCGGCGCCAAGATGCCGAACAGGATGAGCAGCGCCAGTACGACCATGGCCGCCCATTCCGCCGGCTTTTTCATCGCTCGAGCTTGAACTGGATCGCCTGCCGCATTTTCACGGCCACCGGCGCGTTCGCGACGTAGGCCGGCGAGAACCTGAGGAGCTGGGCCACGTGGATCGCGGCCTGCTCGAAGTCCCGGTCCGCCGATTGGACGACCTCGACGGCGCTGACGCGACCGTCCGGGCCGATGTGGATGTCGAGCACCACCGTCGCCTCGCGGCCGTCCTCTCGGGCTTTCTCGGGATAGAAGCGCCTCTGGATCGCGGCCAGGTCGGACAGATTGAGCAGCTGCGGCAGCCGCGCCAGGCGCGCCTCGCCGCCCTCGCCCGTGCCCACGCCGATCTCGCCCGTTCCGGTTTCCGGCCGCGGCGCCGGCGGCGCAGGCTCAGGCTGGGGAGCGACCGGCTTGGTCGGGATAGGGGCGGGCTCCGCCCTCCGGTTGGGAGCGGCCTTGGTCCACTCCCTCGGCGGAGCGACGGGCTTGGGCGGGGCGTGGGCTCGCGCCGGAGCGAGCTTCGGCGCCGCGGGGGCGCCCATGCGGCCCATGTTCGTGATGTCGATCTCGACCCGGCGCCTTTCTGGCAGCTTGATCCCCCCCGAATTAAAGAGCAGCACGTGCAAGGCCGCGGAGGCCGCCAGCGCCTCCCAGAAGTAGTTCTCCTCCCGCTTGAGCTTGGTGAGCAGCTTCACGTCAGCTCCTCCCCTTGGGCTGGACCTCGGTGGCGATCCTGGTGATGCCCGCTCCGCGCACGACGTCCAGCACGCCGGCCATGTCGCCCCACGTCACCCGCTCATCGGCGAGAACGGTCACCTTGAGACCTGGATCGAGCCGCGCCATCTGCCCCAGGTTCACCGCCAGGTCCTCCGCCGTGACCTTCCGGTTGTTGAGCAGCAGCGACTTGTCCGCTTCGAGCAGGACCTGGATGGTCTGCGTGGGCGACGCTTCCGCGTTCGCCACCTTCGGCAGCTGGAGATTCATGGAGCGATGGGCGATCAAGTGCGCCGTCGCCATGAAGACGATCAGCAGCACGAGCGTGATATCCACCAGTGGCGTGACGTTGATCCCGCTGATCGCCTCCTCGTCCTCCTGGGCCGCGGCGGCCATCTACTTCTCCTCCCGGATCGGCTTCGTCTCCAAGACGGCGATGAGCTGCTTGCCGAAGCGATCCGCGTCGATGAGGGTGTCCTTGATCCTCTTCTTGATGAAGTTGAACGCGGCCACGCAGGGCAGCGCCACGAGGATGCCGACGGCCGTGGCCACGAGTGCCTGCGAGATGCCGAGCATCACGACCTCCGGCCCCTGGCCGGCGGAGGCGCCCAGGTCGTGAAACGCCTTGATCACGCCGAGCACCGTGCCCAGCAGTCCCACGAACGGCGCGTTGTTGCCGAGCGTCCCGAGTATGATCACGCGCTTCTCGAGATTGCGCCTCTCCAGGGCGAGCCTGGTGTCGAGGTGCCGCTCGAGATCCGCCGTCCCGTGCGCGGAGTGATCCATGAGCTCCTTCGAGAGACGGTAGAGGATCGAGTCGTGCCGCAGGCTCTTGAGCAGCCCCGCGTCGGCCCCGGTCTCCAAGCGCTCCGACATCATGAGCAGGGTCGCCTCCTGGTACTTGAACTGCTTGGTGACGACGACCAGCCTCTCGATGATGACGGCCACCGCCACCACCGAGAACGCGACGAGCAGGTAGATGACCCAGTCCCCGCCCGATTCCGTCAGCAACCGCAAGAACCCTAGGTGCTCCATTTCTATTCCTCCAAGGTTGATCCCGGGGCGGGGACAAGGAGGGCCCCGCCCCGGGATCTAAGACGTCAGCTTCCGAACGGCACCGAGACGCGCACGAACACGTTGCGGCCCGGGTTGGCGATGTTGAACGGCTTAAGGATGCTGTTGTAGTCGAAGTACGGCTGGTTCAGCACGTTGTCGATTCCCGCGTCGACGCTCATGCGGTTGCCGTCGAGCACCGTGAGCTCCGCGCCGGTGTGCAGGTCGAGCAGCGCGTAGCCCGCCGTTGGGACATCGCCCGGCGCCACGCGGCGCTGCCTCTGCGTCAGCCGCACGTCGGCGGCGAAGTACGGCTCGTCCAGGCCCTTCCAGCGGCGGTCGTGGACCTCCGCGCCGACGCGCATGTTGTCGGCCGGCACGTGCGGCAGGTCGTGATTGCCGGACTTCCGGTCGTTGGACTTGTTGTAGCCGCGCACGACGTTGTAGCCGCCGCGCAGATTCAGCCAGTCCAGCGCCGCGACGCTGATGGCTCCGTCGGTTCCTTGGATCACGGCGTTGCTCTGCTGGTTCTGCACGACGAGCAGGCCGCGGCCCGACGGGTCGTTGGCGCCGGTGTTGATGATCTGCCCGTAGATGTAGTCCTGGATGTAGTTGCGGAATACCCCCACCTCGCCCTTGACGCGCTGCGACGCCCAACGGATCGAGACGTCGGTGTTGATCGCGTATTCGGGCTTGAGGTTGCGGTTGCCGATGTTGAACTGGCCCGACCCCTCGTGCACGCCGTAGGCGTAGAGCTCGAAGGGTATCGGATCGCGATAGCCTCGTCCGACGTTGACCGCGAAGGCGAGCGGCTCGGTGACGTGGTAGACCGCGCCGAGCGCGCCGCTGTAGGAGGCGTAGTTGCGCGACTCTCCGATCACGCCGTTCGGCGGCGGGTTCGGCACGCCGCCCGTCCCCGGCCCGAACCCCGCGCCCACGAGAGCGTCGCTGAGCGTGTGGTAGTGCGTCTGGTCGGCGCGCACGCCGGCCGAGAACGTCCACTTCTCGAGGGGCAGCTCCTCGTAGAGGTACTCGCCCAGCTTGTTCTCGTTGTAGGCCGGCGTCAGGTGCGCCAGGCCGAGGGACTGCTCGGTACGGTGCAGGTAAGAGACGCCCAGCGTGCCTTGCACAGGCCCGATAGGCGCGTGGTGTGCCTTGGCGTCGGCCGTGTAGCTCGTCTCGATCCAATGCAGCTGCGGCGTGTTGTCCGGAGCGTTGGGCGAGTTGTACTCGTTGCGGTCGGCGCGGTCAAAGCCGCCGATCAGCTCGATGCGCGCCGGCTGCGTGATGATGTTGGCGCGCACGGTGCCGTGATCGTGGTTGAGGACCTGGAACTCCGTGTCGTTGAGGGGATTGCTCGGGAAGCTGACGATCCCCTGGGCGTTGGCGGCCGGGTTCTGCAGCTCGACGCGCTTGTTGAAGCGGCCGTAGTCGACGCCGAGACTGCCCCAGTCCTTGCGCACGATGAAGGCGCCGCTGCCCGAAACCTCATGACCGCCGGTGTTGGGGACCTCGCCGTTGAGCGCGTTGTGGAAGTTGCCCTGCTCGCGCTGCTGGAGAGTGGTGCGCCAACCCACGTCGCCCTGGGCGCCGTTGAGCAGCACGCCCTGGCCCGGCGAGCGGTTGTTGGATTGGAAGTCCATGACGGCCTTGCCGGACAGCGGGCCGGCGCCTAGATGGGCGTCCGGCAGCTCCGCGTGGCTGACGGAGATCACTCCGCCCAGCGCGTCCGAGCCGTAGAGCAGGCTGTTGGGGCCGCGCATCACCTCGATGCGGTCCGCGGTCAGCGCGTCGATCTCGGGGCCGTGCTCGTTGCCCCACTGCAGCGCCTCGCTGCGGACGCCGTCTTGGACGACGACGACGTTCTCCGAGTTCAGGCCGCGGATGATGGGCTTGGCGTAGGAATAGCCCTCGCCGATCATGTTGACGCCCGGCTGGTCTTGGACCGAGGCGAGGACCTGCTGCTGCCGGTTGCGCTGCAGCTGCCGACCCTCGACGACGCTGACGGAGGCGGGCGTAGTCAGGGCCGACCGAGGCGCGGGGGCGGCGCTAATCGTGATGGGCGTGAGCGCGAGCGCCGAGCCCGTCACCGACACGTCCAGGACCTTGTCTCCGGCCGTCAGGTTCGCGTCCTGCGTGACGGACGGATAGTCCAACGGGCGGAACTGCACGACGTAGTCGCCGGCGGGCAGGTTCTCGAGCTTATACGATCCCGACTCGTCCGTCTTGGTCCCGCGCTGCAGCGCGGGCACGATCACCTGCACGTTCGCCAGCGGCTTGCCCCCGGGATCCCGGACCCGGCCCGACAACACGGCCGCGAGAGACGACGCTTGTGACAATACGACGAACAAACTGGCTAATGCGATCTGCTTGAATGCGCTCATTCCATGCTCCTTTTCTTACGTAGCTGCGTTTCGGACGGCGATGGGGTCGCGGTCCGATGATCAGACGGATCTACAGGGATGGCAGGCTACGCCAGGGGCGGGTCGCGGCTGCGGCGGGCGGGCAGGAAGACGACGCGGTGGAGGCGCCGCGCCTCCACCGCGATGCGGCTGAACGTCCGGCTTGGCTTGAAAGCGATGCCGTTGCGGCCGGCCGCCGGCACGTGGTGGGCGATCTGGCAGATCGCGCAGTGCGTCTCTACGTGGCTCTTGCAGAGGTTGTGCAGAGCCTCCGTGACCTGCAGGCTGACGAACACCGTCAGCGTGAACAGGGCGACGAGGCGCAGCAGGCGCCTCCTGGCCGCGACAAAAGGACTCATCCGAATGGACTTCTCCTACGGCGATACGTCTTGGGAATGTTGGCGCTCGGGCGGGCCCATGGCCGCGCTGGAGCGGACGGCTTATTAGGGAACGGCTAGGGGAGGCGGGCTAGCAGGCCGGCGGAGCGCGCGCGGAAAGCCTGATGGAGGAAACGGCGACGAAAGCCGGCGACTCATGCGCGGCGACCGCTTGCGCGGTCTCCGGCGCGGCGGCCACCGAGGGCACGTCGAGGTGAGCGAGGCGGGTTTGCGAGGCCAGTTGGCAGACGCGGCAAGGCGCGGCCTCAGGCAGGGTTTGCTTCTGCGGCGCGGACGCGGCCGGCTTCGAAGCCGGCTCTGCGACCGCGAGGTGGTGGTGGAAAGCGAGACGCCCCTGACCGCTGACGAACAGCGTCAATAGGAGCGCGCGGCACCAGTACTTCAATCGTGACGGCGACGTTTCGGAGCGGCTGAACATGGTGACGGTCTGATTATAGTGGTTCGACGGCGCAATGTCGATAGCAGCGTTGGTGTTCGAGTCCTTGGCCGCAAAAAATAAGGGCGCCCGCGAGGGCGCCCTAAAACTGGCTCCCCATGCGAGACGAATCGGGTAACGTTCGTCCCTATCAAGAAGTCCCTGGAAATCCATCCTTTTCCGACCCCGGACCTCTCAGCGGCCACGATAGGAAAGCGAATTCGCTACCTCCGGCGCAAGCTGCGCCTGACCCCCGCTGAGTTGGCCGCCGCCGCTGGCATCAGCACTAACGGGCTCCTGAGCCTGGAGCGCGAGGACACCTCCACGCAGGACTGGATGGTCGGCCGCGTGCTCAAGGCCTTCGGTGACAAGGCACGTGATGCCTTCCCGGGGGTCAAGGATATCTACGACTTCCTGGTCCCACCAAAGGACTTCGGAAGCTGGCTGCGCAACTTCCGGCTTCGGCGCGGCCTGCGGCAAGGCGAGGTCGCGAAGGTCCTCGGTGTTTCGACCGTATCGGTCGGCTATTACGAGAGCAACCAGCGCAAGCCTCGGCCGGAGATCTTGGCCAAGCTCAAGAGCGCGTTCAGGCTCAACGGGGAACTCGATAAGTTCAAGAGAGGCCGCGAATGAAAGAGATCAGGCACGGCGACAACGCCTTTGGTCTGGTTTGGGCCGAGCGCGATTGCTGGCCGCTGACCCGCCTATTGGTAGTTGCCTTGGCCTTCGGCTGGATCGCGCACTGGAGGTTTGCCTGGAACCCGGCGTGGCGCGATGTCTGGGCGCTTCCCGGCGGGATCGCGGCGATCTTTCTGACGATCGTGGCCCTCTCCTCCGGCTTGGCGCACGTCGTTCTGGTGGCCGCCGCGATCCCCCTCTGCGGAATCATCCTGCTCAACGATTGGCTCTATGACTTGAGCGCGGCGGCGTATCGCGTCGCGTTGCGCCCGCGTTCGGCCGGAATCATTGCCTTGGCCGGGCTTATTGGCGAGTTGGTCCTGTTCGGTGGGTTGGCATATGCCGTTCACGCCCTGACGCTGCACTGGTAAGGCCTACAGGCAGCTTGCGGATTGGCCTCGACCCGATCCTTGTCCCAAATCGGCCGGCTGTCCGTTCAACCGGATTCGTCATATCCCGGCCGGCATGTTGCGCAATGCTCATCGCTGCAGGAGGTGCCGTGCAGAACGCCGTAGGGCCACTGACATGCTTGTCAAATATCGCCGCCCTCCTTCGGCCTACGCCCGGACGCGAGATTCCCGGCCACGCCAGTAATCCCGTTGCTTCCTAAAGGGCAATACCAAGGTCTGGAGCGCGCGGTTGTCGTCCGGCTCGTAATACCCGGGAACTCCGATCGTGATGGCCTCTTGCGGAATGTTCCATCGGTAGGTGCGATGCAGACGATCCCAGGCGCTGAACACGACGGAATAATTGGAGTCGGTCTCGTCGTGAAACTGGGAGTGGTGGATGCCGTGCATGCGCGGCGTCACGATGATGAAGTTCAGCGGCCTTTCGAGGGCGATAGGAAGTCGTAAGTTGCTGTGATGGAAATAGGTCTCGATCTGGAACACCAACTCGTAAATCAGGAGGGTGGCGACGGCCGGTCCGATCGCGGCGACCTGGATCACGCGAAAGACCGTCGAGAGCGCGACCTCGCCGAAATGGAACCGAAAGCCCGTCGAAGCGTCGAGATCGGGATCGATGTGATGCACGTTGTGGAAGCGCCAGAAAAAGGATACCCGATGATTGACGCGGTGCCAGTAATAAAAGGTGAGATCAAGCAGCAGGAAACCTGCCACGAACTTGAGCGGCCGCGGCAACGCGGCCATATGCAACAGGCCGAACGACCGGCTCTCCGTCCAGCCTGTAGTGGCCAGAGCCGCAGGCCGGACGAGCATGGCGGCGACGCCAAAGGTCGCTAGCGACAGCGCGGCATTGACGACCAGCCGAGGCAGCAACCGTCGGGTCCGGTGGCGCAGCGGAAACGCCTGCTCTAGCACGAAGAGCAGGCCGAGCGCCGACAGGACTGCGATGAACGCGAAGCCTGGCATCGTCGCCCATGCTAGCAAAGGCCGACTGCGCTGCGCGGACATGAAATGAGAGCGTATCGTCATATCTTCCAGGCTAAGTGTTGCAAGCGGTCACAATGCTACACTTCCATGCCCGAGCGCCGGAAATTGTAGGATTTTCGCATGTCGAGGCCTTTGGAGAACGACATCTCTCTGGCGCGCCGGCGCGATCCCGCGTTCCTGGACGGCCTGATCAAGGCGCACACCGAGCCGCTTCTCGCTGGAGCCCTGGGCCTGGGTTTCTCTCCCGCCGACGCCGAGGAGCTGGTCCAGGAGACCTTCGTCTCGTTTCTAGACGGCGCCGAGCGCTTCGAGGGGCGCTCGAAGATCCGCACCTACCTCTATGGCATCCTCTACCATAAAGCGGCGCAGGCGCGTCGCAAGGCCGCGCGCGAGCGGCCCGAGGACCACAACGACTCCGCTTTCGCCGACCGCTTCGACGGCGCCGGCATGTGGACCAAGCCGCCGCAAGGCCCCGAGGACGCGGCCGTCACGGCCGAGATCCGCGAGTGGGTGGAGCGCTGCGCCCAAGGCCTGACCGACAGCCAGCGCATGGCGTTCTTCCTTCGCGAAGCCGAGGGGCAGTCGTCGGAGGAGCTCTGTAACGTTTTGCAGGTCTCGGCTACTCATCTGCGGGTGCTCTTGTTCCGGGCGCGCGTCCGGCTGCGCGAGTGCCTGGAGAAGAAGTGGCTGAAAAAATGATCCTACCAAGTTGCCGTGAAGTGACGCAGACGCTGGCCGAAGCCGACAAGGACCTCTCTTGGCCCAGGCGCCTGCTGTTCAAGCTCCACATGGGCATGTGCGACCATTGCGCGCGCTTCGCGAAGCAATTGCGGCTCCTCGGCAACGTGATCCGCGCTCGGCGCCCCGACGCCGCATCGGTCGAGGCCCTCCAGAAGAAGCTCCGCGACCGCCTCACCAAGGGCTGAGCTGGTCGGTTCGTCGCGATCCAGGCATCCTCCCGTCCCAGGACCTTTACGCCAGTCGTCCGCCGTGAACTGTAACAATTTGCCGCTGAGATGCACTGAGGACGGCGGCGCGCGGGCGCTGGCGCTGGCCGAGGAGCGAAGCATGAATACCGAGGCGGAACTCAAGGACTCGACGGTCCTCTATAAGGCGGACCTCTTCTCGTTTCAGCGTGAGGGCGTGCATGTGGCGCTGGACGGCCAGGCGCCCAACTGGCTGGCCACCAACGAGCGGGGCATCCGCCTCCTGTCCTGGGCGGACGGCCGGCGAACGCTGGGCGAGCTGCGCTCCCTCTATGCGGCCGCCTTCGCCCAAGACGGCGGGCGCGCCTGGCGCGACGTCCACGTCTTCGCGCGCGAGGCCTTGCGCCGAGGCTTTCTCTCGCTGGAGCCGGTCAAGGCCTCGTCGTACCACGGCCGCTCGCAGGCGCTCAAACGCGAGGAGCTCAAGGAGTTCTGGCTGCACCTCGTCCAGACCTGCAACCTTTCCTGCAGCCACTGCCTCGTCTCGTCGAGCCCGAAGGGCGAGCGCGGGCCGGACATGGCCTTCGTCCTCGGCATCGTCGATCAGGCTGCGGAGCTCGGCGCCAAGCGCTTCTACGTCACGGGCGGCGAGCCCTTCGTCCGCCCCGATCTCTTCGAGCTCATCGAGGAGGTCGTCGATCGCCGCAAGGCCGAGCTCATCGTCATGACCAACGGAACGCTCATCGACGCCGAACGTCTCAAGCGCCTGGACCGCTTCGAGCGGGCCCGGCTCAAGTTCCAGGTCAGCATCGATGGCGCGACGGCCGCGGTCAACGACGCGATCCGGGGCGCGGGTGTCTTTGACAAAGCCTGCGCCGGCCTCAAGGCGCTGTCCTCGGCCGGCTTCGAGACGTCGCTGACGGCCGCCGTCACCTCCGAGAACCGCTCCGATCTCCTGGCGCTTCCGGAGCTCGCCGAGCGCGTCGGGGCCAAGTCGCTGCACCTACTCTGGCTGCACAGGCGCGGCCGCATCCTGGAAACCGCCGGTCCCGGCGCGTTCCCGGGTACGATCGACCTGCTCGCCCTCGCGCGCAAAGTGTATGCGGACGCCAAAGCGCGCGCCATCGCCCTCGACAACATGGAGTCGCTGAGGCTGCGCGTCAACGGACGGCCCGGCGTCAAGTACGACCTCGGCAATCAGGGCTGGGAGAGCCTGTGCCTGTACATCGACGGGAGGATTTATCCGTCCGCCGCCATGGCCGGCATCGGGGCGTTGAGCTTCGGCGACGCTCGTTCCGTGCCGCTCAAGTCGTTGTGGCTCGACAGTCCGGTCGCGCGGCTCTTCGAGGAGGCGACGGTCGCCGGGAAGGACGCTCTCGCCTCGAGCCCGTTCCGGTTCCTTACCGGCGGCGGCGACCTCGAGCACAGCTACTTCTTCAGCGCCCTCAGTAAGGACGGGGACAAGGGCAGCCTTCAGGCCTCGGACCCCTATCACGACCTCTACGTCGAGCTGATCAAGGATGTCATGATCGAGCACGGCTTGGCCGGCAAGGCGGCGTGGAACGCCCGGACCGGCTTCACCCCTCCGCCGGTCTATCACGCGATGGGAGACGGCGCGGTCGGCTGCAGCGAGGACGCCGCGGCCTGGCTTTCCGATGAGGCGGAGCCGGTGCGGCTGCTGCATTCGAACTGCGTGCTCGCCTTCGACGTCGAGAAGCCCTACCGGGCCGTCCAGAAGTTCTACGGGCACGCGGCCGAGGAGCCCCAGAAGGAGCTCTGCTGCCCCGTGAAGTACGACGACTCCGAGGTCGGCCACATCCCGAAGGACGTGCTCGACCGCTTCTACGGCTGCGGCTCGCCGATGGCGCAGGCGCAGGTCAGGCCTGGTGAGACGACGCTCGACCTCGGCTCGGGTGCCGGCATCGACTGCTTCATCGCGGCCAAGAAAGTCAGGCCCGAGGGTAAAGTCATCGGGGTCGATATGACGGACCGGATGCTCGAGGTCGCCCGCCGCTGCAAGAAGGACGTAGCGCGGAACCTCGGTTATGACGTGGTCGAGTTCCGCGAGGGCTTCTTGGAAAAGGTGCCCGCCGAGGATAAGAGCGTCGACCTCGTGACCTCCAACTGCGTGATCAACCTCTCTCCGGACAAGGGCAAGGTCTTCGCCGAGATCTGGCGCATCCTGAAAGACCACGGACGGCTCGTCGTCGCCGACATCGTCAGCGAGCGGCCGGTGCCGCTGGCGCTGCAGGCCCACCAGGACCTGTGGGGCGAGTGCATCTCCGGCTCGTTGTCGGAGGCCGAGTTCTTCGCGGGGCTCGAGCGCGCCGGCTTCTACGGCCTCTGCCTGCTCAAGAAGACCTTCTGGAAGGAGGTCGAAGGCGTCAAGTTCTATTCGATCACCGTTCGCGGCTACAAGTTCGAGAAGAAGGCCGGCTGCAAGTTCATCGGCCAGAAGGCCGTCTACCTAGGGCCGTTCAAGGCCGGCCTGGATGAGGAAGGGCATCTGTTCCCCCGCGGCGAGGCCGTCGAGGTCTGCACGGACACTGCGGCCAAGCTCGCCAACGCGCCGTACGCGGGCCAGTTCACCGTGCTCGAGCCCGACGGCGCGTCCGCTGCGGTCGCGGCCGGCGATGACTGCTGCTCGCCTGGAAGCGGGAAGTGCTGCTGAGACAATGAAGCTCTCCGTCATCGTCCCAGTGCTCAACGAGGAGGCAAGCCTCCGACCCACGCTGTCCGCGTTGCGTGAACGGGCCGAGGGCCGCGCCTTTGAGCTCTTGGTCGTCGACGGCGGGAGCACGGACGATACTGTCGCCAGGGCCAAACATTGGACCGGCACCGTCCTCTCTACGGAGCGCGGCAGGGCCCTCCAGATGCATCGGGGCGCGCTTGCCGCCGGCGGCGATGTCCTGTTGTTCCTGCACGCCGACACGCGCCTGCCCGAAGGGTGGGCGAGGCTGCTCGAACGCGTCTGGGACTCGGGCGACCCCCCGGCCGCCGCAGCGTTCCGCCTAGGGTTCGACGCGAAGGGTTGGCGCTACCGGATCATCGAAAAAGCCTCGCTTCTGCGCATGAGGATGACGGGCGTCCCTCTCGGCGACCAGGCGATCTCGGTGCGGCGCGACGTCTACTTCTCCGTCGGAGGCTTCCCCTACGTTCCGCTGATGGAAGAATACTATCTGCTGCGCAAGCTCAAAAAGCGCGGGCGCGTGGAGCTCATCGACGAGTCCGTCCTGACCTCGGCGAGGCGCCACGAGCGCAACGGACCGCTGCGCAACGGTCTGCGCAACAACCTGATCACCGCCCTGTTTCTGTGCGGCGTGTCGCCGCAGCGGCTGGCGAGGATGTATCGATGAACTCCATCATCGCCTTCGTCAAGGAGCCGGTGCCCGGTCGCGTGAAGACGAGGCTGTGTCCCCCTCTCTCCCACGCGCAGGCCGCCACGGTCTATTCGGCGTTTGCCCGCGATGTGCTGATGGCTCTCGGCGCCGTCCCCGTCGCGGACGTGGAGATCGGCTATGACGCCCGGCCGGAATCCGGCGCTCCGGCTTGGCTGCGCGACTCGTCCGCCTGGTTTCCGCAGCACGGAGACGATCTCGGCGAACGGATGAACGCCGCCTTCGAACGGGCCTTCGCGCGCGGAGCGCGGCGCGCCGTGATCGTCGGCTCCGACATCCCCGATCTCGAGCCCGGTCTGGTGTCCGACGCCTTTCGCTTCCTCAAGAGGCATCCGCTCGTTTTGGGGCCCGCCGACGACGGCGGCTACTACCTCGTCGGGCTGACGCGGCCGTGCCCGGAGCTCTTCCGCTCGATGGCCTGGTCCACGGCGGAGGTGCTGGACCAAACGATCGGCCGAGCCGAGCGTCTTGGCCTTTCACTCGAGCTTCTGCCGTCTCGCCGAGACGTCGACACGCCGGACGATCTGGAGGCGCTACGCGCGCGGCTTCGGTCAAATTCGCAGGCCGCCCTCTACACGAGGCAAGCCCTCGCGGAGCTCGAGCTTGCCGCCGGCAAGGGAGGATCGCAATGAAGAGTCTGTTGCTGCTCGCCTTTCTCGCGGGTCCCGCCGGCGCGGCCGGCTTCGACCAGACGCACGCCGCCTACGACAGGATCCTCCATGCGCACGTCCGCGGCGACCGCTTCGACTATGCGGCGTTGAAGGCTGACGAGAAGCCTCTCGACCAATACCTGAGTCAGCTGGCCTCCGTCTTCAAGTCCGATTTCGATCGCTGGCCGAAGGCCGACCGCGAGGCGTTCATCCTTAATCTCTACAACGCCAGCATGATCAAACTCGTGACCGACCGCTATCCGATCAAGAGCGTCAAGGACATCGGCTTCGCCTTCGCGGTGTTCCGCAAGCCTGCCGTCCATGCTTGGGGCCAGACGATGAGCCTGCAGTCGCTTGAGAACGACTACGCCCGAAGGCTGGGCGACTACCGCGTTCACTTCGGCCTTGTCTGCGCGTCAAAGGGCTGCCCGCCGCTGCGCGCCGAGGCTTACGCTGGGTCGAAACTCGATGAGCAACTCGATGACCAGGGACGCCGCTTTTTCTCTCAGACGCAGAAGAATCGCGTCGAGGCCGGCGACCGGACGCTGTATGTGTCTCCCATCTTCAAGTGGTCGTCCGAGGACTTCGAGAAGGCCGGCGGCCCGATCTCGGTCGCGTCGAAATACCTTCCCCAAGATGAACGCCAAGCGCTGCGTCCCGATTTCAAGGTGAAGTTCACGGACTACGACTGGTCGCTCAACGACGCGCAGGAACCGAAATGACCGAGCATCTGAGGCAGGTGCTCGAATGGGTGTCCGGCCTCGGGCCCTGGGGGCCTCTCGCGTTCATCGTCCTTTATATAGCGGCCACCGTGGCCTTTCTGCCCGGCTCGATCCTGACGCTCGGCGCCGGAGCGCTCTTCGGCGTCATGAAGGGCACGGTGTTCGTCTCGATCGCCTCCACTCTTGGCGCCACGGCCGCCTTCGCCGTGGCGCGCTACGCCGCGCGGGGCTGGGTCGCGCGCAAGCTGGCCGACCGCGAGAAGTTCGCGGCGATCGACGAGGCGGTTAAAACCGGAGGCTGGCGGGTCATCCTGCTTCTGCGGCTGTCCCCCGTCTTCCCGTTCAATTTGTTCAACTACGCGGCGGGGCTTACCGACGTGCCCATGCGGCAGTACATCTGGGCTTCCTGGCTTGGCATGCTGCCGGGAACGGCACTCTATGTCTACGTCGGCTCGCTGGCCGGAAGCGTGGCCACGGTCGGGCAAGGCCATCACCGCACGCCGGTCGAATGGGCTCTCTATGCCGCGGGGCTGCTCGCCACGCTCGTCGTGACCATTTACATCACCCGGCTCTCCCGCCAAGCGCTCAATCGGAGGCTCAAACATGCCTAGCGTCGAAGTCCTGCCGGCCGACGAACATAATCGCGTCCTCGTCTCGAACGCGCACCCGCCAGGCTGGAAGAATCCCGAGCCCGCTGAGCGATACAACCTCGTCGTGCTCGGCGCCGGCACGGCCGGTCTCGTGACAGCCGCGGGCGCGGCGGGTCTTGGCGCCAAGGTCGCGCTGATCGAGAAGCACCTCATGGGCGGCGACTGTCTCAATGTGGGCTGCGTGCCGTCGAAGGCTCTCATCCGCGCCGCGCGCGCGTATGCGGACGTGCGCGACGCGGCCGGCTACGGAGTCGAGGTCCCCCCGGGCGCGCGGGTCGACTTTCCCAGGGTCATGGAGCGCATGCGCCGCCTGCGGGCCCAGATCAGCCCCAACGACTCCGTCGTCCGCTTTCAGAAGCTCGGCGTCGACGTCTTCCTGGGTCAGGCGAAATTTACCGGTCCCGACGCCGTGGAGGTCGAGGGCAAGACGCTGCGTTTCTCGAAGGCCGTCATCGCCACCGGCGCCCGCGCGGCGAAGCTTCCCATTCCCGGCCTCTGGGACGCCGGCGGGCTGAGCAACGAGACGGTCTTTTCCCTGACCGAGCTGCCCAAGCGCCTGCTCGTCATCGGCGCGGGGCCTATCGGCGTGGAGATGGCCCAGGCCTTCGCGCGCTTCGGCTCGAAGGTGACTCTCTTCGAGGCCATGCATGGCCTGCTGCCGCGCGAGGACCACGAGGCCTCCGAGATCGTGCGCAAGGCGCTCGACCGAGACAAGGTCGAGTTCCTCTGCTGCGTCGACATCGAGAACGTCGAGCGCTTCGGAGAGGTCCGGAAGGTTCGCTTCAAGAGCAAGCATGGGCAATCGGGAACTCCCGAGTTCGACGCCGTCCTGGTTGGCGTGGGCCGCGCGCCGAACGTCGAGGGCCTCAACCTGGAGGCGGCCGGCGTCGCCTATGAGAAAACCGGCGTCAAGGTCGACGACTTTCTGCGCACCTCGAATCCGAACATATACGCGGCCGGAGATGTCTGCATGGCCGCGAAGTTCACGCATACCGCCGACGCCGCCGCGCGCATTGCGATCCAGAACGCGCTCTTCATGGGGCGCAAGCGGCTGAGCCGCCTCGTGATCCCTTGGTGCACCTACACCGACCCCGAGATCGCCCACGTCGGGCTTTACGAGAAAGAGGCGAAAGACAAAGGAGTCGAGGTCGAGACGATCGTCCAGGAGCTCAAGGAGGTCGATCGGGCCGTGCTCGACGGCGAGGCCGACGGGCTGCTCAAAGTACACGTTGAAAAGGGGTCGGACCGGATCCTCGGTGTCACGATCGTCGCGCGGCACGCCGGCGAGATGATCAGCGAACTGACCCTGGCGATGGTTAACGGCGTCGGGCTCAGGGGCGTCGCGAACACGATTCACTGCTATCCGACCCAGGCCGAAGCGATCAAGCGCGCGGCCGATGCCTACAACCGGAAGCGCCTGACGCCGCGCGTCAAAGGAGTCCTTGGCTGGTGGCTCGGGTGGACGCGATGAGGCCTTGGATCCGTGTCGTCCATCCGGAGCAGGCGAGCGGTCCCGGCCGGGAAGGGTTTCGCTATTGAAAGGACCGCTGCGCTTCGCCGCCGCGCTCAACTCGATGGCGGTCGTCTGGAGATTGTGGATTGGCGCGCTCGTGCTCATGAATCTGATTTCGCCGCTCTTATTTATCGACCGGAGCGAGGCCCGCTTCGTCATCGCCTTTTTTCTGGCGCAGGGGCTCTTGATGTATGTGCTGTTCGAGCTGCAAGGCTTCACAAGACTTTTGGGACTCGCACACTTCGGCTGGTTCGGCCTGATCTGGTTTCTGTGGCCGCACCTGCCGCGGTTTCCGGCTGACACGCCGTTGGGACTATGGCTGCGCGCGCTGCTCGTCCTCAACGCCGTTTCGCTGGCGATTGACGTCATGGACGTCATCCGCTATGCGCGCGGCGAACGAGCCGAGCCCGGGAAGCCATAGGCCAATCTGAAGGAGGGCGGATGCAGAAATTCTTGATCGTGCTTCAAGCGGGAAAGGAGAGTCATGAGGGGCTGGCGCGCGCTTATCACGCGCTGCTGTACTGCAAGGATTTCCTCGATAAGGGCCACGGCGCCAAGCTCGTCTTCGACGGAGCGGGAACGGAGTGGGTCGCCGAGCTCATGAAGCCGGAGCACAAGCTCCACGGTCTCTTCAAGGAAATCCAGGGCCGCGGCGTCATCGACGCTATCTGCGACTTCTGCGCCGGAGCCTTCGGCGTCAAGGATCAGGCGCAGAAGAGCGGCATCGCCATGGGCGCCGAGTTTCACGGCCATCCGTCGATCGCAAAATACGCGGCCGAGGGCTACCAGATCCTCACGCTGTGAGCTTCGCCCTCGCGGCCATTCTCGCGGCGACTTGCGCCGCCGCTGCGGGCGACCCGCGCAGCGGGCAGGACCCGGCCGCGGTCTTCCTTGGGCCCGGAGCGAAGGTCTCAATCCCCAAAGCGGAGCTGCACGAGGGCGGCCCGGCCATCGACGGAATCCCCGCCCTCGAGGCGCCGAAGAAGGTTCCGCGAGCGAAAGCGACTTTCCTAGGGCCCGAGGACCGCGTGCTCGGCTTCGTCCACGGCGGCGAAGCGGTGGCCTATCCCATGCGCATCCTCAACTGGCACGAGGTGGCCAACGACACGGTGGGCGGCCTTGAGATCGCGGCTACGTTCTGCCCTTTGACCGGCTCGCCCATCGTGTTTCAGCGGCGCTACCGCACAAGGACGCTGCGATTCGGCGTCTCGGGACTGCTCTACAACAGCAACCTCGTCATGTTCGATCGCGAGACGGGAAGCCTCTGGCCTCAGTTGCTCGGAAAAGCCATCTCCGGTGAAAGCATCGGGAAGCGCCTCGACATCCTGCCGAGCGTCTATACGAGCTGGGCCGAATGGGCGAAGGTCCATCCCGAGACGACCGTTGTGTCGCTTGAGACCGGCAGCCAGCGCGATTATGGACGAGACCCCTACCGCGGCTACGCGGACACGCCGAGGCTGTACTTTCCCGTGAGCCGGAGGGACTGGCGGCTGCCCGTCAAGGAGCTTGTCGTAGGCCTCGAGGTCGAAGGCCGCCAGGCGGCAGTCCGCCTTTCCTCCTTGCGTCGCGCGACGCGGATGCATCTAAAGGTTGGGCATCGCAGGCTCGTCCTTGAGTACTCGGACGGCCCGCACGCGTATCTTTCGGACGGCCGCGAGGTCCCCGTGACCATCGCCTATTGGTTCGCGTGGGCCGCGTTTCATCCGGGGACATCTATTCCGTGAAGGTGGAACGAAACGACGTAACAAACGGCCTCCGAAAGCGACATAGGCTCATGAACAGGGACAAGCTTTGGTGAACCCGCTCGCCAAGCTCATTTGGAGGCTGGCGTGGACGGTTCGACGCCGCGGCGCGAAAGGCCTCGACATCGGTTCGCGTTTCCCGGACTTCAGGTTCTTGGACGTCAACGGTAGCCCGCATCGCCTCTCCGACTCGGCAGGCCGGCGCGCGACCGTGCTCTGGTTTACGAATCTCTGCGAGGACTGCCGTTCGAAGGCGCCGTTGCTGAGCGACCTCGTTCGCCGCGGCCACGACCGCGTGTCCGTTTTGGCGGTCAGCATTTTGCCCGTTGATGATCCTCTCCCGCGCCGCTTCGCGCCGAACTGCGCTTTCCCCATCCTGCTCGATCCCAATGACGTCGTTGGCGAGCGGCTCGGGCTGTCGCACCCGCCGGCTACCTGCCCGATCCACAACCTGTTCATCGTCGATACAACGGGGACGGTCGTCTACCGCCACCACCTCTCGGCCCTTTCCGAGTCGGCGTTTCGGGCCAAGTGCCGGGAGGTCATCGGTGTCTGAGATCATTTCTCTTTCCGCCGTGGGATTCGCGAGCATATTTCTGGCGGCAGCCTGCCGCCCTGAGATTCCAGACGAGAGCTGGAGCGCTCCGAAGCTCATCGTCGCGCTTTCGAGCGCCGATGAGGACACGCGCATCCGGGTCGCTGCCATTCTCGCGAAGGCGCCGCCGCAGGCGGCCTACTGGCCTTTGGTCAGGGCGCTGGGCGACCCGCGCTGGGAGGTGCGCCACGCGGCGACGCAAAGCCTCGCTCGTCTCGGAGACCGGCGCGCCGCCGTCCCGCTCGAGCATGCGTTGCATGACCGGCACTGGTGGGTCCGCGCCGGCGCCGCGCAGGCGCTGGGCGCGCTTGGCCTTCAGCGGTCGGCGTTGAGCGCGGCGCGTGAAGACGAGAACGACGCCGTCAAACAGGCCGCAAGCGGCGCGCTTGAACGGATAGGAATGCTGCGGCGATCTCATGCGCTGTCGGATTGAGCGGTCGATAGCCGCCTTCGACTCGGAAACTTGGGACGCCGCCGCCGGAGGCACGCTCATGCTGTCGCACGCCTGGCTGCGCTGCATGGAGGACATCCAGAAGCGCTCCCACTCGGTCTACGCGCTGATCAGCGACGACCGCGGGCCTCTGGCCGCTCTGGCCGCGCCCTACCTGCGCAGCGTCGAACCGCTGCGCATCCTCGGCGGAAAGCGCGTTGCGGGCGCGCTGGCGCGTCTGGTGCTTCTGGCGACCGTCCCTTTCTACGGCGGCGCCGGCGGCCTCGGCTTGCGCTCGGGTGAGTCCTTAGAGAGAATCCTGCCTCTGCTCGAGCCGCTGCTGCGGGGAGTCTGCAGGCGGGCCAGGCGCCTGGCCTTGGCCGTGTCCAACGTGTCGTCCGGCGACCTGCGCGCCTGGAGAAGCCTCGGCTACGAGGATTACGAGCTGCCGCCCGGCGCTGTGCTGCGGCTGCCGGGCAACTATGCCGGCTACCTCGGGCTGCTCGGCGGCCGCGACCGCCGCGAGCTCGCGCGGATACGCCGCGTCGCCGGGAAAGGCATGACGACCTTCGAAGCCGGTTCGGCGGTAGACGACGACGCCGAACTCTACGAGCTGCTTTGCGAGCGCTACGCGCGCCACGGCGTCGGCAAGAACGACGTAGAGCTGAAGCCCAAACTGTTCCGCTGTCTTCAGCGCGATTTCCCGAGTTCCCTCGTGGTCTTTCGCGGCCGGGTGCGGGGTGAACTCGCCGGCTTCATGCTTGGCCTGCATCGCGGCGAGGAGCTCTACCTGCTCTTTTCCGGCTATCGCTACGAGCTTTCGCGGCCGAACTTCGTCTACTTCCTGCTCTACGACGAGGCGATCCGTTGGAGCCTTGAGCACGGGGTCCGCTCGATCGACGCCGGAACCACGATGCTGACAGAGAAGACCCGCCAGGGCTTTTCGCCCGCGCGCCGTTGGGTCTGCTGGCGCGCCGCCTCGCGTCCCGTCGAAGCCGCGCTCAAGGCGCTGCGAAAGCCGATCCAAGCGGCGCTGCCCCGCGTCTGGGCACGGGTACGGCGGGAGGATTGACGTGACGGCCCTTGTCCTCGCATTGGGCCTAGGCTGCGCGAGATCGACCGCTGCCGCGGACGACTCGGCCTACGTGGTCGACTCGTTTTCCGCCGAAGTGGAGCCCGACGGTCGGCCGGCCGGCTGGCAGCCGCTCTATTTCAAGGGGCGGCCACGGCACACGGTCTACACGGTCGAGCACGAAGGGACGAACTTCTTCGTCAAGTCCGAGACGGTAGAAAGGCTATGCCGGCAAGCGGGAGTGTCGAGGGCCCTGTTCTACCAGTGGCTCAGACGGGGCCGGGAGGGCCTGTTGCAGGCGCTGGAAGCCAAGAAGCCGGGCCGCAAGCCGGAGCAGCGCAGCCCGGAGGAGCTCCATCAGTTGAAGGACCGCATCAAGCGCCTGGAGAAGGATCTGGCGGCGCTGCTCCGGGAGCGGGACCGCTTCCAGCGGATGACGGAGGTGGCGCAAAGGGTGATCCAGCGCAACGGCTGGAACCCGGAGTCGGTCAGACGAATCCGTAAAAAAAAGATACGCAAATGAAGACACCCGACGGCGTTACAATCGAGACTGGGTTGCTGAACGAGAGCACGCCACCGCTGCCGCCTCTTTCGCCCGAATCTGGGGCATCAGTCGCGGCACCCACCTCCGATGGACCAATGGCGCAGCCGGGAGACGCCGGGCTTGCATGAGGACAGCGGAAGCATTGAGGGCTAAAGTGATTGAACTAGATAAGCGGTATCGCTCGAGCTGGGACGTGAGGTCGATTGCCCACGTCGTGGGGATCGGCTGCACGACCGTCACGAAGATACTGCGGGAGGCGCGCGGCGCTCGGCCACGGCCGGCGCGACCGTCGCACGAGCGCCGTACGCGCTTCCTGCGCCGGGATGTAATGTGGTCGTCGGACTACATGGCCGTCGGCAAGGATAAGCTGCTCAAGACGCTCGATGAGATGGCGCTGTTCAAGCTGGCCTGGAACGTCGAGCCGACGGAAACCGCGGCGGGCGTGGTGAAACATGCGCGGCAGCTCGTCGAGCGGATGGGCAGAAAGCCGCTCGTTTGGAAATACGATCACGGCTCGGCGTTCATGAGCAAAGAGTTCCAGGAATTCCTTGCGCAAAACAGGATCGTGCCCTACCCTATCCCACCGCGGGCGCCATGGGCCAACGGCAGGACGGAAAGGGATAACCGCGAGGTTCGCAACTGGCTGATCCCGGCCGAGAAGCAGGCACTGACAGGTCGCGCGCTGGAGGCGGACATCGACGAAGGCATGCTGATGCTCAATTATGTGAAGCCGCGGGGCGTTCCAGCGTTTCGGACTTCAGCTGCGGCCTATTTCGACCAGCCTGCGATCGATGAGCCGGACCGCGAGCGGTTTCTCGCGGAGCTCGAGGAATTGAAAAAAGAATTCGGAGGACCGTCCTGGAGGGAACGGTCCCATCGCAAAGCGGTTCGTGTGCTGCTTCAGAAATTGGGTTTGTACGCGGAGTGGGAACGGTCAGAGAACGTCAAGAGATTCGAGGCTTGCTATGTTCCGTCCTGAAGCGGACAGCACAATGATGAAGGACCATATGAAGGGAGAGCATCCGATGATGCAGCAGCAGGAGAACAACAACAAATAGCGCCATAGCGGAGAAGGGCGTCGTCTTGGTGGCGGGCGGCAGTGGGCTGATCGGCTCCGCCGTGATCCGGCGCCTGGCTCGTCGCGGCTCCCTGGCTCTTGAGCGGCGCGGCGGGCGCGAGCCGCTGGAATTCAGCCCTGGCCGGACTCCTGCTCATCCCGCTGAGCCTGCCGTTGGGCAAGATTCGGGACCACTACGGAACCTGTGATCCCTACGTCGTCTGGCCGCGCGGCGGAGGCCGCCTTTGGCGCTAGCGCGAAGCGGCGCGTCGGTGAACCGTCGTGAGCTTCTCCGGATGCCCAATAATTCAAGTGACAGCCGGTTCTCGGATCAATCGGTAAAGATATGCTCCCAGCACCGTTCCCAGGCCTGGAGCGATCCAGTACAGCCATTGGTGCTCGAATCTTCCCGACAGGAGCGCCGGAGCCAATGAGCGCGCCGGATTCATCGAAGCGCCCGAGATCGGGCCTCCGAACGCGGCTTCCAGAGCGATCATGCCGCCGATCGCTATGCCGGCCATCGCCCCTTCCGCCCTGTCGTCCGTGGCCACGCCCATGATGGTGAACATCAGCATGAAGCTCATGATGAGCTCGAGCACGAAGCTCTGGATCTCGGCCCCGGCGGGCATGGTTACGCCGAGGTCCGTCCGCTGGCCGGCGAACAGCGCCTTCAGCACGAGCGATGCGATCACGGCGCCGCTCAACTGCGCGGCGACATACGGCACGAGCTCCGCAGTCTTGTGGCGGCCTGCGGAATAGAAGCCTAGGGTCACGGCTGGATTCATGTGGGCGCCGGAGACATGGCCGATCGTGTAGATCATTGCCAGCACGATGAGCCCGAAGACGAGGCTGATTCCCAAACCGGTGACCTTGCCGCCGGTCACCTGATCGACGACCACGGCCCCGGTCCCCGCGAAGACGAGGCAAAACGTCCCAATCGCCTCGGCCAGCAGTTTGGCCCTAGCGTTTCGCAGGGGCGCTCTCTCTTACGAACGCATCAATCTTCGCCTTGATCTCCTCGCGGACCTCGCGCGTCTTGGCCAGGCGCTCTTCATCGCCGCCCTTGAAACCGGCCGGGTCCCTGAAGCTCCAGTGCATGCGCTCGCGCACCAAGCCCGGGAAGATCGGGCATCTCTCCGAGCTGGACTCATCGCAGACGGTCACGACATACTGATAGATACGGCCCTGCTTAAAGAGATCGAACACGCTCTTAGTCTTTGCCTTCGAGATGTCGATACCGATCTCTTTCATCGCCGCGACGACGATCGGATTGAGAGCCCCGGGTTCAAAGCCCGCGCTCTCGGCCTCGAAGCGGTCGCCGCCGAGGTGGCGCAGCAGCGCCTCGGCCATCTGACTACGGCCGGAATTGTGGATGCAGACGAAAAGAACGCGGTCCTTGTTCAAGAAGCCTCCCATATGTGGCTAGGCGGATATTTGACGGATAAAAAAATCATCGGCAGACCCGACTCTTTAGATTCCGCAGCGCCTCGGCGTCGCGGCGCAGAGCGGGCAGCTCTTCCAGGCAGCCGTCGACGCACCCGAGCAGCCGCTTTTGGATCGAGGTTTTCGCCGGAGCCAGCGAGTAGTATCTCCACAGACCGTCTCGCCGGTCGACAACCAGTCCGGCGCGCTTGAGGTAGCCGAGGTGCCGAGAAACCTTCGGCTGCGGTGACCGAAGCACGGCCATGATGTCGCAGACGCAGATCTCCCCTTTTGTCAGCAGATGGAGAATCCTCAGGCGCGTCTCATCGGCGAAAGCGCGGAACAGCTTGTCGGGCGTTGAACGCATATGTGCTTACGCAGATATACTAGCAAACGTCCAGGTCTACTTTCCGAAGAACCGGTCTAGTTCACCATTGACGCCGAACAGCCGCCGCAGTTTCGTGCGCACCGCGGGTTCCGGCCTCGACACGTCAGACTCGTAGCGGATGATCGTGAATGGCCGGACACCGAGCATCTCCGCGAGCTGCCGCAGTTTGAGGCCGCGGCGCGCCCTGAAGTTCCGCATCCATTTCCCGAATGACGTGGGCGGAAAAATGAAATCATAAGGATCGCCGTTGGTCTCCGGAAACGCTGCGGCGAACGGGCCTCAATCGGAGGAAGCACACGGCCGAGAATCCACGGGGCTTGCTGGATGCTCGTCTTGTCGCGCTCGACCCGGGCTAATACACTCTTCCAGAGACCGGTCTTCTTCGTCAAATCCTCTTTGGTCAGGCCCAAGCTCTATCGCATGTAGCGCAGGCGCTGGCCGATGGAAGCCTTGGTCGGTCGGGAAGGACGAAATAAACGGGTTTAATCCCAATGCCGGTCACTTAAGCCGGTTCTCCGACGAGAATCACTTGGGATGCCGGT
>CAZZGQ010000012.1:6332-28264 GCA_964653765.1 uncultured Elusimicrobia bacterium | reverse complement strand
TCTGCGACGGCGGCGGCATGCCGGTGTCGACCTCGTCGATGGGCACGCAGGCGGACAATAAGGCCGCCGCCACGACGAGCCAGAGGCCGTTCCGAGGGAACATGACGGTAGTTTATCAAGTTCGCAACGGCGCGCCACCGCCTGGCGCGAGGATATTCCCAAAACGACTGGTTTCGAAACCAGTTTCGACGCGCCTTTCGCTCGATGACGGCTCCAGCGCCGAGATATTTTCTAAACTATGTCCATGCCGGCAGCGGAACGCCTCAAAGTGAAGGTCGAGCGCCTCGCCCCCGAAGGCGAGGCGCTGGCCCGCGCCGAGGGCTCCTCCCGCGTCGTCTTCGTGCCCCACGGAGTGCCGGGCGACCGCCTCGAGGTCGAGGTGACGCAGGCCAAATCCAGCTTCGCGCGCGGGCGCATCCTGAAGGTCCTCGAGCCCTCGCCGCAGCGCATCCTGCCGCCCTGCCCCCTGCACTTCGACCCGAGCCGCTCCCGCCCGGCCTGCGGCGGCTGCGACTGGCAGCAGATGGCGTACGAGACGCAGCTGGCGCAGAAGCGCGAGATCGTGCTCGACTGCCTGCGCCGCCTGGCCAGGCTGCCGGACGTCCCGGTCGACGCGGTGAAGGCGTCGCCGCTGCCCTGGGGCTACCGCAACAAGGTGCAGATCCCCTTCGGCAAGGACGCCTCCGGCAAGGTCATCGCCGGCTTCTACGCCGTCGGGTCGCACCGCATCGTCGACTTCGACGCCTGCCCGGTCCAGCCCGATCTCTCCGTCAAGATCGCTCTGAAGGTCAAGGAGCTGGCGCGGCGCTGGGAGTGGCCGATCTACGACGAGGACCGCCGCACGGGCTGGCTGCGCCATCTCTTCGTGCGCACCAACCAGGCCGGCCAGGCGCTGGCGGCGGTCGTCTCCACCTCCGACGCCTTCCCCAAGCGCGCCGAGGCGGAGAAGGAGCTGCGCGAGGCCTTCCCGCAGCTCATCGGCTTCTGGCAGAACGTGCAGCCGGAGAAGACCTCCGTCATCCTCGGCGAGAAGTGGCGCCACGTCTGGGGCGCCAAGCAGATCGAGGAGAAGATCGGGCCCTACTCCTTCCTCGTCTCGCCGGGCGCCTTCCTCCAGGTCAATACGGGCGCGGCCGAGGTGCTGTACGAGACGGCCGCCGAGGCGCTGGCCCACGGGGGCAAGCGCTTCAACCTCGCCCTGGACCTCTACTGCGGCACCGGCACCCTCACCCTCTGGGCGGCCAAGGCCGCCCGCCGCGTCATCGGCGTCGAGGAGAACCGCGAGGCCGTGCAGGACGCCTGGAAGAACGCGGAGCGCAACGGCGTCAAGACCGCGCGCTTCTCGGTCGGCCGCGTGGAGTCGGTGCTGCCCCGGCTGCGCCGCGACATGAACGAGGACATGGCCGTGCTCGTGGACCCGCCGCGCGCCGGCTGCAGCGTGCCCGTCCTGCGCGCCTTGACCAACCCGGCCGTCAAGCGGCTGGTCTACGTCTCCTGCAACCCCGCCACCTTCGCCCGCGACGCCGCCTACCTCGCCAAGTCGGGCTTCAAGCTCGGCCGCGTGCAGCCCGTCGACCTGTTCCCGCAGACCTCGCACGTGGAGCTCGTCGGCCGATTCGACCGGCCGGCTAGGCCCTAAGGCCCAGCCGTTTTAAGGACAAAAGCCCTTGCGCCCGTCCCTGGGCCGGGCTATGCTAAGGCATCGTCACAAAGCCATGAAACCCCGCTTCCCCCTCTGGCCGGCGGCCTTGGCCGCCCTCATGCTGCCCGGCGCCGCCCAGGCCGCGGTGGACTGGGGCCAGCCTTCCACGGGCTGGGAGATCGTGACCTTCCGCGACGTCAACGGCCTGGACATGAAGCTCTGGCACAACGACAACGTCGGAGGAGAGCTGTACGAGCTCGAGCCGGTCGGCAAAGACGAGTTCCAGGCCAAGAAGACCGGCTACCTCTGGGAAGCCGGGCCACAGCCGGATCCCCAATACGTCCCGCCCTACGGCGCCCCGAGCTACCTCGGCGGCGAGACGGCCGGTCTGGTCGGCCGCTCCGACTGCGACTACAAGGCGCCGGCCACGGCCTCGCCCTTCCGGGACGCCTTCAATCTGCACCGCCTCTTCAGCGGCCCTTCCAAGACCGTGCGCTTCCCCACCGAGGGCTCGGCGCTCCAGGCGACCCCCTTTTGCGTGCTGAAAGGCCCCGTCTATCCCTCGCCGGCCGAGAAGGCCGCCGCGAAGGACGCGGGAGCGCAGCCGTCGGTGGATGACTGCCTCAAGAAGGGCGGCAGCGCCTCCCAGGTCATCACGTGCAGCTTCACCCCTCTCGAGCTGGCGTTGGGCAACGGCCGCACGTTGTCCAACGGCGAAGGGCAGCCGGTCTCGATCATGCCCGCCGCCGACGATCCCGTCGTGACGGCGTACGGCAACGGCAACGGCGAGCGGGTGAAGAGCTACGTGGCCATGGAGCGCAAAGCGCTGGCGGCCGCGGCCGCGGCGCAAGTGGCCAAGCTCGACAAGCTCAGCCAGAGCCCGGGCTTCCGCGCCGGTTTCGACGCGGGCGAGGACGCCCTCATCATCAAGCTCGCCGCCGGAACGCTGGGCGAGGACGCGTTCTTCAAGGAAGTCCGGGAGTCCGCTGAAGCCGGCACGCTGGCCGATTTCGTCAAGAAGTGGCGCGGCCAGCTGCGCTCCACGCTCGCCCAATACGCCCAGCTCCAGGGCGAGAAGGTCGCAGCGATCCCCGCGGTCGTCCAGCGCCAGGATCCGCCGCCTGCCAAGCAGGGGCCGCCCCCGGCGCGCAAGGCCCCGGCCAAGACCGGGCCGCCGACCGCGCTGACGCCCGGGCAGCTCAAGGCCATCGACTCCCTATGATCCGACCGACCTCGCTCTCCCTGCTCGTGGCCTTGCTCCTGGCCTTCGCTCCGGCGGCCCGCGCCATCACGCCGCGCCGCGCCTCCCCGCCCGCGCAGACGACGCAGGCGCCCTTCGCGCAGTGGGTGAGCATCGAGGTCCTCAAGGACAACAAGAAGGTCCAGTTCATCTACCTGAAGACCCAGGCCAAGAGCATCGCCGACGTCGGCGACGCGCCGTTCTCCATCCAGTTCCCCTTGTACACCGCCGAGAAGAGCCCGGACAATCCGGCGCTCATCACGGCGCGGCCCACGTCCCTGGCGCTGCGCGTCACCGAGAGCGGCGCGACCGGGCGCGCCAAGATCGTCACGGCCGCCGACGGCCAGCTCTGGTTCGAGGCCGGCTCCTACAGCGGCATCAAGACCGATCTGCGCTCTTCCCTCGGCTTGCCGGCGGACGCCCTGCCGACCATCGCCGTCGGCGCCGCCGCCGCCCCGTCGGCCGATCCGAACCGCTTCACCGCCTATGAGCAAGTCCTACGCGACACGCTCTTGCCGGAAGCCGAGCGGGCGGCCTGCGACCGCTCGCCCAAGGAGTGCCGCGAGAAGGCCCTGACGCAGAACGCCCAAGCCTACGTGACCCGAGCCAAGGCGGCCAAGCCGGATGAGGCGCTCGATTCCACGGAGAAGGCTTACGCGCAGAAGCGCCTGGGCGACGACTACGCGAAGCTCGAGGAGAAGATGAAGAGCGGCGAGCCCAAGCCCGCGGCCGTGCGGGCGAAGATCGCCGAGGAGATCGAGGCCTACACGAAGCAGGGCGACAAGACCGCCTACGATCCCGCCAACGTGAAAGGGCTCAGGGCCCTGCTCGGGGAGCCGAAGAAGGAGACGCCGCAGGACCCGGAGCGCGCCACGGATTTGGGCCAGGAGATCTACAAGCAGTTCCAGCGGCTGTTCCCTAACAAGGTGGATCTCGCCGCCCACGAGCGCGAGATCGACATGATGATCGCCTACTTCAAGGGGCGGCCCGAGGAGAGGAACAAGATCGTCGCGATGCTCGAGGGCCAGAACGATTCCAACAAGGAGCAGGTCGCCAAGGACTTCGAGTCCTACCGCGGCCAAGCGATGGCCGCGGCGCGCGCCCAGATCCTCACTCCCGCCGCCGGCCCTTCCCCCTTCGGCAACAACAAGGAAGAGGACCTGCTCGACGCCTATTGCGACGCGCTGGCCGGCAAGGCCGCGCCGGCGCCGGCGGCGAACTGCCAGGCCGCCGACGCCAACCAGGCCATGGCCAGCCTGAAGGCCGCGGCCTGCACCCGCGACGGCCGGGCCTTCGACGGCAACACCGCCCCGGCTCCCG
Source organism: uncultured Elusimicrobia bacterium (assembly GCA_964653765.1). Classification (GTDB taxonomy): domain Bacteria; phylum Elusimicrobiota; class Elusimicrobia; order UBA1565; family UBA9628; genus JAGWUP01. The sequence continues at coordinate 24,062 of CAZZGQ010000012.1, read as the reverse complement.
GCGACCAGGATAAGATCAACCAGAAGTGCGGCAAGTGGCTGGCCGAGCACGAGAAGGCGCGCAAGAGCCGCATCACCGAGCAGGAGCAGCAGCCGATCAGAGACGACCTGGCCAATCGCGGCAGGGACAACACCAAGGTGCCGCTCGGCGATTGCAAGGAGAACTGCGGCGACCCCAAGAAGGAAGGCGTCAACGACAAGCTGCCCTGGGAGATCGGCGCGGCCTGGGCGGCCGTGGCCATCGTCGCCCTGGGCATCCTGATGCCGGGCGCGGGCCTGGCCATCGCCGCGGGGGCGATGGCGGCGGGCGCCGTCGGCTGGTACATGGGCAAGGAATCCAACCGCTGATCAGCGGTTGGCGGCGAGCCGGCGGTCGTCGAGGCGCAAGCCCCAAGCCAGGCAGCAGGCTCCCACCGTCACGCAGGAGTCGGCCACGTTGAACACCGGCCACATCGGCAGCTGCAGGAAATCCACGACGAAGCCGTAGGCCAGGCGGTCGTAGAGGTTGCCCAGCGCTCCCCCCGCCACCAGCACGAGGCCGGCGCGGATCCAGGCGTTCTTGCCCTGCCACGCGCGTATTAAATAACCCAGCACGCACAGCAGCACGCTGGACAAGATGATGAAGAAGCGGTTGCGCGAGAAGCCGATGCCGAAGGCCGCGCCGGTGTTCTCGACGTACGTCAGATGAAGGAAGGGCAGCACCCGGATGGAGCCGCGCGGCATGAGCCAGGTGATGGCCCACTGCTTGCTCAGCCGGTCTCCCAGGAAGATCGCCGCCAGCGCCGCCGGAGTCGGGATCATGCCGCGGCTCACGCGGAAGGCAGCTGCTTCACGCAGCGCCCGCAGAGCTCCGGGCGGGCCGCGTCACGGCCCACGTCGCGCTGGTAGCGCCAGCAGCGGGCGCACTTTTTGCCCTCTGCCGCGTGGACGTTTATTGAGAGCGTCGGCGACGCCGACACCTCGACTTCGGAGACGACCAGCACCTCGGGCCACTGCGGGAAGTCCTTGGGCAGGTCGGGGGCGGCGAGCGTCACGCTCGCCTGCATGAAGGTGCCGATCTTCTTGGCCGCGCGCGCCTCTTCCAGCGCCTTGTGCGCCGCCGCGCGCAGCGCCAGGATGCGCTCCCAACGCGCCGCCAAGGCCGCGTCTTCCCACCCCTGCGGGGCGGGAAGATCCGAGAGGAACACGCTCTCGCCCCAGCCCCAGGAGCGCGGGACGAAGCGCCAGGCCTCGTCGGCGGTGAAGCTGACGATCGGCGCGGCGAGCAGCAGCAGGCGGCGCAGCGTCTCGGCCATCACCGTCTGGGCGGCGCGGCGTGGCGCGTCGCCCTTCGGGGACGTGTAGAGGCGGTCCTTGAGGACGTCGAGGTAGAACGAGGACAGCTCGAAGGAGCAGAAGTCGACCAGCCGCCGGGCGGCGGCGCGGAACTCATAGCGCTCATAGTCGAGCAGCATCTCCGCCTGCAGCCGGCCCAGGCGGTGCAGCATGAAGCGCTCGAGCTCGGGCAACTGGGCGTGCGGCACGGCGTCCTTGTTGGGCTCGAAGTCCGAGGTGTTGCCCAGCAGGTAGCGGAACGTGTTGCGCAGGCGCCGATACGCGTCCGTGGGCACCTCGAGCAGCTTGTCCGAGATGCGCACGTCGTCGGAGTAGTCGGCGAAGGCCACCCAGAGGCGCAGCACGTCGGCGCCGAGCTTGCCGATGACCTCCTGCGGCGCCACCACGTTGCCCGCCGACTTGTGCATGGCGTGGCCCTTCTCGTCCAGCACGAAGCCGTGCGTGAGCACGCCTTTATACGGCGCCGCGCCCGTCAGGGCCACGGAAAGGACGAGCGAGGACTGGAACCAGCCGCGGTGCTGGTCGCTGCCCTCGAGATAGAGGTCGCAGGGCGCCTCGCCTTTCGGCTCGAGGACGGCCAGCCAGGAGGCGCCGGAGTCCATCCAGACGTCCAGGATGTCGCGCTCGCGATGGAACTTCTCGCCCGCGCATTTGCCGCACGTCACGCCGGCAGGCAGGAAGGGCCAGTCCTTGGCCGTGATCTCCTCGCCCCACTTCGAGAACCAGAAGCCGTCGCCGTTCTTGGCGACCTCGAGCTCGATGGCCTGCAGCACGGCGTCGTCGGTGACCGGGCTCTGGCAGCCGGCGCAGAAGAGCACCGGGATCGGCGTGCCCCAGACGCGCTGGCGCGAAAGGCACCAATCCGGGCGGTTCTGAACCATCGCGCCGATGCGGTGCTGGCCCTCGGCCGGCACCCACTTCACCTTGGCGATCGCCTCGAGCAGGCGCTTGCGCAGGTCCTCATGGCCCACGTTCAGGAACCACTGCTCCGTGGCGCGGAACACGACGGGGTTCTTGCAGCGCCAGCAGTGCGGGTAGCTGTGCTGGATGTCGGTCTTCTTCAGCATCCAACCACGCTGGATGAGATCGGCGATGATGAGAGGATTGCCTTCGTTGAGGATGTGCTTGCCGACGAGCTCGGCTTTGCCGACCGACTCGGTGTAGCGCCCGGAGTTGTCGACGGGGTTGGCGATCTCGAGGTCGTATTTTTTGCCGGTCTGGAAGTCGTCGGCGCCGTGGCCGGGCGCGGTGTGGACCACACCCGTACCGTCCTCGGCCGTCACGTAAGACGCCAAAACACCCCGGCCCTCGCCGCCGTACGGCCGCTCGTAGGTCAGGCCGTCCAACGCCTTGCCCTTCCAGCTATTCGTCACGTTCGGCGTGAAACCGAGAGACTTGGAAACCGCTTCCAGCCGCGCCTGCGCGAGCAGGAGCTTCTTGCCGTCGGCTTCGGTCAGGACGTAGTCCATGTCCGGATGGAAAGCCACGGCCCGGTTGGCCGGCAGCGTCCAAGGGGTCGTCGTCCAGATCAGCACGTTCGCGCCGGCGAGCTCCTTGGGCCCGCCCTTGATCGGGAAGGCGACGTAGACGGACGGCGAGGTCTTGTCCTTGTACTCGACCTCGGCCTCGGCGAGCGCGGTCTCGCAGGTGATGCACCAGAGCACGGGCTTCAAGCCGCGGTAGATGAAGCCGTCCTTCAGCAAAAGGCGGAACGCGCGCAGGATGCGCGACTCGTACTCGCGCGCCATCGTCTTGTACGGCTTGTCCCAGTCGCCCAGCACGCCCAGGCGCTTGAACTCCTGGCGCTGCAGCTCGATGAAGCGCTCGGCGAAAGCCTCGGCCTGCTGCCGGAAAGCGGGGATGTCGGTGACGCCGCGCTTGGAGATCTTGAGCTCCTTGAGCAAGGCGGTCTCGATGGGCAGTCCGTGGCAGTCCCAGCCGGGGATGTACGGCGTCTTGTAGCCCATCAGCGCGCGCGACTTCACGACCATGTCCTTGAGGACCTTGTTGAGGGCGTGGCCGATGTGGATGTGGCCGTTGGCGTAGGGCGGGCCGTCGTGCAGGACGAAGCGCTTCTTGCGGGTCTCCTGGCTCTTCTGGATCTTCTCGTAGAGGCCAGCCCAGCGCGCCAGCGCCTCAGGCTCCCGCTTGGGCAAATCCCCCTTCATGGGGAACTCGGTCTGCGGCAGGTTCAGCGTCGCGGAGTAATCGGCTTTTGTCTCGGCCATGGTTTATTCTCTAGCGGGCATGTTCTGGAACATGTTCCAGAACATACGGCCGCCTAGCGGCCGCTTCCCGCGCTCCCTACGGTCGCCGGAACGTGCGGCGCCGGCTTCTCGTCGGCAAGCAGCAGGCGGCTGATGACGAGCTGCTGGATCTGCGACGAGCCCTCGCCGATCTGGTAGAGCTTGGCGTCGCGGAAGAAGCGCTGCACGGGATGGTCCATCCGGGCGCCTTCAGGGCCGATGACGTCGAGGACTTCCGTCGGCGCGCGCATGGCGAGGTCGCCGGAGATCAGCTTGGCCATGGAGGCGGCCTGCGAGAACGGGCGTCCCTCGTCCATGAGCCACGCGGAGCGGTACATGAGCAGGCGCGCGCCGTCCACCTCGGAAGCGAGCTGCGCCAGCACGCGGCCGGCGAAGGTCAGGCCGGCGGAGTCCGGCACGATGCCGTACTGCTCCTTGCGCGGCTTGACCCACTTCAGGCCCTCCTCCACGGAGGCGCGGGCGATGCCGACGGAGATGCCCGAGATGGCGACACGGCCGGCGTCGAGGATCTTCATGGCGTCGCGGAAGGCGCGGCCCGGCGTGCCAACGACCTGCTCGGGCGACGCCTTGCAATTGGCGAGGTGCAGCTGGGCCGTGTCCGAGGAGCGGATGCCCATCTTGTGCTCGACCTTGCCCACCGAGAGGCCGGGATGGCCCTTCTCGAAGACGAACGCCGTGAGGCCGTCGCGGCCCAGGCCGTTGTCCTTGCCCGTCGTCTGAGCGAAGATCACGTAGACGCCGGCCACGGAGCCCTGGGTCGTGAAGGTCTTGCTGCCGTTGAGCACCCAGCTGCCGTCGGCCTGCTTCGCCGCCGTGGTCTTGAGGCTGGCGGCGTCGGAGCCCTGCTGGGGCTCGGTGAGCGCCCAGGCGCCCAGCGCCTCGCCGGAGCAGAGGCGGGGCAGGTACTTCTGCCGCTGCGCCTCGTTGCCGTGCATGAAGATGTGGTTGGTGCACAGGCCGTTGTGCGACTCGATCGTCAGCGCCATCGCCGCGTCGGCGCGGCCCAGCTCCTCCAGGACGACGCACAGCGAGAGCGTATCCAGCTCCTGGCCGCCGTACTTCTTCGGGAAGATGATGCCGAAGAGGCCCAGCTTGCGCAGGCCGGGAACGGTAGCCCAGTGGAAAGTCCCCTCCTCATCGTGCTTTTGCGCGCGGGGCATGACCTCGCGCTCGCAGAACTCGCGCACGCGGCGCTGCAGCTCCAGATGCTGGGGGCTCAGGTCGAAATTCATGGCGGGATTTTATCATTTTGCCTCTTGACGCCACTAGGCGACGGCCCTATCCTTCACCCGGACCCCAATCCCGGAGGCCTCATGACCCGCCCCTCTCGCGCCCCGCTCCTCGCCGCCGTCCTGCTCGCCGTCTCCACCCCCTTCGCCGCCGCCGGGCCCAACGCCGCCGTGGAAGCGTCCTGGACCCCGCCGGGGCAGGCCGCCGGCACCGACATCACGGGAGCCTTCGCCAACTTCCTCGACGTCGCCGGACCGGCGGCCGCCTCGTTGAACGTCGACGCCGGGAACTTGAACGCCGTCGCCGACGCCCTCCGAGACCCGGTCGCCGCCGGCCTCGTGGCCTCCCACCTCGAGGCCTCGGACTTCGACACCCTGCGCCACCTGACGGCGGTCCTGAGGGATGATCCGACCAACCTCATAGCGAAGAATCAGCTCGCCGGGATGATCGACCGGCTCGGCGCCGCCCACGACGCCGCCGGCGCCGAGGTGAAGGGCGCCCTCGTGAAGCGCGCCGAGGCCCTGACCGCTCTGGCCAAGGACGGCAAGACCGACGCCAACGCGCTCGACGCCTACCTCGACCAGCTCGAGGCGGCCCAGACGAAGTTCGCGAAGGGCTTCGGGACGCCGGCCAAGGTCGCCGTCGCCGGCGCGCGCGCCGGCGTGCTGGCGAGGCGGCTGGCCCAAGCCGTCCCGCCGCCCGCCGCCGCGCCCTCGAGCGCGGGACAGGACGTCGGCGGGTCCGCCGACGGCGGCGGCTCGTCCGTGTCGCCCGCCTTCGACCGCGCCGGGCCGAGCGTCTCGAAGAACCTCGTTCGGCTGGCTAAGCCCGGCGGGCACGCCTCGCCCGAGGCCTTGGCCGACCTACGCGGTTTCGTCGGCACAGCGATCGAGCACGGCGCCGCCCATGGGCTCAGCGAGGCTGAGATCGCACAGCTGAGCGAGTTGACGCCGATGCTCCTCGATCCGCGCCTGGCCGACATGATCGCCAATCAACTGTCCGAGCACGACGCGGCGTACCTGAAGGAGCTGACGGGCCGCCTGAAGGACGGCTCGGCCTTGCGGGGCCTCGGCGGCGTCGTCGCCGACCTAGAGGACATCCGCCAAGCGGTCCTAGACCACGAGAGCCGGCGCAACGCCCTTCTCGCGGCCTCCGCCGTCCGCGGCGTCTCCCCGGCCATCGTCGCCCGGGCGCTCGACCGCTCCTTCGCCCAGCGCCGGCAGGAGGCCCCCGTCCCCGCCCAGGGGCTGCGGCTCGAGTCCATGGAGCACGGCGACGCCGCGGCCCGTCCCGGCAACTGGTTCACGCGCATGGGCGTGCCGCAGCAGACCTTCCTGATCGCCGGCGTCTTCCTCGCCTTGGCGGCCGTCTCCTTCGCCGCGGCGGGCCAAGCCGGTCCGCTCTTCGCCTTCATCTTCGCCGTCGCGGCGGGGACCGCCGCCATCGCCGGCGTGGCCGCCGCGGTCTATCAGGCTGTCACGGGCACCAAGCTGGCCTCGACGATCGAGACCGACGGCTCGGAGATGGCGGCGACGATCGGCGCGATGAGCGGCGTGCCCGGCACCGCTCCCGGCCTGTCCGTCGCGGCCGCCGGCCTAACCCGCCCTAAGCCGGCTCTCCCCCCCGCCGGCCGGCTCAGCTCGTACGAGAAGCTGCCGATGCCCGGACAAGGCAAGGCCCTCTACGAGTCCATGGCCAAGGACGTGTTCTACAAGTCCAACCCGTTCAACGCCTTGGACGACGCCAGCCCGATCGGCCGCCTGCTGGCGCAGCGCGGGGTGAAGGCCTTCACGCGACGCATGTTCCGCACCTCGGAGAACGTGCGCGCCTGGAACTCGGGCTACGACTTCGTCCGCTACGAGATCACGTTGGAGGACGGCAAGCACGCCGTCGTCGACGCCTTCAAGAAATCCGCCTCGCCCTTCGACTATGGGATGGGCACGGCCGACCTGCGGCCGCTCTACCACGTGATCTACGTCACGGAGGCCGACGGCCGGGTCGTCCGCTACTACTACGAGAAAGGCGCGCTCAAGGACACCGCCGCGCTCCCCGCGGAGCAAGGCCTGCTGCCCGCGCTCGACTTCCTCGAGAAGTCGCTCAAGTCCAAGGGCCTGACCGAGATCACGGACCCGAACGTCGTCCTCGGTCTCTAGGCGCGTTCGTTACGCCAACGGCAAGAGGGTGAGACGTCCGTTTGTTAGAGTCGGCCCATGACCACCGGAGCCGCCAACTTCATCGCCGTCTGCATCGGCATCCTGACGTTCGAGATGACCCTCGTCCTCGGAGCCATGATCTACCTCGCCCTGCGCCTGGCCCGGACCGCGCGCACGGTCGAGTCTCTCGTCTACACGGTCGAGGACAAGGTGGCGGCCTTCAAGACCGGCTGGGTGCGCGTCTTCCAGGGCGCGGCGGGCCTCTTCACGGGCTACATGGGCGCGCGGCGGCACTCCCGCGCCGGCGATGGCGTGGCGGCCGGCCGTTAGCAAGCGCTAGACCGGCGTCGTCCCATTTTCTATAGTCTGGCGATGATGACGTTCATTGCCGTCTGCATGGGCCTGCTCGTCCTCGAGATCGGCCTCATCTTGGCGGCGGTCGTCTACCTGGTCCTGCGCGTCAGCAAAACCTCGCAGGCGGTGGAGGTGCTCGCCTACCGCATCGAGGATCGCGTCTCCAGCTTCAAGACCGGCTGGATCAGCGCCCTACAGGGCGCGGGCGGCCTGCTTTCGGGCTGGCTCGGCGCGCGCCGCGGGGACTAAGAGCGCCGCCGTGCTCAAGGCCTTCAAGAAGCTCTTCTTCGATCCCGGAGTCCAGAAGCGCAAGGCGTTCCTCCGGTCGCTGGTGCTGTTCAAGGACCTGCGCGACCGCGAGCTGGGCTACCTGGCGCAGTCGCTGCACGCGCGCACCTACCACGCCGGGGAAGTGATCTTCATTGAGGGCGACATCGGCCGCGCCCTCTTCGTGCTGGAGTCCGGCAAGATCGAGCTCACTCGCCAGGACGCCGGCGGCAAGCCGCAGCACCTCTATACGGCCCAGCCGGGCGACTTTTTCGGCGAGATGGCGCTGCTCGAGCAGCTGCCCCGCACGGCCACGGCCGTGGCGGTGGAGCGCTCGCATCTTTACTTGCTCTACCGCTCCAAGCTCGAGGCGCTGCTGGCCCATCACCCGCGCATCGGGGCCAGCATCATGGCGCACCTGGCCCAACTGCTCTCGGCGCGTCTGCGCCAGGCCAACCTGCGCCAGTCCGGCGGCGAGCCGATCCAGGCTTAGGAGCCTGTTCGAATAAATGGAACGGCCCTCCTTCCCCTGGATCGCCGTCCTGATCGCGGCCGCGGCGGCGGCGATCTCGCTGCATTTCCTTCTGCCCGTCGTCATCCCCTTCGCGCTGGGCTTCGCCGCGGCCTACGTGCTCAATCCCGTCGCCGCCGCCGCCGAGGTGCGCGGCCTGCGCCGGCAAACGGTGGTCGTCGTCGGCTACGTCCTGATCGCGGCCGCCGTATGGCTGCTGGCCGGCAAGCTCGTGCCCATGCTGGGCCATCAGCTCTCCTCCCTGCAGAACGACGCGCCGCGCTATGCCGAGCGGCTGCGCACGAGCTGGCTCTCCGCTCAGGCGAACGCCGTCGACCGCTTCCCTTTCCTCGAGCACCAGATCCAATCCGTGGATCCCAACCGCGCCGTGGATCGCGTCATGGAGGCGGCGCAGAACCTGCCTTCCTACCTGCTGAACTTCTTTCCCCTGCTCTCGCTGCTCTTCCTGATCCCGTTCATCTCCTTCTTCCTGCTGATGGACGGCCCCGCCTCGATCGAGAGCCTGATCCAGCGCTGCCCCAGCCGCTACGTGGAGCAGGCGCTGCATCTGGTCTCGGAGATCGACCACTCGCTGGGCGCCTATCTCCGCGGCTTGATCCTGGTCGCCGTGGCCCTGACGATCGCCTCTTTCGCGGGTCTATGGGCTCTGGGAGTCAATCAAGCCTTTTGGATCGCCGTCTTGTGCGGCCTCAGCAGCTTCGTGCCCTATTTGGGCGCCATCATGGGCATGGTGGTCGGCGGCCTCGCGGCGACCTTCCAGTTCGGCACGGCGGCGGCCGGTCTCAAGGTCGTGCTGCTCTTCCTTCTGATCCGCCTGGGCGACGAGATGTTCCTGCAGCCCTACATCGCCAAGCGCTCGGTGCACCTGCACCCGCTGGTCTTCCTGTTCACCTTCATGACGGGCGGCGAGCTCTTCGGCTTCATCGGCCTCGTCTTCGCCGTGCCGGTGGCCTGCGTGATCAAGGCCCTCATCGAGGTGGCCTGGTCCTGGTACTCCTCCGAGGCCCGCTGGCGCGTCCACGAAGCCGCCGACTCCGCCTCCGTCCCCTTCACTTAAGTTAACAGCGGGCAGCCTTAAGATTTAAGTTCATAACTTAAATCTTAAGGCTGCCCGCTGTTAAGTTGTTAGGGCTGCCCGCAAGTTAACTTGGCTTGCCGACGTAGGGGGTCAGGAGGACCTTGATGTCGGGCGGGATGGCGGCGGTGCGCCAGAGGTCGTTGACGACAGCGTGGCGCGAGAAGCCGGTGGCCACGAGCTTGCCGCCGAGGTCGCGGTCCAGGATCTCGTTCTCGAAGCGGATGCTGGCGCGCCCCAACGTGGAGATCCAGGTGCGCACGACCAGCAGGTCGTCGTAGCGGCTGGGAGCGAGGTAGCGGCAGCCGGTCTCCACGCACGGTAGGAACAGCTTCCGCTGCACCTCGAGGTCGCGGTAGCGCAGGCCGAGGGAACGCATCAGCTCCGTGCGGCCGAGCTCGAAGTACTTGAAGTAGTTGGCGTAGTAGATGATGCCCATCTTGTCGGTGTCCGCGTAGGTGACGCGGACCTCGAACTCGTGCAGCTGCGACTTCTTCGCGGGCTTGGCCGGAGCCGGGGTCGGCATGGGGGCCGGCTTCGGCGTCGCAGTCCTCGGCGCCGGGGCCGGCGTGGCCGTCACGGGCGCCTGGTCGGGAGCGGGCATCTCGAGCGTCTGACCGAGGATCCCGTTGATCACGGAGAGCATCTGGCGCAGGCCCACGGGCTTTTTCAGGAAGAACGTGTGGTTCGTCGGCTTGATGTTCTTCTTGATCTCGTCGAGCGTCATGCTCGTCGAGAAGACGATCGGAACCTTGGCGGTCGGAGACCCGGCTCGCAGCCGCTCGTAGACGGTCACGCCGCCGCCGCCCGGCATATAGTAGTCGAGGATGATGACGTCGGGCTTGGCTTGGTGGGCCTGGGCGATGCCCTGGGTGCCGTCGAAAGCCACGGCGACGCGATAGCCCGCCGATTCGAGGCCCTCCTTGAGCGGGACGACGAGCGTCTGGTCGTCGTCGATGATGAGGACGGTCGGGGCGGCGGGCGTCACCGCGGCCCGGGCGCCGGAGCCGGCTGGGCGGCCCCGCTCGGGACTTCGACGACGAAGAGGCTGCCGCCGCCTTCCCGGTCTTCCACCTTGATCGAGCCGTTGAGCGTCGCCACGGCCAGGCGGCAGAACGTGAGGCCGATGCCGCGGCCCCCGTCCTCGGAGATGTTCGGCACCGACGTCGTCACGTACTTGTTGAAGATGACCTTCTTGAGCTCGTCCGCCACGCCCGGGCCGCGGTCGGCGACCGTGAGCCGTATGCGGCCCTGGAGCGTCTTGGCGATCTCGACCTCCACGCCCCCGCCGCGGCTGGAGACCTTCATCGCGTTGGAGATCAGGTTCACGAGGACGCGGAAGATCAGGTTCTGGTCCGTCTCGATGACGCCCGCATCGGGAGCCACCTTGAAGTCCAGCTTCAAGCCGAGGGTGTTGAAGCGCGAGGAGAAGAGCACCGTGAGCCGCTCGACCATCGGCTTGACCTCGAACTTGGCGATGCGCACGCGCATGCCCATCTGCTCGGTCTGGGCGATGTCGAGCAGGTCGTTGAGCATGAGCAGCATGAAGTCTGCGGCGGTGCCGGCGTTGTCGAGCAGGCCGCTGTAGGAGTTGTTGGAGATCAGCCCGCGCATCTTGATGATCTCGAGCGTGCCCTTGATCGAGGCCAGCGGCGTCTTCAAGTCGTGCAGGATCATGTCCGTCATGTCCTGCCGGGCGCGGTTCATCAGCTCGAGGTCGTAGTTGCGCCGCGCCAGGTCGTCCTGCTGCTTCTTGATCTTGAGGTGGACTTGGACGCGCGCGACCAGCTCCTGGACGGCGAAGGGCTTCTCGATGTAGTCCTGGGCCCCGGCCTTGAAGGCCTCCAGGCGGGTGTTCAGATCGCGGCGGGCCGTGAGGACGACGAGCGGCGCGTGGGTCTCGGATTGGGACAGCTGCTTGAGGAGGTTGAGGCCGCTGCCGTCGGGCAGGCCGATATCGAGGATGACGAGGTCGGGCCGGCCCGCTTCGTAGAGCTTGGTGCCGCGGGCGATCGTCTCGCAGGCGTCGACGACGAAGCCTTCGTTCTCCAGGACGGTCTTGGCGAAGCCCTGGATGTCGATGTCGTCCTCGATGAGAAGGATCTTGAGCGCCATCAGGCCGCTAGCTTAACATACGAACCGGGAACTGTCCACCCTAGGAGAGGACCTCAGCCCTTCCCCCGTGGGAAAGCCGATAGCGCACGCCGCGCCAGAGGATGCGCCGGCGAAAGCCCGCGAGCCAGAAGACCATCGCGCCGAGGTCGATCAACGAAAGCGCCGCGTAGCGCGCCGGCGACGCCAAGCCGTCGCCGAAGGCCGCGTCCTGCCAGGCGGCCACCGCCGCGCGGGAGCCGAAGGCGGCCGCGGCCACGATCAGCGCCGCTCCCGGATGGCCCGCCCCGGCGGCCGCCAGGGCGCAGGCCGCCAACGCCATGACGCCCGGGGCGCCGACCGGGACGGCCAGGTAGAGCCATGGCACGGACCAGTGGATGATGCTGGCCCACTTGGCGAGATGCGCCAGCGCCTCGCTCAAGGAGCTGCCGCTCTCGCGGACCCGCACGACCACGGGCAGGAGCCGGGCGCGCAGCCCGTGCGTCGCCACGGCGCGAGAGAGGGCGTAGTCCTCGGCGATCTCGCGGGCCAGCGGCTCGAGGCCGCCGATGCGCCGCAGCGCGTCGGCCGTGAAGCCCATCCAGGCGCCGGCGCACGGCCGCAGCACGCCCAGGCGCCACGCGAGCGCGGCGGACGGCAAGTAGGAGTGGTTCATCGCCCCTTCAAAGAGCAGGCCGCCCCAGCCGGGCGTGCGCCGGTGCAGCGGCAGGGCGAAGACGGCCTCGGACCCCTCGTCGAAGGCGCGGCTCGTCTCGGCCAGCAGCCGCGGCGAGGCTTGGACGTCGGCGTCGGAGAAGACGATCCTCTCGTGCTTGGCCCGCCGCAGCGCCGCGATCATGTTGTGCGTCTTGCCCATGCGTCCGTTGGGCAAGCCGCTCAGCACGATCTCGACGTCGCGCCCCGCGTGGCGCGCCGCGAAGTCCCGGGCCGTCGGCCAAGCCGGGTCGTCCGCCGCCTCCAGCGCGAGGAGGATCTGGCAGTTCCCGGCCAAGTCGGAGAGGACGAGAGACTCGAGATTGGCGTCCAGGTCTTCGTCGAGGCCCTTGATGGGCTTGACCAGCGTCATCGGCCGCAGGAGACACGGCTCGCTCGCGCCGCCGCGCAGAAGGCGCACGGCGAAGGCCGCGCTGAACCAAAGGGCCGCCGTCGCCGCGCCGCCGGCCGCCAAGGCCGCCCAGAAGAGCGCCGTGATCATGGTCCTCATTATCCCAAATCCCAATTTGGTAGACTGGCGGCATGATCAAGAACGCCCTGGTCCTCGTCGTCGTCGCCGGTCTTTCCGTCGCCGCCTCGGCCGCCGTCAAGAAGCCGGCCAAGTCGGCTCCCGCGTCGCTGTCCGCCGGGCAGTACACGGCGCACGTCGCCATGCTGGCCTGCAGCGCCTGCGGCGCCAACGTCGAGAAGGTCCTCAACGCCACCAAGGGCATCGAAAGCGCGAAGGTGGACTCGGACAAGTCGTCGGTGACGTTCACGGTCAAGCCGGGCGCCAAGATCAAGGTCGCCGACCTGCAGAAGACGCTCAAGTCCTCCGCCGACGAGATGGGCATGGGCGCCGACTACCGCCTGTCCAAGATCAGCGAGCTCTCCGCCCAGAAAAGCTGAGCCGCGCGCCGTAATCAAACGGTTACGGCGGATTTCCATAAGCGCCATCCCCTTCCGGCTTATACTTTGCCGGTAGGGAGGTGCTTATGAGCCACAAAAACAACCGTACGCTGCTGTTGATGGCGGTCCTGCTGTGCGCGGCGCCGCTGTGCGCGCAAACGGGAGGCGGCACGGGCGGTTCCTCGGGCGCCGGCGGCTCCTCCGGAGCGACCAGCCCGAGCGGAACGAGCGAGACGAACCCTCAGAGCACCGAGGGCAACAGGTCTGGCTCGGCGACGGACCAGGGCACGACTCCCGGATCCACGCCGTCCGGCGCCATGACTCCCGGCGCTACGACGCCGGGCGCGAGCCGGGAGACCACGGAGCCGCCTCCGAGCGGCAGGACGGACCCGGGCACGAGCTCGCCCAGCGGCACGCCGCAACAGGGCGCGTCGCCCGAGAGCAATCCGAGCGCTACGCCCGGCTCGTCGAACACCAACAGCCCCACGACGACGCCGTAGCGTAAAATGCTAGACTGACCGCATGGCGGCGTGGCGGAACTGGCAGACGCAGCGGACTCAAAATCCGCCGGCCCCAAAGCCGTGTGGGTTCGACTCCCACCGCCGCCATGCGTTTTTGTAGGTTGCGCCTGTCGCAGGAGCATGGCGGCGGTGGGAGTCGATTCCTTCAGACCCCGGCTGCAAGCGGCCGGGCGGTCCCACCGCCTCGAGCGCTGACGACGCATTTGACTGCGATGACTGCTGTACGGTCGCTTCGCGGCTGCCGCTAGGGCTTGGGTTTGCCGAACAGCTTGGCGGCGACGTCCGGCGGGGGCTCCATGAAGCGGCCCCAGGCGACGGCGTAGACGAGGCCCTCGCCGTCGATCAGGCGTCCCTCCAAGTCCGCGATACGCAGGCGCGCGCCGGCCAACCGGGTCTCCACCAACAATTTCGCGCCCAGCGGGACCGAGCGGCGGAATTCCGTGGTCAGGCGGGCGGTCAGGACGCGGTGGCCGGCGTTCCAGGCGGCGGCGCCCAAGGCCTCATCCAGCGCCGTCAGGATGGCCCCTCCGTGCGCCCGGCCGGGCGCTCCTTCCGAGAGCGGGCCGAACGAGGCGACGGCGGCGAGCGAGCCGTCGGGACGCTTGTAATACCGCAGGGTCAGGAACTGCCGCTGGCGCTCGCCCGTGAAGGCGCGGCCGGCCTCGACGGAAGGGAAGGGCTCGACGTGGGTCCAGCCCGGCTCGGGCCACGGGACGGGCGGCATCGGCGCAGTCTAGCAGAAATGATAGGATCGCGGCGATGAAGGCCGCCCTCGCGGCGTTGGCTCTCGTCTTGGCCGCCCTGCCGGCCGCGGCGCAGCGCTGCCCGGACGGCGGCGAGCCGCTGCTGACCGGCCAGCCGTTCCGCCCCCTCGCTTGCTCGGCCTCCGACGCCTCGCAGGGCCCGGCCGTCGCCGTGTCCACCGCCGCCCGGCCCGATCCCGACCCCGAGCGCGCCGATCTGCGCGGCCTGGACGGCGAGTGGCGCGGCTCCGTCAGCTTCGGCGCCGGGCGCTTCGACGTGACTCTGATCGTCTCCGGCCGCGGCGCCCATTGGCGCTGGCAGGCGCTCAACGAGCTCTCCCACCTGAGCTTGCAGCTCGACGGCGAGCTGACCCGCGGGCTCTTCTCCAAGCCCCCCTACAAGCTCTCGCTCAAGTCGCCGGCGGTCCCGGACCGCGCGCTCACCGGAGAGATCTGGCTCGGGGCGACGCCGCTCGAGGCCGGAAAGCATCCGGTCTACGACCGCCTGGCCGTCTGGACGTTCGCCGGCCGCGCGCCGCTGCAGAAGGTCGCCTACACGCTGGAGGGCGACCGGCTGCGCGGCGCTTACGCGCTCGTCGACGGCGACAAGGGCCCCGTCTCGACGGGTTTCGACCTGACGCGCCGCCCGAAGAAGTAGCGCCTAGCGCGCCAGCGTCGAGGCGAACACCAGCTCGAAGCCCTGCTGCTGGAGCTTGGGCAGCTCCTCGACCAGGCATTCGTAGGTGCCGTGGTAGTAGTGGTGGCCGATCGCCACCGCCTGCCCGTTCCTGCGCGCCTGCGCGGCGACGACGCCCAGGTAATGCAAGCAGACGGCTTTGTCCTTGGCGATGGCCGCGGCCAGCTCCGCCAGGCTCTTGCGGCGCGACCTGGCCTCGTGAGGGCCGTCGAGGAAGATGTCGTTGACGGCGGCCGGCAGCCCCGCCTTGCGCGCCTCCTGGTAGGCCACGGTATGCGGCCCGACGCGGCTGTCCAGGAAGAAGTCGACGTGGCCCTTCAGCAGCGGCATGAACGCGGCCATCATCGGGCGGTTGGCCGTCCCCCTCAGGGATTGGTGGTTGTTGAGGCCCTTGGGCTGCGGGATCTGCGCGAACGCCTTGGCCAGCAGCGCCTTCACCTTGGCCAGGTCCTCGGAATCGACGCGGTCGGCGGGCAGCTTCAGCGAGAGGTACTTGTCGAACGGGAAATGGATGATCAGCTCGTGGCCGGACTCCTTGACGCGCCGGGCCGCCTCGCCCGTATGAGGCGAGACGGGCATGACGGCGTAGGTCAGCGGGTACTTCAGGGCGTACCAATCCTCGTCCGGCACGTCCTTCTTGTAAGTCAGGCCGAAGTCATCGATGACGACAGCGAGCTTGGGCGCGCTCTGCGCCGCGGCCCCGTAAGCGAAGAACAGCGAGAGAAAAACCGCGATCATGCGGGGATTATACCTAGATTTCCTAGAATAGCCGTGATGCTGGCTCTCGCGACCTCGCTCCTCCTCGCCGGCGCCGCCGGCGCTCAGCCGACGGCGCATCCGGCCCTGGACGCCTTGCGCGCCTTCGCGAGCGATCAAGCGCCGGCGCCGCCGCCCGCGGCGACGCCGGCGGTCGCGGCCGCTCCCCGAACGGCGGAAGAAGTCCTGTACGGCATCCGCGTCGAAGGCGACGAAGCCTTCCGCGCCCGGACGCGCGAGGCCCTAATGCTTCTGTCCGGGGTCCGCGAGTTCCCGCGGATCCAAGCCCACCTCTGGCGCATCAAGCAGTACGCCTGCAGCGGCGTCGAGCCCGGCCGCCGCGCGACGTTCTACGTCGGCCGCCGGACGTGGGATTCCTCGCCGCTCTGGTATGCCGGCTCCATCGCCCATGACGCCCATCACGTCATGCTCTATCGGGCCGGGACGCCCTGGACCGGCAAGGCGGCGGAGACGCGCTGCATCGAATTCCAGCTCCAGGTGCTCGCGCAGCTCAACGCTCCGGCCTATCTCATGGATTCCTTGGGGGAGACGGCGAAGAACCCGACCTACCAGGAGCCCGGCGCGAATCCGCCGCTCGGGCCGATCTCCATCGACGACGCCTGCCGGACCCGGCGCTGGTAGTCAGCCCTCGAAGCGCTCGAGCGCGCGCCGTCCCAGGGCCCAAGGGACCGCGAACGCCGACGCGTTGAGCGCCAGCCACATCGCCGCGCAGAGGAGGAGCGGCGCCGGCTCCCACGGGATCGGGCGCCCGAAGTGCTGCTCGAAGTGCACGCGCATCGGCCAGGCCAGGATCATCACCGTCGCCCCGATGTAGAAGAGCGCGGAGGCCATGTAGACGAAGCCTCCGAGGGAGGACTCCACTTGATGGATGTTCTCCACGTTGAACTGCGGAAAGAGCGCTCCCAGCCCCACGCCCATCGCGCAGAGGCCCCAGGTGACGACGACGAGGCTGCCCACCGAGAGGACGGTCGTGAAGGAGTCGGCCTGCAGCAGCCAGCAGCTCGCCCCGCCGAGCGTCAGCGCCAGGGCCGTCATCGGCAGCATGGAGAAGAGCAGCTTCTGGCCCATGATCAGCCCCAGCGACACGGGAGCCGAGCGCACGATCCACCAGCTGCGCCCCTCAAGGCTGATGGCGGGGAAGGTGAAGCGCAGGCCCAGCGCCGCGATCACGAAGCCCGCCGTGCCGATGTTGAGGAAGGAGATCGCGCTGCGCAGCTCGGCCGAATCGAGCGGCAGCCGCCGGATGCTGTAGAGGTAGACGAAGACGAGGCCGACCACGAGGAGCATCTGCGACCAGTGCTTCACGTCGCGCAGGAAGGTCTTGCGCTCGCGCCACAGCAGCCCCCCGCCGAGCCGCCCCAGCCAGGCGCTCTCGCGAAGGCCCGCCACGACCAGCACGCGTTTGCGCATGGAGCCTTCCTGGGCGCCGCAGTAAGCCGGGTAGTAGAGCCAGCCGGCGGCGAAGACGAGCCCGCCGTAGGCCGCCGCGGTGGCGCCCAGCAGCAGCGCCGCCCAGGCCGCCAGGGCCGCCGCGTCGCCGCGGGAGGCCGCCATCAGGCCGCGCGTCATCCACCACGACGGGAGATACGGCGCCATCGGGGCTTGGAGATAGTTGAGGTATTGCGCCACGACCTTCAGCGAGTCCGGGCGCAGCAGCTTCTCGGGCTGCGAGAAGCGGATGGCGCCGTAGACGAAGGTCAGCGACAGGCTGGCCGCCACCCAGATCACGTCGCGCGTGCGCGAGCTCGGAAACCAGTAGAGCAGCAGCAGCGTCGTCAGCAGGCCGACGGAGGCTCCGAGCAGCAGGTACGGCGGCAGCAGCAGGCCGAAGGCCGCCAGGAAGCGCCAGCCCCAATGCTCCGCCCGCACCAGCGCGAGGACGTAGGGCACGAGCACGAGACCGATCATCCACGACGAGAAGAACGCGGCCTCGAGCGACTTCTCCGCGAACACGGCGCGCCGCGGCAGCGGGGCGTTCATCAGGAACTTCAGGTCGAAGGCGTAAAACAGAGTCGTCAGCGACGTCAGCAGGCTCGAGACCCCGACCATCGAGAACGTCGTGAGCA
>CAZZGQ010000012.1:0-6232 GCA_964653765.1 uncultured Elusimicrobia bacterium | reverse complement strand
GTCGTCAGCGACGTCAGCAGGCTCGAGACCCCGACCATCGAGAACGTCGTGAGCAGGAACATCGCCGTGAGCTTCCAGATCAAGAACGTGGCGATCAGCGGCACCGTGTTCAGATACAGGAGCAGCCGGTAGAAGCCGGCGTGGAGGCCGTAGAGCAGGCCCACGCCCGCGAGCATGAAGACGCCGTTGCGCAGGCGGATGCCCGGCGTCTGGCGCGCCACCGCGTTGTAGCTGGAGCGGGCCTTGCGGCGCAGCAGCAGGCCCAGGGCGCGCATCAGAGCGTCTTGAGCAAGGCGGCGTACTCCTGGCCGCCGGTCAGCGACAGGAAGACGTCCTCGAGGCCCGACCCCTGG
The DNA here is from genome assembly GCA_964653765.1 of uncultured Elusimicrobia bacterium. Lineage (GTDB taxonomy): Bacteria > Elusimicrobiota > Elusimicrobia > UBA1565 > UBA9628 > JAGWUP01. Next base: position 5,879 of record CAZZGQ010000012.1, on the reverse strand, counting down.
CGCCGCGCCTGCGCCCGCAGCTCCTCCAGCGTCCCCAAGGCGATCAGCTTGCCCGAGATCATGATGCCGATGCGCCCGCAGAGCTTCTCGGCGATCTCGAGCACGTGCGTGCACATGAAGATCGTCACGCCGCGCTTGGCCAGCGTCAGGAAGATCTCCTTGGCCATGCGAGCGCTCTTGGGATCGAGGCCCACCATCGGCTCGTCCAAAACGAGGACCTTGGGCTCGTGGAGCAGGATGCCGGCCAGGACCAGCTTCTGGCGCATGCCGTGGCTGTAGGAGTCTAAGAGCTCTCCGGCGAAGCCGGAGAGCTCGAACATCTCGAGGAGCTCGGGGATCCGTGTTCGTTGGTGATCGACCGGCACGGCGTACAGCTCGCCGATGAATCTCAGGTATTCCGCGCCGGTCAGCTTCGGATAGACGAACGGCTCATCCGGAACGAGGCCCATCAGGCGCTTGGCCTCGAGGGCGTGCGTGGCCATGTCGAAGCCCGCCACGCGCACCCGCCCTTCGCTGGGCGAGATCAGCCCCGTGATCATCTTCACCGTCGTCGTCTTTCCGGCGCCGTTGGGGCCCAGGAAGCCGAAGATCTCCCCCGGCTCGACCTTGAGGTCGACGTGGTCGACGGCGGTGAGCGCGCCGTAGCGTTTGACGAGGCCCTGGAGCTCGATCACGGACGCAAGTATAGCGGCTTGGGGCCGGAACGCAAGGAGGGTCGGTGCCAGGCTTTAAGTATTGTGCCTAGGCACAAAAACTTTACCGTCGGCGGGGCAGGAGGACCCTTGCCGAAGCCGCCCGGCGGGGCTATTCTGCAAATATGCGCACGAGGGTCGGTCTCGCCCTGCTGGCGGCGCTCGCTCCCGCTTGCGGCGCCCTGGCCTCTCCGGACGGGGCGGCGGTCAACGAGGCGATGCGGGCGCACGACGTGACCGCGCTGAAGAAAGCGCTCGACGCGAAAGCCGCCGCGCTGCGCCAGATCATCGAGCGGCCGGCCGCCCAGACCGACAATGGCGGCATCCTGCGACAGCTGCAGCGCAGCCGCGTGGCCACCAACGACGTGGAGCGGGCGGCGAGAAGGCTGCTGGGGCGCGACGGCGCCGCGGGGTTGCTGGCGGACGACGCGGCGGCTCAGGCCAAGCTGTCCGCGGTCGAGAAACTTCTGGAGAGTCGCGACCTGCGGGCCGCGATCGACGCCCGCCACAACGGGATGGACCGCGACGATCTGGAGCGCTCGCTGGCCTACGACAAGGCGGCCCTGGCCGCCTTGAAGCCGCTCTTCGAGAAGTCCTAGTTCGCCGCGATCAGGACCGGATCGACGGGGACGCTCAGGCGCTCGGCCAGGTCGTCGAAGCGGCCGTGCAGCTCGTTCTTCTGGAGCGCCTCGATGCGCGCGGTGCTGAACTCCTCGCACGTGAAGGAGGCCATCACGGTGCCGAAGAGCATGGCGCGCTTGAGCTGGGCGATGTCGCCGAAGCCGTTGCAGGAGGCGAGATAGCCCATGAAGCCGCCGGCGAAGGTGTCGCCCGCGCCCGTGGGATCCTTGACCTGCTCGAGCGGATACGCCGGGAAGGCGTAGGTCTTGCGGCCGGCCTTGAGGAGCGCGCCGTGCTCGCCCTTCTTGATCACGACGACGTCGGGGCCCCACTCGCAGAGGACGTTGGCCGCGCGCAGGGCGTTGCTCTGGCGCGTCAGACGCTTGGCCTCTTCCTCGTTGGCGAAAAAGATGTTGACGCGGCCCAGGAGCTCCCGCAGCGCCTCCGGCTTGGAGGAGATCCAGTAGTTCATCGAGTCGCAGGCGACGATGGCGGGCCGGCGCAGCTGCGAGAGGACGTCCATCTGCAGCTCGGGATCGATGTTGGCGAGGAAGACGACTTCGCTTGAGGCCTGCTCGGGCGTCAGCTTGGGCTTGAACTGGGCGAAGACGTTGAGGTGCGTCTCCAGCGTCTGAGCCTCGTTGACGTCGGCGCCGTACTGGCCGACCCAGCGGAAGGTCTTGCCGGGCATCTCCTTGAAGCCGGAGAGGTCGATGCCGCGCTTCTCGAGCAGCCGGCGGTGCTTGGCCGGGAAGTCCTTGCCGACGACCGCCACGACCGTGACGGGAGAAAAATGGCTCGCCGAAAGCGAGAAGAAGGTGGCCGAGCCGCCCAACGCCTCGATGCTCTCCCCCTCCGTGGTCTTGACCGAGTCCAACGCCACCGAACCGACGACGAGAATCGAAGCCATGTTAAACGCCGCTCTCCCGCTGCTCCAGGTAGGTCCGGATCTCCACCTGCTGAGCCAATTGCCTGAGGTAATAGTTTATCAGATCGAGGGCCCGGGCCTGCTGCGCTTTCGCCGCGAACGCCTCCTTGTCCTTGTCGAAGCCCTTGAGCGCGCCCTTGTGCGCCTGCTTGTAGGCGTCCTCGAGCTCCGCCGGAGTGAGCTTGGCGGCGTGGTAGATCACCTGCTTGAGCTTCATCGCCTTGAGCTGCTTGCGGCGCTCGCGCTCGTAGCTCTCGGGGCTATCGTGGAAGGCCTCGCGCACGCGCGCGAAATAGACCTGCTGGTCGAAATGGCCGTCGCGCTGGAAGGCCGGCGTGTTCTGGATGTCGCGCGCCAGCTCGCTGTCGGGCACGACGATGCCCATGTCGTCCGCCTTCTGCTGCAGCAGCTCGTCGACGATCATCTCGCGCAGGACGCCCTGCTTGATCTCCGCCGTCATTTTGTCGTCGACGTCGGTCCCCCGCGCCCGCAAGGCTTCCTCGTACTGATTGACTCGATTGACGTACTGGTCGTACGGCAGCTTCGTCTTGCCCACCGACGCCACGGACCCGGCCATGTCGCGGCTGGTGAAGAGGTAGCCGCCCAGGCCGACGAACGTGCCGAGCAGGAAGATGGAGATGGTGGCGATGAACAGCGCTTTCTTGTGGCGGCGCAAGAATGAAGTCATGTTTGGATTATATGAAGAATTACCCGGCCGAAGGCTACGTTCGATCGGCCGATTGGTAGGATTGCTCGCCGGAGTCCGAGGCGGACCCGGCGGAGCCCATCGAGCAGCTGCCGTCGAAGACGGCGCCTTGCTCGATGCGCAGGCTGGGGGCGCGGATGTTGCCGGTGACGCGGCCGCCGGCCAGGATCTCGATGGAGCGCGAGCAGACGAGGTCGCCCTCGACGACGCCGGCCACCGTCGCGGCCTCGGCGGCGATGTTGCCCTTCACGCGGCCGCGTTTGCCGATGTCGATGCTGACGGCGTCGGTGACGTCGCCTTCCACCGTGCCCTCCACGCGCACCGAGCCCTTGGCGGCCAGCACGCCGTGGAAGAAGGCCTCGTCACCGACGAGAGTGACGGCTTCGGCGGCGCCCACGCGCTCGCCCTTGACCTGGTTGAAGATGGCCATCAGCGGCCCGCCGCCTTGGCGGAGCCCGCCTGGGTGAGGAGATCCTCACCGTTGCGCACCTTGAGGTAGAGCATCGGGTTGACCGGCTTGCCGTTGCGCCAGACCTCGTAGTGGAGGTGAGCGCCGGTGGAGCGGCCCGTCGTGCCCATATAGGCGATGACTTGGCCGCGAGAGACGTGGTCGCCGACCTTCACGAGCAGCTTGGAGGTGTGGCCGTAGACCGTGGAGACGCCGTAGCCGTGGTCGATGAGGAGCATATTGCCGTAGCCATGGGACCAGCCGGCATGGCGCACCGTGCCGTCGGCCGTGGCGTAGATCAAAGTGTCGGGGCTGTTGGCGATGTCGACGCCGGCGTGGAACTCGCCCGACTCGCCGTCGCCGGCCATCGGATCGAAGCGGTAGCCGAACAGCGAGGTGATCGAACCCTCGGTGGGCCACATATTGGGCGTGGCGTGATAGAGGCTGCGCTGGTTGCTGATGTACCAGGAGATCTCTTGGAAGCTGGCCAGGCGCTTGAAGGACTCCTCGCGGATCGCGGCGATCTGGCGATGCCAGTCCGGCTGGTTGATGGCGCCGCGCTCGAGCATCTCCTTGAGGCTGCGGCGGTCGGCCGCCGTCGGGCCGCCCACGCCTTGCTCGGTGTTGACGATGTCGCTGCGGCGCGAGAGCGAGAGCAGCACGCGCAGCTGCTGGTCCGTGGCCTTGGCCATGTCCAGCGTCTCGCGCGCCCGGTCCATCTCCTGGGCGAGGTGGGTCATCTTGGCGAGCATGACCTCGTTGTCGGCCTTGGTGATCCAGTAATCGACGTGGCGGCCGGAGATGAAGCCGGCCCAGACGGTCAGGCCGGTCCACAAGACGAGGCAGACGAGGAAGAATCCGGTCGAGACCTGCCACCGCCACGGCTTGAGCTCCGTGTGCGGGATGACCAGGATCGTCACCGTTCGGCCAAGCGTGCTCCAGAGCCTCTTATGCCAATCCATGGATTTTTCGCCGGAAACTGTGATGTTATAACAGAACCCACCAGGAGTGTCAATGCCGAGCGGGTCAAGGGCCGTCAGCTTCCTTAAAAAGACGGTAACGGGCCGGACCCTTGCGCGAAGGCCCTCGTTCGTCTACGCTAGTTCCGCATGAAATCGCTGCGCGGATTGTGGCTGGCGGCGCTGCTGCCGCTGTTGGCGAGCGTCGCCGGCGCCGGCGACCAAGCGATCGACGCCCCGCGCCTTTCCCCGCAGGCGGCCTCCGGGGTCTCGGCCTCCGGCTCCGCCCCGCAAGTCATCGCCGGTCCCTCGCTCGTCCCGGACATACCGGCGACCCTGGCCCCGGCGGACGCCCCCCGGCCCGAGGCCCGCGCCGAAGCCGCGGACGTTCTCGCCGCCCCTCGCGCGACCTTCGGCCGGCGCGCCGCCCCGCCGACGCTGCCGCCGTCGCTGCCCGCCGACGCGCTCGGCGCGCAGGGAGCTCCGAGCCTCGTCCCGGCCAGCGGCCCGGACGGCGGCCGGTCGGGCAATCGCCTCGTCCAGCGAGTCCGCGAGGAAGCGGCCAAGCTCGGCGTCACCGGATTTGAAGAGCCGCCCGACGAGGCGGTGTCGGCGCTGGCCTCGATGCGGACGGAAGGCTTCTCGATCGTCTCCGCCGGCGCGCTGGTCACGGCCGCGGACGTCGCGGCGATCAACGCGGAGATCGATTCCTACGAAAAGGACCGGCCCCGGATGATCACGACGTGGTCGCTCTACGGCAACGACAAGCCCGGTGAGTGGGACGCTCACGAGCTGCGCCGGTGGCAGCCCAAGAACGGCGGCGCCTCCAAGCCCGTGATCGACCGGATCAGGGCGCTCCTGAGCGGCGCCCTCGACGAGGACATCGAGCTGCGCGACGCGAGCATGCGCATCGGCTACGCCGACCTCGAGAACCCGCACGTGGACGGTGGCGGCTACATCACGGTGACGGTGACGCTCCAAGGGCCGGGCACGCTCATCTATCGGATCGAGCGCGACGGACGCGTCGAGGAGCTCGAGGCGCCGATCGGCGCCGCCGCCTTCGTCACCAATACGGAGCGGCAGCAGGCCATGGGCATCCCGGGAACGGTGCATTCCTCTCCCACTCCGGATCACTACCGCGGCCATCCGGCCGGCGTCCAGCGCCGGCTTCTGATCCTACGCTTCAAGCGCCGCGACCTGCCGAAGCTCACGGACGAGCAGCGCCAGACCTTGACCGCCGCCAACTCGCGCGCCGTCCGGCGAGCCCTCGAGTACCGCGCGCGAAAAGCCCAGTGACGCCCGGCGGCCTCTTCGACGAGCAGGCCGCGCAATACGCGCGTTACCGGCCGCGCTATCCCAGGGCGCTCTTCGCCTTCCTCGCCTCGGCCGCGTCTAGTTAACAAGGGTGTCAGGCTCGATTGTTTACTAACTCTGAGAGTTAGTAAACAATCGAGCCTGACACCCTTGTTAACTAACTAGTTGCTCCTGAAAAAGTCATCTCGAGTCGTGACCCGTTTCTCGACGG
>CAZZGQ010000011.1:6027-28417 GCA_964653765.1 uncultured Elusimicrobia bacterium | reverse complement strand
CCCTACACGATTTCCAGTCGTGCGCCTTCGACCACTCGGCCACCTTTCCAAAAAACTGCTGGGAATTATATGAAATTTCCGCGGCCGTTTGCTCGACGGCGCACGAGTGAAAGTCGTCGTAACTCGTGAGGGTTCCTCGACGAGATGCGTGTCTCGCAGAGTGGTAGCGTAGTGTTTACGTAGTGTTTTCAAGGCACACGACAGCGGCCAACACTCCCGACTCCTAAACTTCTGTTTTTTCATAATGCAGAGTGTAATACCGCCGTGGCCCTGGACTCCAGATACAGGCAATCTTGGTAGAATCCTGGCGCATGCCCGTTGAGTTCCTGCCCTGTGTCTAGCGAAGCGTCCACCGACCTCGAACACGCCTTGCGTGAGGTCGAGCGTCTCACGCGCGAAAACGCGCAACTTCGACAGCAGTTGGGCATTCGGGTCATCGACGCGTCCGGTGAACGCCGCGTGGGTAGCCCTGAACTGCCCCTGATCGAGGCCGCTTCCCCAGCGATTTCGAACGCTTCGGGTGCTCCGGAGAAGATTGCTTTGTTCCGCGCCCTTTTTCGTGGCCGGGAGGACGTGCATGCCGTTCGCTGGACCAACGAACGGACAGGTAAGGGCGGCTACTCGCCGGCTTGTGAAGATCCGTGGAGCCTGCCGCGCCGCGCGCGCAAGGGTCAGCCGCGAAAGTATCTGCCGCTGAGCGAGCAAGTGGTCCGTGACCACTTGGCGGGCGAAAAAACGATCGGGATATTCCCGCTTCTAAAGGATAATTCGTGCTGGTTTCTCGCCTGCGATTTCGACAAAGAAGGCTGGAAGCTCGACGCGACGGCATATCTCGAGGTCTGCGACCGTTTTGGTGTGCCAGCGTACCTGGAGCGGTCGCGGTCGGGCAACGGTGGCCACGTGTGGGTGTTCTTTTCCGCGCCGGTCTCGGCCGTGCAGGCTCGGCAGCTCGGGATGCGCTTGTTGCGTCAGACGATGGACTCCCGCGGCGACATGGATCTCGGAAGTTACGACCGCTTCTTCCCGAATCAGGACTTCGTCCCGAAGGGCGGATTCGGGAATCTCATAGCCGCGCCGTTGCAGAAGAAATGCCGGCCACTCGGCAACTCGGAGTTCGTGGATTCATCAACTTCCGAGCTGCTGCCGTGGCCGGATCAATGGGCCTTTCTGAGTCGGGTGCGGCGGCTCTCGCCCCGGGAGGTCGAGGTGTTTCTGGAGAGCATCCCGCCGGTCGCAGTCGGGCCAAGCGAGGCCGCGGCTCCGATGCCCGCCCGCGCGCGCCAGCCGGCACCGGCTCGAATCCATTGCCAACTTGGAGCCTCCTTAAGCATCGAGAAATCGGGCATACCGCCATGGCTCCTGTCCCAGATCAAGCACCTGGCGTCGCTGCACAACCCGCAGTTTTATAGAAATGAAAAGCTGCGGCTTTCGACGCACCTGATCCCGAGGTTCATCAAGTGCTACCGTGAGGATTTTAGCCATATCCACCTGCCTCGCGGCCTCGTCGACGCTGTCCGCGCGGTCGCGAGAGAGGCCGGAAGCGAATTCGTCTCTACGGACCATCGCCAGAGTCTTGGATCGGTTTCGTTCCGGTTCCAAGGCGCGCTGACCACGGCGCAGAGCGAGGCCATGCGGTCCGTCTTGGCCCACGACATGGGACTTCTCGTCGCGCCGCCTGGGGCAGGCAAGACCGTGATGGGCTGCTTCGCCGTATCGCAACGCGGCCTGCCGACCCTCATTCTTGCGGACCGCGCTCCGATCCTGGATCAGTGGCGCAAGCAACTCATGGCATTGTTGGGATTATCGTCGCGCCAGATCGGTCAGGTGGGCGGCGGCCGTGACCGGCAAAGCGGCCTCGTGGACCTAGCGACGATCCAGAGTCTTGCCCGACGCGATGAACTGCCCAAGTTCTTCTCGCGCTACGGCTTCATCGTCGTGGACGAGTGCCATCACCTTCCTGCGGCGACTTTTGAGGCCTGTGTCCGCGAAGCGCCAGCGCGCTACTTCCTCGGCCTGACGGCCACGCCCTACCGTCGCGACGGCCTGCAGGACATTATCACGATGCAGTGCGGGCCTGTCCGCTACCGGATCGACCAGCGGCCGACGAGCCTGACGCTTCGGGTGATCCCGCGCGAGACGACCTTTTCGCTCCCTTCCGAAGAGAGTCTTGGCATTCAGGAAGTCTTTCGCGCCATGATCGCGGACGAGAATCGCAATGCCTGCATCGAAGCGGATGTCCTTGGCGCGCTCGGCCGCGGTCGGCGCTGCCTCATCTTGAGCCAGTGGAAGGAGCACTGCCACGCTTTGGCTCAGCGGCTGCGAGATCAGGGGAAGACCCCGTTCGTTTTGAGCGGCGGCCGGGGAAAGAAGGAGCGGGCTACGATCTTGAATGCTATCCAGGAGACGCCGCGAGACCATGATCTGATCGTGGTAGCCACTGGCCAGTACCTTGGTGAGGGCTTCGACTGCCCGCAACTCGACACCCTCTTTCTGGCTTTCCCGGTCGCTTTCAAGGGCAAGTTGGTCCAATACGCTGGGCGCATCATGCGTGAATGTCCAGAAAAGAGCGACGCGGAGATATTTGACTACGTTGATGTGCGGGTGCCAGTTCTGAAACGGATGTCCGCGCGCCGGGGCAAAGCGTACAAGATGTTGGGCGCCGCTTCTTGGGAGGGGCGATGATCGGCTCTCAGGTCGAGTTGCTTATCCGCGAGGGAGAAGGCCTTACCATCGAGTTCAAGGAACGGTTTTCTTCCCGGATCGATCAGGATATCGTCGCCTTCGCGAACGCCCGCGGCGGGACGCTATTACTCGGCGTGCGCGACGATGGGACTGTTATCGGAGAGACGCTGACCAACGACATGAAGGCCAAGCTCAACGACTTGGCCCGCAACTGCAAGCCGAAGATCGCCGTCCAAGTGACGCAGTGCGGCAAGATCGTTGCCATCGAGGTCCCCGAGGGTAGCGAGAAGCCTTATTCTTGCGGCGACGGCTATTTCCGGAGGCTCAACGGTACAACCCAGAAAATGAGCCCGGACGAGCTTCGGTTCATGTTCCGGGAGAACGATCCTATTCCGTTCGAGGAGCGGAAAGTCAGGGGCCTTGCTGATTCTCTCTCAACGGCGAAGATCCACGCTTTCATCAAGGAAGCCGGGCTCAAGATTCCCAAGATGTCAGCGCGCGATTTTCTGCGTAGCCTCAAGGCCGCTGATGCTGAAGGCGTCAACATCGCTGGCCTTTTGTTCTTCGGAGGTGCCGGACAGGTCCAGCGATTCTTGCCTCAAGCTCAGATTTCGCTGATCGCTTTCAAGGGAACGACGAGGGTTCATATCTTCGACCGCCGCGACGTGCGCGACGATCTGCTGACTCAGTTCGAGGCTGCAGTCCTGTTTCTCAAGAAGCACCTCAACGTCCGCAGCGAGATTAAGGGCGTCGATCGGGAGGACATCTACGAGATTCCACTCGAAGCGCTCCGGGAGGGCGTGGTCAACGCTCTCATGCACCGCGACTATTCGATCGCCGGGACTCAGGTCAGCGTGGAGATTTTCGACGACCGCGTCGAGATCACCAACCCAGGTGGTCTTCCGAGCGGCCTACCCAGTAAGGCCTTCGGAACCATGTCCGTCAGGAGAAATGAACTGATCGCCGACCTGTTCTCGCGCCTGCACAAGGTCGAGCGCGCCGGGACAGGGATTCAGCGCATGAAGGAAGTGGTGGCCGCCGCCGGCTTGAAAGCGCCGGAGTTCGAGATGACCGGATTTTTTCGCACAGTTCTTCGACGTTCTCCGGACTTCGCTCTCAAGCGGCCTGAAGAAGCCGCCCTACAAGTACCCCTTAAGCACCCCCCAAGTAGCCCACAAGTAGCCGACAGGCTTCGGTTGCTACAGTTCTGCGAGACTCCGCGGTCTATCAAGGAAATGCTCGGCTTCATGGGGCTGAGCGATCGCAAGAATTTCTTACACAAACATCTTCGGCCGTTGCTCAAGGAAAGGCTGCTCGGCATGACCGATCCCGATTCGCCGAAAAGCCCCAGGCAGCGCTACGCAACGACCGCAACCGGGAGGCGAATCCTGCAGGGCTGAAAAGTTTGACGGAAGCAGGGAGTCGGGCGCCTAGTGGGCGCGTGCAGATGAGAAACAGCGTAGTGTTTACGTAGTGCTTCGGACTCCAAACCGCACTACGCGGTCGAACTGGACTTCACGATTCTCGACCAGAACTCGGGAGGCGGGTTTCCCTAGAGGGGCGGAAGGAGGATTTCCAGTCGTGCGCCTTCGACCGCTCGGCCACCTTTCCAAAGACTGCTGGGGGATTATACGAAATAATCGCGGCCGGCTGCTCGACGGCGCACGACCGCCGGCCGACCGCCCGATTTCCGAGCCGCATAGTTGCATCTTGCAAACCGTTACGTCGTGATAATACAGCGCGATCTCGAGACTCCTTCCTCTGTTAAGAATGGGCCCAAGGCCCCCTGCCCGTTCAGTCCATCGGCCCAGGTACGAGAACCTCGGCTCGTCTATACTCTCGCATGGGGATCTGATGCGGGAAAATCGAGCTCGACTGGGGGTCGCCGCAGCGCTTTTGTTCGCCGGAGCTTTCGCTCATGCGGAGGCCGGCCGCTTCGGCTTCTCAGACGGACAAACTCTGAACCCCGTCGACGTCTTGAGCGCCGCGACGGCCCCTCCAGATATGACGGTCCCGCACGCCGCAATACCCTCCGCATGCGCCTACGACGGCTCCTTCGACGAAAGGATACGGGAAAACACTTTCATGCTCGTTCCGATCAAGCAAGGGATCGCCGCGTTCACCAAGGAGCAGGCGCGCGCGTACGCCGCCAAAAGCTGCGGCTTGGATACCCTACCCGTATCGGAGCGCATGAACTGCCGGATCATGGAAACCTGCGAGGGAGACGACTGTCAACCGATTTATGGGGATCACGGCACGGCCTTCCTCGTCAATGACGGCCGTACGTTGCTGACGGCGTGGCACGTCGTCAACCAGACCCACTTGGTGGCGTTGACCTTTTTCTCGCACTTCTTGGACAAACTCAGCGACGCGGATCGCGATAGGACCCTTCGCAACATGGAGCCGGAGTTCGTTTTGCTCGATCAAAGAGAGCGGATCGTCTACGACACGCGAGAGGACTCGAACAGGGGCTCGGCCAGGACGGCCTACGTCCGCTTCGGCAATCCGCTGTCGACGATGTACAGCCAGGAGGGCCGGCGAGATGGAAAGCCTTTTGGATTTGAAGAAAACATTCCCGACGATTTCGCCGAAATCTCCCTGACCCGCAGCCTCGGACCGGGCTTGGCTCAAGGAGCAGCGACGAGAGACCCCGATGAGTGTTTCGTCGATGCCGGCTTCGCCTTCGACGGCCATCGCACGACGTTCGCCTCCCACGCGGGTCGGCGCGCCGGATTGACCGAGATGATGAGAGGCTCCGGTCAATTCATGGAGTTCGAACTGAACCCCTTGCCCCTTCCGCGGGAAGCGATAGAGCGCATGCCGACGGTGGACGCGCTGGTTGTCATGGGCTATTCGAAAGAAAGCGCGCGTGCCCAGGTCAAGGAGTACCCCGAGCAGAGACTGCGCGACGCCATCGCAACGATCCTTGATTTCCAGGAGAGGCACATGCGCGACGTCGGCGTCGAGAAAGGGCCCGAGGCGATGTTTCTCGACAACCCGATCATGAGCGGCGAAAGCGGCGGTCCGCTTCTGAACATGAGCGGGCAGGTTGTCGGTCTGATCACGAACGGCTTTTTCTACAAAGAGGGCCCTTCGAGCGCGCTGATGTCCTACGGCGGCGCAGCCCTGCGCCTTTCGAGCGCGTTGCGCCCGGACCGTTGACCGTCACAGCCATATGGACATTCGCCGGAAAGACGGCGACCAGTAGGGCCATGAGTCCCCAAGCGGCAGGCCGCGAGCATGAGGGAACGAGAAGCAGCGCTCCTAAGACGATCTCGGCCGCGCCGCTCAGCAGCACCAGAGCGCGAGGGCACGGCAGATAGGGAGGCATTAGCCGGAGGAACCCGGCCGCGCAGGCCAGCCACTGTCGACCGTCAAAAGCGCCTCAACACGCTGATCTCGACCCACTCGTGAGAAAGACCCCCGCGAAACTCTCGCCCCAGATAGGCGCGCTTCGCCTCTATCGCGAAGGTTTGACGATCCACCGCTATGCCGACGTATTCGATCGAGACGCGCCGCTCGACTTGCGAGCTGGCGATCACGAATGGACTATGGCGGTTGAGCAGCCCGCCTTCCAGCGTCGCGTCGTATCCGACGACCCTCTGTTCGGCGCTCAAGAAGAGAAAGAGCCGGCGCTTCCCGTCTGCGATGGCTCCGACGCGCCCATATAATCCGGCGGAGGCATTCGTGTAAAGCGTCCCGAGAGTCGCATCGACGAACGCGCTCAGATCGGCCGCGCTCGCCGCCGCGAGTCTCTTGTCCGCGCGCGTCCGGTAGTCGAGGACTAGATCGTTGCGGATCTGATTGTCCCACCCGCGCGGGATCGAATTGGCGGTAGCTCGGTGGATTCCGACTTGCACCCATTTGCCGCCGGCGGCTTGTCCGATGATCCCGGTGTCGAGCCGAGACGTCAGGGTCAGCCCGCGGGAGGCGTCGCGCGAGACCAGCTCCTGCCCCAGGAACAAATAGGCGGCGAACGGCCTGTCGCCGAGGAGAGCTTCATCGTGACCGAGGTTGGTCGGCGTGAAGCCCGAGTCGCGGATGACCAGGCCGTAACTCTTCGCTATTCCGGGTAAAGACGCGAGAACGGCCATCACCGGAGAAGCGCGAAGGATGGGATCGAAATAGGTCAAGCCCAGCCCCTGCGTATAGTAGCGGTCGGTACCCGTGAAATAGTCGTTGGCGTAGTCGAAGCGGAGAAGCCGGCCGGCTTGCGCGAACTGGACGTCGTCCTTGTCATCGACGCTTCCAACCGCCGGCCAGGCGATCAAGAGAAGGAGCGCCGCAAGGCAGCAGCGACGAAGCTCGTGCATCGTCGCTGTCACCGGCGTTATGGACTGGCCTCGGCTCTCACAACCGAGGCCGAGCTGCACCCACGCTCGAGGCGCCGCACCGCGACCTGGATCATCTCCGTCGCCGCGCGGTAGGCCTCCTTGCGCGCGAGATGCTTGGTCTTGGCGTTGAGTTCCGCGTACGCCAGGGCCGCGCCGATATGAGCCTTCAGCCGCCTGCTTCGCGGCAGGATTTTGCCTTTCGCCAGAGCCGCATGGGTGCCTTCCAGATAGATCGGAAGCACGTCGGCGCGGCTTTGCAGGGCAAGATAGCCGACTGTGGGCTTAAAGGGAGCGGTGTCGCCGCTGATCGAGCGTGTGGCTTCCGGGAATACGAGAAGACTCCTGCCTTGCTTGAGGACCGCGACCGCCGAGGCAAGGGCGTCCTTGACGCTCGAGCTCCGGCCGATCGGGAGCAGATTCGTAAAGCTCCGAAAAAAGAACGCCAGCGCGGGATTCTTGAAGAAGTAGTCGCGGGCGGCGAGGGAAACGAGCTCGTCTCCTGCCGGCCCGAGGGCATGCTTGACGAGCCCCATATCGAGATGGCTGGCGTGATTCGAGGCGACGATAAAGCCGGATGAAGCCGGTATATTTTCGTTCCCGCGCACCTCCACGTCGAACAAGCCGCCGTAAACCAGGCCGTGCCCTAGATCGAGAGCGCCGCGAAGGGCCTGGTTGATCAGCGGCCTGTCAGGAGGGTGCAGCGGCCCGCCGTTGCGGCCTGGGAATCCCGGAAACACCCAGCGCCGAAGGCCAGCGGTGTGGACGTCGAACCAGTAGCGCCGCCAATCGATCCGCTCCGGATCCCAGGCGAACAGGTCCTTGTCGGCATTAGGAATCGCGGCGTACAGCTCGCGGAGGTTGTCCGTGTGGAACACGCAGTCGATGTCGTGAATGAACGGCAAGAACATCTCCACGACGTGCTCGACCTGGCTGAGCTCCCGCTCCATGGCCGCCACGTATTGAGGCGGATGGGAAAAGAGCCGGGCGAGGCCCGAGAAGGCTCTCCTGAAAGCGGGGACGCCGAAGCGCCGGTAGACGGAAACGGACACCGTGATGACGCCCAAGCGAGTCCACAGCCAGTGCGACCAGAGCGCGTCGGGAGCATGATCCTTGTAGTGCCGCCGCCGGTATTCTCCCACGAAGCGCATGCATTGCCGCACCCGCAGCGGATTGGTATCGGAAGAGCTCAGGTGGTAGACGGGCTGATGGCGGCCCTGCAAAATCGCAGCGGCCGCGGCTACCGTCCCCGCTGCGACCAGGTCGACGGGGATCACGTCGAGCGCGGCTTTAGGGTGCGCCGGCCACAAGGCATGGCCGGTGCACATCGCCAGGATCACCGGAGCGCTCGTCGTAAGCCCTTCGTTCCAGCCCGGGAACGGATAACGCAGCGAGCTTTCAACGATGGAGGGGCGGACGATCGTGTAGTCGAGCCCCGGCGTTCGCGCGATCATCTGCTCGCCCAGAGCCTTGGTATAGCAATAGATGTTGGGCCAGCCCCAGCGTTGGGCGCGGCTTTGACCCTCCTCGCGAAGGCGATTCTCGAGCCAGCGCCTTGCTTGGCGCGTGACGGCGACCACAAGAGCCTCGGGAGTGGCCGCTTTGCCTTTCTGAGCCATGCGGCGCAGCGCGGCCTCGCGAAACGTCGCCTGCATCTCTCCCGCCGCGCGCCGCTCGAAGGCCAGAATGGTCCGGCCGCAGTCTTGGAGCTCCTCGTCCACGGAGAACGCCTGACCGCCTGGGGACTTCTTCGGGTAGTAGCCGTCGATCTCGACGTCTTCCTTGATGTCTCCCGAGCGGCAGCCCGCGACGTAGCACGTCGACATGTGAACGAGCTTGGCGCCGAGAGCGACGGCTAATCGCGCGCCGTGGCAAGCGCCGTAGGCGTTGATCCGAAGCGACTCGTCGAGCCCCGGATTGAAGGCGACGAGCCCGGCGACGTTGAGGATGAGGTCGATCTTGCCGCGCAGGGCCAGCACGGTCGCGGGCGATAGCCCGAACTCGGGCTGGGTGACGTCGCCCGGGAGGATCTCGACGCGCTCCCGAAGGAAGGCCTCGAAGCGCTCGCCATGAGCCTCCCGCAACGCCGAGAAGGCCGGCGAGCCCCGGGCGATATCGAAAAAGCGGTCTGCCGTCTCGCGGCCCGGCCGCGGCCGCACCAGCAGGTACAGGCGGCCCAATTCCGGACTCCGATCGAGAAGAAGCGCGGTTAGAACCTTCCCGATGAAGCCCGTCGAGCCGGTCAGCAGGATGCCGCGGCCTTCGAGCGCGGCGGCCACGCTCATCGCTTCACTCATGCCGCCCGCGCCTTGGCCGCGGCGAAGCGCTTCGCCATCAGGTCGAACCACTCCAGCCCAGGCAGCCGGGCCATCGTCTCATCGATTCGCCGCAGCGCGCGGGAGCCTGAGGCGTCGTCGAACAGGGCCAGCAGCAGAAAGTCCGTGTCGGAGGCCGGCTTGACGCCCTCGCCGACCGGCGTCCAGAAGCGGCGGAGAAAGAACGAGGTGATCCTCCGCGCCCAAAAGGAGGCGCGCAGTCCTTGCCGCGCCTTGCAGTGATAAAACTGGAAATGCCGCGCTTCTTGGCGCGCGATCCGCGTGAGGATCTCCGCGAGGAGGGGGTTCCGCGTCCTGCGCGCCAGGCACGTATAGCCCTTGAGCGTCGAATGCTCCTGGATCGCGCCCCAGGCCATGTGCACCGTCGTGAACTGCGGCAATAGCTTGGCGAGCAGCGCCGCGCCCCAGGCCTCGAGCCGCTCCTGAAGCCCCGGCTTGCCCCGGCTGCAAACCGCGGCGGGGCGGTCGATGCCCGACTCGCGGAGGAACTTCTCCAGGGCGCGGCCATGATAGGCTTCCTCGTAAAGCCAGCAACCGAGGAAGTCGGCGATCTCGGGATCGGCGCCGGCGCCGGCGTTGAGCAGATCTCGCAGGTAGCACAGAGTATGCGACTCGATATCCATCATATAGACGAGAGCGTTGACTTCGGCTTCGGACACGGAGTACCCCTTCGCTTCGGACCAGTCAATGTCAGATAGATCCAGCTTCTCCGAGCGGGCCAAGTATTGACCCACGTCGAAAGCATCCTCGCCTGCCTCGTCCTCGCCCACCATGCGCATTTCGGTTCTCCTGTTTCCTGCTTGAAATATGAGTGTCGGGAGAGCCATTTCCCTTACAGCCGATTTGTTGTAATAAACGGCCTCACTCTAGCACACAGGTTCCAGGGTGCGTTGGCCTGAAATGTTAAACTCCTGCGATGGCCCAATATGAGGCGCCTTTGGAGCTTTCCGAGCGGATGCGGGAGTTGCGGGACCGCAAGCGGTCCGCCTTGGAGACTCTCGTCGAGGAGTTTACGGAGCCTCTCTTGGCCGCCGCTCTCGGGCTTGGGCTGGCGGAGGTCGACGCCGAAGAGCTCGTCCAAGACACGTTTGTGGCGTTCATGACGAAGGTCGAGAACTTCGAGATGCGCTCGAAGCTGAAGACTTATCTCTTCGGAATCCTCTACAACAAGGCTTTCGAGATGAGGCGCAGGCGCCTGCGCGAGGAAGGCTCCGACGAGATCGAGAAGGTGTTCGATGCCCGCTTCAACGCGCTCGGCATCTGGAGCCGCCTTCCTCGGGGGCCGGAGGAAGCGATCGAGAACAAAGAGCTCGGCGGTTGGATCGAGAGGTGTTCCGACAGCCTTCCCACGCAGCAGCGTGCCGCGTTCTATCTGAGAGAAGTCGACATGATGTCGTCTCCGGAGATCTGCTCGGTCTTGGGAGTCTCCGAGAGCAACCTTGGGGTGCTTCTTTTTCGCGCCAGGAATAGACTGCGCGAGTGCCTGGAGAAGAAATGGAGGCGCCTATGAGGCCGCCGGTCTGCAGGACCGCCGCGCGTCTGTTCGCCAGAGGGCCGCTGAAGGACGCGCCTTGGTACGAGTCCGCGTTTCTTCGCTTCCATTTATGGTACTGCTTCCTCTGCTGGCCGTACGCCCGCCAGATCGAGTTCGCCAATGAAGCGTTCCGAGAGACCTGGTCCAGCCGGACCGACGCCGGGAAGGTCGCCGCGCTCAAGAGCCGCATTCTTGCGCGCTTGACCCCTGAGTAGGCTCACGATCGAGGCGCTGGTGTTGGCATAGGCATGCGGGAAGCGAGACTGCTTTTGCTTTGCTGGGGCTGCCTGAGCGCCGCCTGCTCGGCGCTCTGGCTCTTGCAGGTTCGCTGGAAAGACGCGAGCCATGTGGACATCGGCTGGGCCGCCGGTCTCGGCGCGACGGCGCTGGTCTGCGCGGCCCAGCTCCACGGCAACCCGATACGCCGCGCCCTCGTGGGTGCGATGGCAGCGGCCTGGGCGCTGAGGCTGTCCCTCCACCTCTTTTGGGACCGAATCCGCGGCAAGCCGGAGGACGGCCGATACGCCGCGCTTCGGCGGTCGTGGGAAGAACGTGCGAACTGGAAATTCTTCCTTCTATTTCAGGCTCAAGCCGCTCTCGTCATCTTGATGTCGCTCTCGTTCGTCGGAGCCTGCGAACGCAAGGCGCCGGTTTTCGCTCTCGACGCTCTGAGCGTCCTGATCGGGCTCGCCGCGGTGGCCGGAGAGACCGCTGCCGATAGGCAGCTCGCCGCGTTCCGTGGCTTGCCGAGCAACAGAGGGAAGACCTGCCGAAGCGGGCTCTGGGCCTATAGCCGCCACCCGAACTATTTCTTCGAATGGTTGTACTGGCTGTCTTACGCGGCAATGGCGCCGCTCGACTGGCGGGTCTGGACGTCGCCGGCCTTGCTCTTGTATTTCCTCTTCAAGGTGACCGGAATCCCGGTGACCGAAGCGCAAGCGATCAAGTCCCGCGGCGAGGACTACCGCGATTATCAGAGGACGACGCCGGCCTTCGTGCCGTGGAGGCGTAAACGGCCCGCCTGACGGCGTGATGCCGTTCGGCGGAGGGTCCATGCCTCGGTGGCCAAGGACCTCGATGCGGTTAGGGCGCGGAGGACCGGCGCGCCTGCCGCGCGATGAAGAACTCTGCGACGCTGCGGGCGTCGAAGAGGCAGTGGCCGTCGGGGCCGTCCTCCAGCGTTACACCTTCCGGACGCGCCGACAAAGCCTTGGCGAGAGAGAGGCTGCCCTCGCGAAAGCCGAACTCGTCTCGCAGGCTGGTTTGAATGAGAAGGGGAGGAAGCGAGGCTCCAGCGCGCACTCTCGCGATCGGTTCTTCGGATCGCCAAGTAGCGGAGTCGGCCAATCGGGTGTTGAACAGGGCTAGACCGTCGCGAACGGTGCCCAACGGAACGCGGGCCCGCTTCGCAAGGGCTGGAGCTTCTTCGGAGAACGGATCGACCGAGAGAAGAGCCGGGCAGGAGACGACCGCCGCTTGCCAGCGGCCGGGGTAGGCGAGGGCAAGCTCGAGGGCGTTGTAGCCTCCCTGAGACATGCCCCACAGCAGTCGGCGGGGTGCCGCGCCGAATCGTCGCTCGAGCAGCGGTAGCGTTTGGTCGAGCAGACGGCGCGTAGTGACGGTCTGCCGCCGTCCAGGGCGGTCGGAGACGATCCAATGAGTCCCGAACGACAGCGCCACGATGCGCGGCGGCTTGAGATGCTTTCGGCGATAGACGCCATAGAACGCGTTGGCCAAGCCGACGCGCGCCAGGCTCCTCGCGTTCCCGCCCGCGTAATGAAGGAAGTAGATCGTGGCCTGCGGGTCCTCTTCCAGTCCCTTGGGCCGATATCGGCAGAATGACAGATCGGCCTGGGCGTCGCACTGGACGTCGACGCCGGGGCGCATCAGCCTGTAGCGCGCGTAGTGCAAGGCGCGGCGCGCGTGCCCTCGCTGCGCGGCGCACGCTGCGAGCGAGAGGACGAGCGCTAGTGCCAGGCAGGAGAAAACGTTCTCGCCGTTCAGCGTGCCCAAACTCATCCGGAGAGGTTACTAAAGGCACGAACAAGTTAAGTGAGCCGCACGCGTAGCCTCGCCGTCCATTGGGGGGAACGCAGCAGAACCGGCGCCTACCGAGCAGGCGAAGTGTTTTTAGGGCGCACGACAGCAGAATCGTTTGTTATTTTCATATTGCAAATTGTAATATGTCATGCTAATAATTCAAGCATGAGGGTCCTTCAAGGCGTAAAGCCGCAGGACGTCTTGGTCCTGCTCAAGATCTGCCTCTGGCGGGATCGCCAGTGGAGACATGTCGACTTAGCATCCGAGTTGGGCCTTTCCCAGACGGAGGTCAGCTTCGCGCTCGAGCGCTGCCGCGTGTCGGGGTTCCTCGATGAGGGCAAGAAGCGAGTGCACCGCTCCGCCCTCCTAGAGTTTCTGGCCCACGGCCTCAAATACGTCTACCCGGTCCAGCCTGGCCCGATCTCGCGCGGCATGCCCACGGCCCATTCGGCCCCGCCGCTGGACAAGCGGATCGTCTCCGATGAGACTGATCGCTATGTCTGGCCCTTTGGCGAGGGGAAATCGAGGGGGCAGGCTATCGTCCCGTTATACGAATCGGCTCCCGTCGCTGCGGCAAAAGACCCGGAGCTCTACGAGCTTCTTGCCTTGGTGGACGCGCTGAGAGTCGGCCGCGCGCGGGAAAGAGCCATCGCGTTGGCCGAACTCGAACACAGGATCGGGCCCAAGAAGGCGTGAAGAACCTGGAGATGCTGGGGTTGGTGGCCCGCGGCCTCGGGGCTCTCAAGGACGAGGCCGTGTTCGTGGGTGGCGCGACCATCGAGCTCTATCTCTCGGGCGAGCCGCTCTTCAAAGCTCGCCCCGACTGCACTTGATTATAGCGAGTTTAGGCAGTATTATCTTATTTAAATAGCTTACCCTAAGATCGCTATAACTCATGGACCCCAGAAAGAATCCATACGCTCCAGGCGCCGGAACACCTCCGCCGGAACTCGCAGGCCGCGGGGATCTCGTCGAAAAGGCTTCGATCGCCCTCGACCGAATCCGAGAGCGCCGCGCCGCTAGAAGCTTCATCTTCTACGGGCTGCGCGGAGTCGGAAAGACCGTCCTGCTGAATAAAGTCCGTCAGGACGCGGAGGCTCGCGGCTTTTCCTGCGTATGGATTGAGGCCCCAGAGGACCGATCTCTTCCGGCTCTGCTGGCTCCTGCCCTCCGAGCTGCCCTGATCAAGCTTAGCGCAGGGGAGGCCGTAAAGGCGGGCGTTAAACGGGCGCTGACCTCGCTTGCAAGCTTCGCTGGAGCAATGAAGGTCAAGTACCAAGACATAGAAGTATCAATGGATTACAAGCCGGAAAAAGGGCTTTCAGATAGCGGCGACCTTGAGGCCGATCTGACCGATTTGATCAGCAGTATCGGTGAAGCGGCGCTCGAATCGAAAACCGCGCTTGTGTTGTTCATAGACGAGCTCCAATACGTGAAGGAGGAGCAGCTCGCTGCTCTCATTACCGCGCTTCATCGGGCAGGGCAAAATCAGCTTCCCGTAACAATGGTCGCGGCCGGCCTTCCACAGTTGCTTGGGCAAACGGGCCGGGCTAAGTCTTACGCGGAGCGACTATTCGAATTTGTCCATGTGGATAGCCTTGACGACAAGTCGGCACGTGAAGCACTTCGTGTTCCCGCCGAAAAGGAAGGCGCTAGATTCGAAGAGAAAGCTATCGGAGAAATTCTAAAGCAGACGAAGGGCTATCCCTATTTTCTCCAAGAATGGGGCAAGCATAGTTGGGATCTCGCCGCACGGTCTCCGATCAAAAGCGAGGATGCCACTCGAGCAACGGCCTCGGCGCTCGCGGCCCTAGATAACAGTTTTTTTCGAGTGCGCTTCGATCGGCTAACGCCGGCCGAAAAACGATATATGCGAGCGATGGCCGAGCTCGGACCAGGCCCACACAGGTCGGGTGATATTGCCCACTTGCTCAACAAGAAGGTGAGCACTGTCGCGCCGATGCGGAACACGCTGATCTCGAAAGGTATGGTCTACAGCCCCGCGCATGGCGATACTGCATTCACGGTTCCATTATTCGATGGGTTCATGAAAAGAATCATGCCCAAGTTCGAAAAAGCAAAGTAGCGCCGCCTATCCATCGGCAGGCAATATAACGGATTCTGCTCCCGCTTTGGGCGGGCCCAATGACGGCGGCGATCCGGGACTTCCGGTCCCTCCCGGGCGGGGGCCCTTTTGTTAGTCTGCGGGCATGATGATCGTGTGCGTCCTTTTGAGCGTGGCGGCATTCGGGGGTACGCTGAAGGTCGACGCGCCCGCCCTGCCGCCGCTCATCGAGCCGGTGACGACGCCGGCTTGGGAGGCCGACCATGCGATCTCGCCGCTCGGCTTCGGCAAGCAATACGACGACCCGCAGCATCCCGTCGTGCAGCGGGCGTTGGACTTGGCGCGGGAGGTCGACGCGAAGGACATCCTCGATCTGGCGAGCGGGCGAGGCGTCACCGCGCTGGCCTTGGCGGCGGACGGCGTCGGACGCCGCGTGCTGGCCACCGACGTCGACGAGGCCGGTCTGGCCGTCGCCGGGTCGCGGGCCGCGGAGCGCGGCCTTCTCATCGAGGCTCGGCGCCTGGACGCCGGCGCGCCGCTGCCGCGCGAGCTGCGCGGGCGCTTCGATCTCGTCGTGGCCAAGGACGTGTATCCCTTCCTGAACCGGCGGCAGGCGCGGCGGCTGCTCGCCAACGCGGCGGCGGCGCTCAAGCCCGGAGGCCGCCTGCTGCTGACGGCGCCGTCCACTGAGGCTCAGCTCTACCGCGAGTCATCGGCGCGCAACGGCAGCCGTTCCTTGTACCAGCGGCTTTCGGAGGAGGGAAGGCGCTTCGTGCCCACGACGCGCTCTCATTTCGGCTTCGTCGACGTCGGCTCGTTGTGGCGCGGCCTGCATCGCGTCGGCCTGACGATGACGGAAGCCGTGCCGTACGGCCGCGCCAAGGGCTGGCTCTTCGCCGTCGCCCGAAAGGACTAAGCAGTCGAGCCTGACACCGCCGCTTAGTTGTTACAGGGCGACGCGCAGCCCTTCTTGGGCGCCGAAGACCTCGAGGCCTTGGTCGGCGCGCTCGGCCCGCTCGCGGCAGGAGGCGACGAAGCGATCCATCATCTCGTCGGTGTGGGCCGGATCGTGGTGGAAGAGAGCCAGCTTCTTGACCCGCGCCCGCGCGGCCAGCAGGAGCACGTCCTCGAAGGTGGAGTGGCCCCAGCTCTTCTTGAGGCGGTACTCGTCCTCGGTGTATTGCGACTCGCAGATCAGCACGTCCGCGCCCTCGACGAAGGCGGCGACGTCCGCGTCCTCTTTGGCGCTGAACTGGCCCTTGTCGTTGAGCTTGCCGTACGGCTCGTGGTCGCTGATGTAGCCGATCGAGCCGCGCGGCGTCTCGAAGCGGAAGCCCACCGTGATGCCCGGGTGATTGAGGTAGTGATAGGTCACGCGCGCCGCGCCCACCTTCAGCGGTCCCGACAGCTCCTCGATCCGCATGGAGGCGGCCATGTCCTTCATCTCCACCGGAAAATAAGAAGGCTGCATCTGGCCGCGCAGCACGTCTTCGAAGGATTTCGTCGTGCCGTGCACGCCGTAAATGGTGAAGGAGTTCCCGGGCCGGTACGCCGGCGTGAAGAAGGGCAGGCCCTGGATGTGGTCCCAATGGGTGTGGCCGATCAGGATGTGGGCCTTGGCGGGGTTGCCCTCTCTCAGCATGTGCTCGCCGAGCCCGCGCAGGCCGGTGCCGGCGTCGATGATGAAGCGCTCCTTGCCCACGCGGAGCTCCGTGCACGGGGTGTTCCCGCCGTAGCGCTGCGTCAGCGGCCCGGGGGAGGGGATCGAGCCGCGCGTGCCCCAGAACCGCAGTTCCACGGCCGACCCGGCCGCGGAGGCCAGCAGCTCCTCGATCTTGGAGCGGAGATCGTCCATCAGGAAGGGCTTCACGATGTAGCCGTCGGCGCCGGCGCTGGCGGCGACCTTGATGTCGTGGGCGTAGGACTTGGAAGAGCTGATGAGCACCTTCACCGCGCTGAGGGCCGGCTCGTCCTTGATCCGGCGGCAGACCTCGAAGCCGTGCATGCGAGGCATCAGCAGATCGAGAACGACGAGATCGGGATTGACCCGCTTGACGGTCTCCAGGCCTTCGGAGCCGTCCGCCGCCGACTCGACCTCGTATCCGGACGCCAGCGCGGACTTCATGAAGCGCAGCATCTCCGGATCGTCATCGATGAGGACGATCTTCTTCATCCGGGTGGATGTAACATGCTTTTACCTGGGCGTCAATACCGCGTCGCAGCCGAGAGGCTATCTTATCCCGATGGCGCTCCATCCGAGGACGCGGCGCCTCCTTGTCGCGGCGGTCGCGGCCGCGGCGGCCGCCGCTTGGCCGCTGACGGCCCGCTGGCGTGCGCCCGCGCCCGACGCGTTCGGGCCCGCGGGCCCGCCCGACCGCCGCATCGCCGTCGTGCTGGCCCAGCTGCCGTTGATGCTCGAGCCCGGGGCGCGCCGCGCCCTGCTGCTCGGCTGGGGCGACGGCGACGCCGCCGGGACCATGCTCTCGCATCCCTTGCGATCGCTCGACGTCGTCGCCGCCAAAGGGGAGGACGCCGAGGGCCGCGAGGCGCCGCCGGACGCGGGCCATCCTCTGGAGGACTCGCGCCTATCGCTGCGGACGGAGGACTTCGAGACGGCGCTGGCCGGGAAAGGGCCCCCCTACGACGTGATCGTCTGCGCCGGGCGCTGCTCCGAAGCCGCGGTGCACTTGGCGTCCCAGCGTCTGTCGCCGAGCGGCTTGGCCGCGTTCCGCGCCGTGGCTCCGGACGTCGAGTCCCTGCAGTCAGCGCTGCAGCGCGCCTTGCGCCACTTCCCTTGCGTCTCGGTCTGGCGGGTCCTCGACGGCGACGTGGTGCTGCTCTGCTCGCGGCGCCCGCCGCGCGAGGTGGCGCGGCTCGATGAGCTCTTCGGCCGCGCCGCGCCGGCCGGCTGGCTGCGCCCGCTCGGCTTGTCGTACCCGGCGACGCTGCTCTCGCTGCAATCCGCGGGCGAGGGCACGGCGCGGCAGATCGCCTGGCGCAGCGCCGGCCCGCGGCCGTGGCCGACGCTGGACGACCGCGCCACCGCCGACGGCCGGGCGAGCTTGCTGCTGTCGCTCTACCTCAAGCGGCGGCGCCGGCCGCTGCGGCCGCGCGAGTACCTGGAGATCCTCCTGCACCCGCGCGGCCGCCAGGAGATGCCGGTCTTCCGCGGGCTGCTCGAGGAGTGGGTGCAGCGCTATCCGGCCGACCCGCGCGCGCTCGCCTTCCTGTGCGTCGTCGAGGAGCGCGAGGGCCACCTGGAAGCGGCGTCGAAGCTGCGCCGGCGCCTCGCCGCGCTGCACGGGCGTGAGGGCGGGCGAGCGCCGCGCGGTCGGATCGTGATCCCGGCGTCTTCAGCGCAGCTGCGGAGCGAAGACGGCCCACAGAAGCCAAAACGCCGCCGACAGGCCCAGCAGCCCCAGCGCCGCCGCGTCGCCGAGGGCGAACCACGGCCGCCCGTCGCCGTCGCCGGCGGGCTCGCGCGCCAGCCTGAGCCCAAGAGCCAATAGGAACAGCGCCGCGCCGCCGCTGACGGCCAGGGCCCAACGCAGCGACGCCGGGTCGTAGCGGAACCGGACGACGTGCCGCCCGGCCGGCACGGGGACCGCCCGGAAATTCACCCACGCCCGCAGCAGCGGCGCGGCGCGCCCGTCGATCTCCGCGCGCCAGCCGGGGAAGTAGGTGTCGCTGAGGAACAGGAACGCGGCGCGCGGAGCGGCGACCTCCACGCTCACGCGGTCGTCCTCGTCGGAGACCACGCGGGCCCGCGGCGATCGCACGGAGGCGTCGCGGCCCTCCGGCAGCGACGGCACGGGGTCTTGGAGCGCCAGCGTCGTCGCCGGGTCGAGCTTGCCGGAGTCCATCAAGCCGTAAAGACGCTCGAGCAGCGTCAGGCCGGATTCCCAGCCGTCGGGATCGCCCGGGACGTGGACGGCGCGCTCGAAGAGGACGGCGCGGGGCATGGCGCGCCGGTTGCGGTAGACGTCGAGCTCGCCGCGGTAGACCGGCTCGTAGAGCTTCTCGTCCACGGGCGTGCCCGGCCTTTCGATGACGTAGCCGACGTTGGCCAGGCCGAGAAGGGTCGCGCCCAGCGCGGCCTTGGAAGGTCCCGCCGAGAACGCGGCATAATACGCCAGGCGCGAGAAGTGGCTGTGCGCCATGACTCCGACGGCGTCGAGGCTGCGCAGGTCGCGCAGGCCGTAGAGGCCGCCGCCTTCCGGCGTGAGCAGGTCGTTGTCGCGGGAAAAGATCCGGTACCGCCCCTGGTCGCGTTGCGGCAGGCGCAGCGCGGCCACGGGGGGGATGTAGTCCGAGGGGTGCAGCACGCTCAGGCGCAAGCCGAGGACGAACACTTCGGCGAGCAGCAGGGCGGCTGCCGCGGCGGGCAGGAGCCGGACCTTCCCCGCCGACGTCGCCGCAAGCGCGGCCGCGGCCAAAAAAGCCAGCCAGACCGCCACCTCGCCGGCGGAGCCCTCGCGCGGCGCCTGCCGCTCGAGACGAGAGCCGCGCAGCAAGGCCCGGCCCTTGGCCGTGTCGACGAGGGCGACGGGCACGGCGCCGCCCAGCCCCGCGGGCAGAGGAGCGCGGGCGCGGAACAGCCAGCGCCGCCCCCGGGCGCTCACTTGGGCCGGGACCATCTCCACGGGCCGGCCGGGCACGGAGAAGCCCACGGCCACCCGCGGGCGCTCGCCGGCGTCCGCCACCCAGCCGCGCACGAGCCGATCGGGGCGGGGGTCTTTGACGACCAGCTGCCCGGCGTCGGCCACGCCGCCCGCGGATTCGTTCTCGCTCGACGACCAGAGCAGCGGATTGATGCCGGAGCCGAGGAGCGTCCCGGCCGCGTCGGCGGCGCGAAGCCCGCCGGCAAGGCCCAGGGCCAAGACGGCGCACACGCCGGCCGCCAGCCCGGCGGCGCGCCTGCGCGCCGGGACGCTCTCGCGGTCGAGGCGGCGAAGCCGGTCCCAGCCCGCGGCGGCCAGCAAGGCCAGCGCCAGGCCCAGCTCGACGGCGAAGTTGTTGCTGTGCGCGTAGTAGGTCTGGTTCCAAAGGGGGAGGTAGTCGGCGAGTTGCACGAGCGGCGGCGTCTGAAGATAGAAGAGCAGGCCGACGAGGAAGGCCCAGCCGAAGAACTTGAGCTTGGGCGGGGTCTTGTCGCTCGTCAGCGCCAGGGCGGCGAGGAAATAGGCCAGCGCGCCCGCGGCCAGGTTGACCCACGCGGCGTAGCCGGCGCCGGACCATGAGAAGCCCAGGATCTCGAGCGGATCCTGCCAGAGCCCCGTGTTCAGCAGGCAGGCCGCGGCCGCCGCCAGGGCCGCCGCGCAGGCTCCGCCCCACGCCGCGGCGAGCGCCGGCCGCTTGGCCGCTTCCTTCAGCAGGCGCCGCAGGGAGAACGCCGCGGCGGCGGCCGCCGCCAGCGCGACGAGGACGGGCGGCGCGTCGCCCGAGGACAAGCGCTTGGCCATGTTGGCCAGGTAGAACGTGACGTCGGGCGAGGCGCGGCGATAGAGGAGATAGCTGCGCGCGTAATATTCCTGCGCCGGGATGAGCTGGGCCGCGGCGACGAGGGCGCCCGCCGCCGAGCAGCCCAAGTAGGCGAGCAGGGCGCGGCCGCGCTCGCGCGGCGCCACCTCGGCGCCGCGGTAGAGGCGCCAGCAGAAGTACCCGCCGGCCAGGAGATAGGCGCGCAGCGCCGTCTCCGAGTGCCCGGAAAGCGCCAGCAGCCCGACGACGACCGGCAGCGCGGCCAAG
The DNA here is from genome assembly GCA_964653765.1 of uncultured Elusimicrobia bacterium. Classification (GTDB taxonomy): domain Bacteria; phylum Elusimicrobiota; class Elusimicrobia; order UBA1565; family UBA9628; genus JAGWUP01. The sequence continues at coordinate 7,681 of CAZZGQ010000011.1, read as the reverse complement.
GCTCTCCGCCGCCGGCCCGTGAAGAACTGCTCGGTGACGAGCAGCAGCAGCGGCACCAGCAGGTCGGCCGCCGTCTGCGCCTCCATGCCCCAGCTCACCAGCTGGTTCGAGAACATGAACAGGCCGCCCGCGAGCAGAGCGCCCTCGAAGCCCAGGGACAAGCCCCGCGCCAGCAAGAAGGCGAAGAGCCCGGCGAGGAAGTGCCGAAGCGCCAGCAGCGCCGTCCACGCGTACGGCGACGGCCGCAGGTAGAACAGGATGTGCAGGGGATAGAAGAGGCCGGGCTGCTGCTTGCCGATGAAGGGCGCGCCGCACCCGGCGAACGGCGACCAAACGGGCAAGCGGCCGGCCGCGAGCTTCTTGGCCTCGAACAGGAACCAGGGCAGGAAGAGGAAGAACCTTTCTCCTCCGTTCTCGAAAACGCGGCGGACCGGATCGGCGCGCACGCCCATGTCCGAGTCGACGAGCCCGCCGGTGGCGATGATCAGCGCGAAGTAGAGCGCCACGAGTGCCGCCAGGACGGCCGCGGCCCGCAGGAGCTGGCGGGTCGCTTCTGAGGGCTGCCTGTTCATGCGATGTCATAATCGTATAATAACGCGATGACTCCCGGGACGCCGCTGCCTGCGCCCGCCCGCTTGGTGGGCGACGGCATGCGCTTGCTGCGCGAGCGCTTCTGGCTGCTGCTGAGCGTGATGGGCGCGGGCTCGGTGGCGGCGGGCCTCGCCGTCGCCGTTCCGCTGCTCGCCGTCGCGGTCTGGCAGTTCACCGGCTCGCCCGGGATGCGGGCCTGGGGCGCGGCCCTGCTGCTGAGCTTGAGCGCGGGCTTGTGGCTGGCCTCGTGGGCCCAGGTGGCGATGTGCCGGGCCGCCTTGGACGAGCAGCCCACGGTCGCCTCCTCGCTGCGTCGGGCCTGGCCGCGCGTCGGGCCCTTCTCCTGGGCCTGCATCCTTTATATGGTCCTGGTGGGGGGAGGCTTTTTCCTCTTAGTCCTGCCGGGGCTCTATCTGGCCGCGGCCCTGGTCTTCGCCCCGTTCATCAGCCTGGACGAGGACGTGAGCGGCTGGGAGGCCTGCCTGCTCAGCCTGCGCTACGCGCGAGGCCGGTGGCTGGGCCTGACGGGCCGGCTGCTCCTCGTCGCCGCCGTGGCGACGCTGCCCTCGCTCGTCCCGATCGTCGGCTGGATCATCGGCGGGCTGCTGGCTCCGCTGCCCTTGCTGTGCTTGTGCCTGCTCTATCGGGACGTCCGCGCGCGCGCGAGCGTGACGGAGGACGAGGCGCCGCGGTGGCCGTTGGCGCTCGGCCTGCTCGGCTGGCTTCCCGGCTTGTGGCTGGCCGCGGGCGCCGTGGGGCAGGTCCGCGCGATGTGGCCGAAGCTCGAGATGCAGGCGCGGCTCATCTCGCGCAACCTGGACGCGGGCCAGGCGCAGCAGGTCCTCGATTCTCTGCAGTCCGGCCAAGCCGGGCCGCAGACGACGCTGCAGGCCGTGACGCTGCTCCAGAACGCCGCCGCGGGAGTCTCCATCTCCACCGCGCCCGCGACGAGCCCGGGGGCGGCGCCGCGATGAGCGCCTCGCCGCGCAAGGCGCCCGTGAAGGCGCCGGCGCCCCGCCGCCGGCGCCGGCGCGCGCTGATGCTCCTCGGCGTGCTGCTCTCT
>CAZZGQ010000011.1:0-5927 GCA_964653765.1 uncultured Elusimicrobia bacterium | reverse complement strand
GGCGCCCCGCCGCCGGCGCCGGCGCGCGCTGATGCTCCTCGGCGTGCTGCTCTCTCTGGGCCTGCTCGCCTATCTCGGCCTGGGCCACGTCGAGCAGGTCCGGCGCGTGGGCGATCACGTGCGTTGGGGCTGGGTCTGGACGGCGGTGGCCTGTTCCCTCGGGAGCTACGGGATGGTGGGCATGGCCTTGGGCGAGCTGCTCTCGCTGCTCGGCTACGCCTTGTCCTGGGGGGAGGTGCTCGGCATCGCCCTGGTCTCGACCACGGCCAACTACTTCGTCTCCTCGGCCGGGGTGAGCGGCTTCGCGCTGAAGGCGCACCTGCTGCGCAAGCGCCGCGTGCCTTACGGCATCACGGTGACGGCCTCCGTGCTCAGCTCCGCTATCCTTTATATGGTCCTGGCCGTGGTGATCGGCCAGGGGCTGCTCTACTTGCTGCTGCACCTGGGCGGCACCAAGATCGCCATCATGGAGAGCATCTTCGGCTTGATCGTGCTGCTGGCGGTGGCCGGGCCGGTGATGGTGTTCTTCTTCAACGCCCGGCTGCGCGGCCGCCTGACGCAGACGCTTTTCCACTGGGCCAACCGCGTGACCTACGCCTTCTCTCGCTCGGAGATCCCGCGCGAGGAGTTCCAAGCCTTCGAGGCGCAGCTGACCGAAGGGCTGGAGCGGGTGCGCGAGGACAGCATGCGCCTCACCGCCACCGTCGTCTACACCTGCTGCGACTGGGGCCTTTGCATGACCTCCCTGTGGTGCTCGTTCAAGGCCGTGGGCATCCGCTTGTCGGTGGGCCATCTCTCGGCCGGCTTCACCGCCGGCATGGCCGCCACCCTCGTGCCGATCCTCCCCGGCGGCCTGGGCGTGGCCGAAGGCTCGATGGCCGCCATCTTCCAGGGCCTGGGCATCGCCTGGGAGAAGGCCTTCGTGGCCGTCCTGCTCTACCGCCTGGCCTACTACCTGGTCCCGGGCTTGGTCAGCGTGCTCGTCCTCTGGGGCCTGAAGGTCTCGGAACCCGCCCTCCTCGAAGACGCCGGTCTCTCCGACGAAGACCACGACTAGCCGACGCTCCTCGTCGGCGGATTGGACGCTGGGCCCGCGTATTTCCTAGGATAAGGGCAGTAATGACCAACCTCGCTGTGCCCATCGCCGGCGCGATCGCCGTCGCGTTCGCGGGACTGATGGCCTTCCAGCGGTCCCTGTACTCCGCCGCGATCTGCCTGCTGGTCGTGCTGCTGCAGACGGCGGCCTTCTTCTTCCTGTCCGGGGCGCCCCTGCTGGCCTTCCTCCAGATCATGATCTACGCCGGGGCCATCATGGTCATGGTCATCATCACGATCATGGCCGCTCCCGCTCCGGCCGAGCGCCGCAGCCCCTCGCTCTGGGCCGGCCCGGTGCTGACCGGCGCCCTGGGGCTCGCCTTCGCGGGGATGGTCCTCGCCTTGGTGCGGCGCGGCTCCTTGCCCGCTGGGGGATTAGGGGCGGGCTTGACCGTGCAGACGGCCCTGGGCCCGGTCCTCTTCGGGCCGTACGCCCCGGCCACCGAGGCGGTCACGCTGCTGATGCTGCTGGCCTCCCTCGCCCTGGTCAGCCGCGCCAAGAGGCAGGGCGCGGGGGGACGCGCTAGATGAACGCCACCCTGCAGGTCTGGATCGTCGCGTCGCTGCTCTTTTTCGCCGGCCTGGCCACCGTCCTCCTGCGCCGCCAATTGCTGGCCATGCTCCTCGGCCTGGAGCTCATGATCTCGGCCGCCAACATCAGCCTCGTTTACCACGCGGGCTTGTTCTCCGATGCCCAGGCCCTCGCCGCCGTGCTGCTCGTCATCGCCATCGCCGCCGCGGAAGCGGTGGTCGGCCTGACGCTGATCGTCGACGTCTACGAGTCCGGCCTCCCGGCGGACGCCTCCGAGCTCCGGGAACTGCGAGGATAGCGTGCATCCCGTCGCGGCGGGCGTGGCCTCTCTCCCCATTGCCGTCGAGCTGATCTTCCTCGCTCCGATCGCGGCGCTGCTGATCGGCTTCTTCGGCACGCACCGCTTCGCTCCTAAGTGGACGCCCGCCCCCGTCATCGCCTCCTGCGCGGTGGTGGCGGCCTGCGCGGTGTGGCTGGCCAGCCGGGTGGCGTTCGGGGGCTACGGGCTCGACCTGCCGCTCTTCAACTGGATGATCGCCGGCGAGTGGGGCGTGTCCTTCGGCGTGCGCGTGGACGGCCTTTCGGCGAGCGTGCTCGCCATGGTCGGCGTCGTGGGCGGGCTTATCCACGTCTACGCGGCCACGTACATGGCGGAGGACGAAGGCTGCTCCCGCTTCTTCCTGGCCTTCCACCTGTTCTTCCTGGCCATGATCGGCCTGCTGCTGTCGAACAACTACGTGCAGCTCTATCTGTTCTGGGAGTTGACGGGCCTGGCGTCCTACCTCTTGATCGGCCACTGGTATCAGAAAGCCTCGGCGCGGCGCGCGGCCTTCCAGGCCATCATGGTCAACCGCATCGGCGACTTCGGCCTGATGCTGGGCGTGCTGATCCTGCTGGCCCTCTTCCGCAACACGCGCTTCGCCGTGCTCTTCCCGGTGCTGTCCGCGCGCGAGCCCGCCCTGATCGGCCTCGTCGGCCTGCTCTTCTTCTGGGCGGCCTGCGGCAAGAGCGCGCAGTTCCCGCTCTACTTCTGGCTTCCGGACGCCATGGAAGGCCCCACGCCTGTCTCGGCGCTGATGCACGCGGCCACCATGGTCACGGCCGGCATCTTCCTGCTGGCCCGCTCCTGGCCGCTGATCTCGATGGTCGACGGCCTGCTGCCGATCATCGCCGCCGTCGGCGCCTTCACGGCGATCTTCTCCGCTGTCGTCGCTTCCATAAAGACGGACCTCAAGCGCATCCTGGCGTACTCCACGGTCAGCCACCTCGGCATCATGGCCTTCGCCCTGGGCCTGGGCCAGCCCATCGCCGCCGTCTTCCACCTGATCACGCACGGCTTCTTCAAGGCCGTGCTGTTCCTCTGCGCCGGCAACATCGCCCATGCCGTCCACAAGCCCACCGTCGACATCAAGGAAGTGGGCGGCCTGCGCAAGAAGATGCCGGTGACGTTCCTCTGCTTCGCCGTGGCGGCGCTCTCGCTGGCCGGGATCTGGCCGTTCGCCGGCTTCTTCAGCAAGGACGCCATCCTCGACGCGGCGATGACGGCGGGCGGCTGGCGGGCGATCGCGGGCCTGCTCATCGGCATCGGCAGCGGCTTTTACATCTTCCGGATGCTCTTCCTCGCCTTCTTCGGCCCGCGCAGCCGGCAGGAAGGGGCTCACCATGCGCACGAGTCCGAGCCCGGCCTGGCCGTGCCCGTGATCTTCCTGGCGCTGGGCGCGCTGAGCGCCGGCTGGATCCACTCGCGCTTCTCGCTGGTGATGGCCTCGGGCTGGCCGGCGCACGCAGGCCTGGAGGCGCTGCCCGAGTTCACGGCCGCGGGCGCGCTCAAGGGCATGATGGGCGCCTTCATCGGCATCGCCGCCGCCTTCGTCTGGACGATGGCGCTGCCAGAGTGGGATTGGACGTGGCGCGCCAAGCTGCCGTGGCTCGAGAGGCTCATCGACTCCGATTTCGGCTGGAAGCCGCTGATGGCCCTGATCGCCCGGCTCACGAAGGGCTTCGCCGATCTGCTGGGCCGCGGCTGGGACAAGGGCGTCTGGGACGCGCTGCTGGAAGGCACGGCGGGCGCCGCCCGCGCCCTCGGCTCGGCCGGCTCGGCGGCGGTGACGGGCAGCCTCAACGATTACCTGTGGTGGATGGTGGCCGGCACGGCGGCGCTCCTCTACACCGTCGTGCGCGCGGGGGTGGTCCGGTGATCCTGACCGCGCTCTGGATCCTGCCGCTGGCGGCCGCGCTCATCACGGCGTTCTGCGGACGCGCCGCGAAGATCGTGGCCGCGCTCTCCGCCGCCGTCATCTTGGCGCTGTCGCTGTGGCCTCTCGCGGGCGGGCTTTCCGACTTCTCGGCGCTCTCCTACGCCACCTCGGCCGGCACGCTGGGCGTGCGCTACGCCGTGGCCGCGGACGGGCTCTCGCTGCCGCTGATCTGGCTGACGGGCTTCCTGACGCTGATCGTGATCGTCGCCTCGTGGCGCAAGGAGTTCCCGGCGCCGTACTTCGCCGCCTTCCTCGCCCTCGAGGCCGCCCTCAACGGCGTCTTCGCCGTCCGCGACCTCTTCTTCTTCTACATCTTCTGGGAAGCGGCGCTCGTGCCGATGTTCTTCATCATCGGCCTCTGGGGCTCCGACAACCGGCGGCATGCCGCGCTGAAGTTCTTCCTGTTCACGTTCGCGGGCAGCATCGCCATGCTCATCGGCTTCCTCGCCCTGGTGACCTTCCACCACGGCGCCACCGGCGTCTGGACCTGGGACATCGAGGCGCTGCGCCACACGCCGATGCCCCGCGCCGCCGAGCTGGCGATCTTCCTGACGATGGTCGTCGGCTTCGGCGTGAAGGTGCCGATCGTGCCGCTGCACACCTGGCTGCCCGACGCGCACACCGAGGCCCCGGCCGCGGGCTCGGTCATGCTGGCCGGCGTCATGCTGAAGATGGGCGTGTACGGCTTCCTGCGCGTGGCCTTCCCGATCTTCGCGGAGCTGTCGTGGACGCTGCTGCCCTGGCTCGGCGCGATCGCCGCCGTCAACGTCACCTACGGCGCCTTCTGCGCGATGGCGCAGCGCGATCTCAAGCGCCTCGTCGCCTACTCGTCGGTGGCGCACCTGGGCTTCTGCCTGCTCGGCATCCTCTCGCGCACGCCGGAAGGGTTGGCGGGCGGCTCGCTGCAGATGATCAACCACGGCCTGACGACGGGCGCGCTGTTCCTCATGGTCGGGGTGCTCTACGACCGCGCGCACAAGCGCGGCCTCTCCGACTTCGGCGGCCTGGCGGCTCGGGCGCCCTGGCTGACGTTCTTCTTCGGCTTCTCGATCTTCGCCTCGATCGGCCTGCCCGGCCTCAACGGCTTCGTGGGCGAGTTCATGTCGCTGGCCGGCATGGCGCGCGCGCTGCCTGCGCTCGCCGTGGCCGGCGTCGTCGGGGTCACGCTGGCGGCGGCGTACGCCCTGCCCGCCTTCTCCGCCGTCTTCTGGGCGGAGCCCGGCGCGGGCTCGGCGTCCGATAGGGTCTACGACCTCGACGCCCTCGAGGCCGGCGTGCTGTGGGCCCTGGTGATCCCGATGGTGTGGCTCGGCCTGCACCCGCAGCCGCTGCTGGCGCTGATCTCCTCGGGGATCAAGGGGCTGGTGCTCTGACATGACCAGCTTGCTCGGCTTCTCGCTCGCTCCGCAGCTGGCCCTGACCGCCGGCATCGTCGCCGCTCTTTTGACGGGCTTGATGACGAGCGCGTCGCGCCTCTGGTTGAGGCTCGTGGCGGTGAGCGTCGTGGCCGCCGCCCTCGTCCTGACCGCGCTGTCCTCGCCCGTGGCGGAGGGGACCCTGCTGCGCCTGGACTCGCTGGGCCTGTCCTGGCAGTTCCTGTTCTATCTGGGCGCCCTGCCCCTCGCTTTCCTGCTCGACCTCGACGACGAGGTGCCGCTGGCGCTCTTCTTGGGCAGCGCCCTCGGCATGGGCCTGCTCGCCGCCGCCAACAGCCTGCTGATGCTCTTCGTCAGCCTCGAGTTCATGTCGATCCCCGCGTACATCCTCGTCTCGCGCAGCGGCAAGGGCTCCCAGCGGGCGCGCGAGGGCGCGGTGAAGTACTTCTTCGCCGGCAGCACGGCCGGCTCGCTGTTCCTCTTCGGCATGGCTCTCTACTACGCGGACGCGCGCAGCCTGGCCCTGGCGCCGGCCAGCGGCCCGCTGGCCCAGGCGGGCCTGGCGTTCATGGGGGCGGCGGCGCTCTTCAAGGTCGGCGCCGTGCCGCTGCACTTCTGGCTGCCGGACGCCTACGAGGCGGCCTCGCCCGAGCTCGCGGGCTTCCT
>CAZZGQ010000010.1:28981-30276 GCA_964653765.1 uncultured Elusimicrobia bacterium | reverse complement strand
GCCCGTCGAGAAACGGGTCACGACTCGAGATGACTTTTTCAGGAGCAACTAACTAGTTCCTGGACAAACTCTTGAGGTAGATCAGGATTTCGGAGGGCGGACAGCCTTGGCGCAGGCAGGCCTCGGCCCGGGCGTGGGCGTCCGAGAAGTCCGGGTGCGCCAGGACCCAGCGGTAGTCCGGGACGGCTTCCTGCGGAAGGCCGAGGGCCTCTTGAGCGTAGCCGCGGTAGAGCCGCAGCAGGGACTGATAGGCGAGCTCGTCGGCGGAGGGCTTCTGCGGGGCCGCGGCGACGGCGGCGTCGAGCCATTGGCGCGCCTGCTCCGCTTGGGAACGGCCCAGGCAGGCGCCGTCCTGCAGGCCGCAGACGAGGCTGAGGAGCTTACGGTTGAACCCGGCCGGATCCGCCTTCGCCTGCTCGAAGAGGGCCTGGCCGAGGCTCAGGGAGGCCTCTTTCTCCCCCAATCGCCAGCGCAGGGCCAGCTCCACCGACAGGAAGTACGGGCTCTCCGGGAAGTCGTGACGCAGCTTCTCCAGCGCCGGGCGCGCCTTGCGCCAATCCGACTGGTCCAAGATGTAGAGCGTCATGAGGAACTCGGCGGCCTGGCGGGAGGCGTAGCGGCCGCGCTCGACGGCGTTCTCGATGAGGGCGATGCCGCGCGCCTCGTCGCCGCGGACGCCGACGAGAGTCGAGCCCAGCTTGGCCATGCCGGACAAGCGGGCGGCCTCGTAGTCGAACACCCCGAGGCCGAAGTCGGTGTCGGCGTAGGACGGATCGAGCTTGGCGGCTTTCTTCAAGTGCTTGACCGCGTGGCGGCCGTCGAGATAGGCCTTCAGGTAGTGGCCTTTCATGAGGTCCCATTGGCCGCGCGTGCCCAAGGCCATGCCGCCGGCGAAGTGGCCGTCGCGCCGGGTCTGCGGATCTTGGGCTGCCGTCCAGGCGTCGGCCTTGGCCACGGCGGCGTCGACGTCCCGCTCGAAGAGGCCCTGCAGCGTGGGCGTATCCTTGAAAAGGCCGTATTCTTGCGCGGCCTCCCACCAGATCGCTCCCGACTCGAAGAGATAGCCGAAGGGGCTGTCCGGCTCCTGCTCGATGAGGGCGTGGAAGGCGGCGCGGGAGCGCTCGTAGTCGAGGGAGTAGAGGGCGTGCAGGCCCTGGTCGAGCGAGGATTCCGCGGCCGCGGATAGCGCCCGGGCGGGTCCCGCCAGGAGCGCGAGCAGCGCCAGCGCGGGCAGCAGTCGCTCAGCTGCCATAGATGCGCTCTCCGGGATCGCTGCGCGGCGCGGGCAGGCGCTT
>CAZZGQ010000010.1:8031-28881 GCA_964653765.1 uncultured Elusimicrobia bacterium | reverse complement strand
CTCAGCTGCCATAGATGCGCTCTCCGGGATCGCTGCGCGGCGCGGGCAGGCGCTTCCTCTTGGCGGGCTTGGGCGGCGCCGGAGCGGGCGGCGGGGCCGGCTTGGCCCGGGCGGCCGCCTGCTCGGGCGCCAGCGCCTGCAAGCGGGCGCAGGCGTCGTCGTGGCCCAGCTCGCAGGCGCGCTGATAGTCCGCGATCGCCTGCGGGACTTGCGAGAGGAATTCCCGCACGCGCCCGCTGCCGAAGTAGGCGCGCGCCGTCTCCTGGCGGCGCGCCTTCTGGCGGGGCTGCGGCGCGGCGCGCTCGCTCAGGTCCTTGAGCTCGGCCTCGTAGGCCGCAAGCGCGGCTTGGTAGTCCTTCACGGCTTGCTCGTGGCGGCCTTGCGCCACGCGGCTGACGGCGCGCTCGGCGAAGGTCTCGGGCAGGCTGGGCGCCTTGCCCGCCGCGCTCGTCAAAGCGGCTTCGGCGGCCGCCCAGTCGCGCCGCGCGAGCAGGACGCGGCCTTCGCAGAGCCAGGCGCGGCTGTCGGCGTCCTCGACCTTCTGGGCGCGCCGGCAGGCCTTGAGCGCTTGATCCTCGCGGCCGAGCTTGAGCTTGGCCTGGGCGAGCGAAAGCCAGCCCTGCTCGTCGTCGGGCTCCATTCCCGTGTAGTCGATGAGATCCTCGACGGCGGCCTCGGCGCGGCCCAGCTCGAGCAGGGCCTGCCCCCGCAGCAGGCGCGCGCGATGGTTGCCGGGGTCCAGCTCCAGGGCCTTGGCGAGGTCGGGCTCTGCCTCGGAGAAGCGCCATAGCTCCACCCGGGCCTGCCCCCTCCCGAATCGGCACTGAGCGAGGAGGTTGGGGTCCTCCTTGGGATCCCACTCCTCGATGGCGCGCGAGTACCATTCCACGCGCTCGTCGGGCTCCTTGCGCGACTCGGCCTTGCGCAGGTCGGTCACGAAGCGGCTGGCCGTCCAACCCGGGGAGGCCAGGAGCGCGGCCAACGGCAGGACGGTCGTGATCAACGCTTGCGCTTGCCGTCGCGGTGCTCGGGGTTGACCTCGGAGTCCGTCGCGGGCGTGGAGAGGATGGCGCCGGTTTTCGGATCCTCGACGTCGCCGGCGGCCGCCACCTGCTCGGGAGCGGCCTTCGCGGCGTCGCGCTGCTTCTTCCAGAACTGCTTGATGTGCTCCCAGCCCTCCTCGGCGCGCTCGACGATCCTGACGAGCTTGATGTCGTCCCAGGAGATCATCCCCTGCTCGGCCAGGAACTCCCAGTCCACGACGCGCTCCCAGAACTGCTTGCCGAAGAGGACGATGGGCAAGGGACGCTTCTTGCCGGTCTGCACGAGCGTCAGCGTCTCGAAGAGCTCGTCGAACGTGCCGTAGCCGCCCGGGAACGCCACCAGGGCCTTGGCGCGCATCATGAAGTGCATCTTGCGCAGCGAGAAGTAATGGAACTGGAAGCTCAGGTCCGGCGTGATGTAGGGGTTGGGGTCCTGCTCGTGCGGCAGCGTGATGTTGAGGCCGATGCTCTTGGCCCCCATCTCCCAGGCGCCGCGGTTGGCGGCCTCCATGATGCCGGGCCCGCCTCCGGTGACCATGACGAACTCGAGCGTCTTGTCCGCCTGCTGCGCCTTGGAGATGAGCGCCGCGAACCGCCGCGCCTCCTCGTAATACTTGGACTGCTCCAGGCGCATCTGCGCGTGCTTGACGCGCCGCCGCAAGGCGTCGCTGCGCGGCTCGGCCGCCGACTGCTTCTGGGCGATCTCGAGCTGCATCTTCGCCTCGTAGGGCGAGAGGATGCGCGCGGAGCCGAAGACGACGATCGTGGAGCGGATCTTGTGCTCTCGGAGAATGAGCTCCGGCTTAAGCAGCTCGAGCTGCAGGCGTATCGGCCTGAGGTCCTTCTTGCCGAGGAACTCCAGGTCCTCGTAGGCTTTGGTGTAGCCCGGGTTCGACTTGATCTTGGCGAGCAGCTTCTCTTTCTGCTCCGGCGTGAGCTCGGAATCGGTTCTTGTCATGGTAGTTTGAGCGCTCTGGGCAGCCAGAGGCTGATGTCCGGGATATACGTCACGAGGGCGAGCGCCGCCACCAGCATGAGCCAGTAGGGCAGCGTCGCCTTGTAGAGCCGCGGCAGCGGCTCTTCGAAGCGGCGGCTCGAGAGGAAGAGATTGAGGCCCAGCGGCGGCGTCATGTAGCCGATCTCCAGGTTGAGCAGGAAGAGCGCGCCCAGGTGGATCGGATCGATGGCGTACTTGAGCGCCACGGGGACGATGATCGGCACGACGATGATGATGGCCGAGAAGATCTCGATCATGTTGACGACGAGGAGGAAGACGTTGAGCAGCGCCAGGAAGCCCCAGGCGTGGCTGATGTGGCGGCTCAAGACGTCGAAGATCCGCGCCGGGATCTCGGCGTCGATCATGTAGTCGGTCAGGCCGAGGGCGGTGCCGAGCACGATCAGGATCGCGCCCACGAGGACCATGCTGCGCACCATGACGCCGGGCAGCTGCTTGAGCGCCAAGTCGCGGTAGACCAGGAACTCGACGATGAAGACGTAGACGCACATGACGGCGGCCGCTTCCGACGCCGTGAAGCGCCCGCCGTAGATGCCGCCGATGATCAGGAAGGGCAAGGGCACCTCGAGGGCCGCCGCGCGAAGGGCTTCCAGCAGGCGGCGGCCCGAGAAAGGGACCCGAGGCACTTGGTGACGCCGAGCGACGATGATGGCGTAGACGGAGAGGACCGCCAGCAAGATCAGCCCGGGCACCGTGGCCGCCGCGAAGAGCTTGTCGACCGACACCTTGCCGACGAGGGCGTACAGGATGATGGGCAAGCTCGGCGGAAAGAGCAGCCCCAAGCTGCCCGTCGTCGTCACCAAGCCCAGCGAGAAGCTCTCGGGATAGCCTTGGCCGCGCAGCATCGGATAGATCAGCCCGCCCAGGGCGATGATGGTGACGCCGGAGGCGCCGGTGAAGGCCGTGAAGAGGGCGCAGGCGAGCAGCCCGCCGATGGCGACGCCGCCCGGAAGCCAGCCGAGGCCCGCCTCGGCCAGGGCGATGAGGCGCTTGGGCGACCGGCTTTCCGCGAGCATGTAGCCGGCGAAGGTGAAGAGCGGCACGGCGATGAGGCCCGGCATCTCGGCCAGTCGGTTGAGGGCGATGATGACGGCGGAGGCGTCGATGCCCCCGGCGTGGAAGAGCCACAGGGCCAGCCCGCCCATCAAGGCGAAGATCGGCGTGCCGATCGCGGCCAGGCCGAGGACGGCGGCGGCGGCGAGCCAGCCCATCTCTATGTCCCTCCGGTCATGGCTTTCCTGTAAGAGCGTGGATGGAGCGCAGAGCCGCGTGGATGAGGACGAGGCCGAAGCCCACGGGCACGGCGAGGGCAAAGAGCCAGGAGGGCACGGCGACGGACCCTATCCTGAACAGCGTTTGTCCGGCGGCATACTCATCCTTGAAGAACGACACGGATGCCGCGACGAGGAAAGCGCTCACGATCGCGGCCGCCGCTTGGGCGGCCGCTTTCAGCTTCGGTCCCCCCCGCTCCGCCGCGGCTTCCCAGGCGAAGTGTTTTTCGTCCGCGGCGGCGATGGCGGCGCCGAGGAAACCGACCCACAGGACGAGGTGACGCAGCAGCGTGTCCGCCCAGAGCGCGCCCGTCCCGAACAGCTGGCGGCGCGCCACCTGGACGAACGCCAAGCCCGTCATGAAGGCCAGCAGCGCCGCGAGCAGCGCGCTCTCGAGCCAGACCAGGCCGCGCTCAGCGGCCCTTAGCTTTTCCCGCACGGAACTCCTTGAGGGCTTTCTCGACCTGGTCGAGGAGCTGGGCGTCGTAGAGCTTGCCGACCAAGTCGCGCCTGGCTTTCTCCCCCAGGTCGTCGAGACGCTTGAGCGTTTCGGCCGACGGCTTCGCCGTCATGACGAGGCCTTGTTTCTCGAGGGACTTGAGCGCTTCGTTGTTTTCGGCGCGCGATTGCTGATTGAGCTGATGCAGGTAGCGCGCCGAGACTTCGAGCAGCGTCTTCTGCTGCTCGGGCGAGAGCTGGTCGAAAGAGCGCTTCGACAGCAGGACCGCCCCAGCCGAGCGCGCCATCGGCACCGGGTAGATGTACTTGGCGCGCTTGAACCACTGCAGCGCGACCACGCCCATCGGCGGGCCGTAGAAGCCGTCGACGAGGCCGGTCTCGAGCGAGGACATCACGTCCACGACCGATAGCGGGATCGGGCTGACGCCGAGCGCGGCGTAGGCCGCCTGGGCGATGGGGTCGCCTTCCCACACCCACATCTTCTGCTGGCGCATGTCCTCCGGCTCGCGCAGCGGGTTCTTCGTGAAGACGTAAACGGGGCCGAGCTCGGTCCAGCCCAGCAGCACGTAGCCGCCCTTCTCGATGGACTCGTTGAGCGGCTTGGCGAAGGCCTTGTAGACGTAGTCCACCTCGGCGTCGCTCTTGAAGAGCCACGGGGCGTCCAGGATGCGCACCGCCGGCGCGATCTCGCCCAGGCCGACGCCGGTGAAGCCGGCCGCCTGCAGCTGCCCGATGCGCACCTTCTTGACGACGTCCTTCTCGTCGCCGGCGATGCCGCCCGGGTAGAACTTGAACTTCACCTCGCCATGCGTCTTGTCCTGGAGCTCCTTGTTGAGAGCGTCCATGGTGTTCATCCAGGACGAGCCGTCCGGCGCGAGCGTCGCGAACTTGAGGATCTTCGTCTCCGCCGAGTTCGCATTAGCCGCCGTGAGGATCAAGGCGGAGGCGAAGAAGATTTTTCTAAAAGAGGTCATCCTTTTTCTCCAAGAGCGTTCGTGCCTTTATTTTCGCCACCTCATCGGTCAGCCGCGCATTCGGCACCTGCCCCGCCTCCGAGTCCGTGACCTTCTTCAGCAGCGTCGTGAACAGTTCCTGATCCTGCTTGGCCACCGCCAGGTACTTCGCCTCCAGGACGTACGTCATGAGGTATTTCCCCGCCGTGCGCCGGCGCGCTTCCTCGAAGGCGGTCTGCGCCTTCTTCACGTCCCCGCCCAGGATGGCAGGGCGCGAGGCATAGTAGACGCCGAAGAAGAGGTCGGCGCCGCCGAAGTGATAGTCGGGCGCGAGCTGCCGCGCGCGCTCCATGAGCGCCACGGCCTTGGGCAGCTCCGCCAGGGCGGACGGCGAGTCCTTCGAGAGGTTGATGTAGCCGGCCCAGCCGAACGCGGCCCAAAACAGAGCCGGCGCGTTCTCGGGCCCGGCCGACTTCAGCGCCTTGTCCAGCGCGTCGCCGTCGAGCTCGGTCACGCGCTCCAAGCCGCGGCGCGGCGCCAGCAGCCGCAGCGCGTAGTCGCGTGCGCGCAGATAGAAGGCCTTGGCGCGCGCGGGCTCGGAGTCCTCGAAGAACAAGAAGGCGTAGCCGTTGAAGCCCTCGGCGAGCAGGGACAGGAGGACGGGGTTGTCGGGCTCGTCGCGCAGCAGGACCTCGGCGAGCTTGAGCTGCGAGCCGAAGGCTTCCCGCGCCAGCTGCGGATCGGGCTCCTCATAGAGTGCCGAGGCTCCCCCGGAGACCAAAGAGGTGGTCTCGCGTAGAGCGATCGTGCGCGGGCTGCAGCCCGCCAGGGCCAGCGCCATAAAAGCCAACAGCGGCAAGGCCTTTTTCATCGCCACGCGATCTTAGCAAATCGGCTCACTGGGTGACGCCGGTGTCGGTGCGCTGGATGAGCGGCGAGGCCGGGCTCTGCCGGACGTTTTGGGTGGAGCTGTTGAAGATCTGGAAGGCCTGCTGGCCCTTGAGCGTGACGACGAAACGGCTCGGCGAATCGGGGTTGTGATTGAGGGCGTAGGCGACGTCGAAGCGTACCACGCTGCCGCTCTGCGAGCGCGTCGAGCTGAAGCGCAGGCCGAGTCCGATGTCCGAGTTGAAGCGCTCGAAGGAGAAGCCGCTGCCCTCCGGCACCACCGAGCCGGCGTCGTAGAACGCCGCGCCGCCGAAGCGGAAGAGGTGGACATACTCGCCCGGGAAGAAGAAGCGGTTCTCGAAATTGAGGAGGACGGAGCGGCCGCCGACGAAGCTGTGGTTGTGGTAGCCGCGCAGCCCGGTATCGCCGCCCAGCTCCACCGTGTTCTCGAGATCGAGGCTCTTGCCGGTGGAGCCCTCGACGTGGGCCACCCAAGTCTGCGGGTACAGCCACGTCGTCTTCCAGAAGAGGTTGGCGTTGGTGAAGAACAACGCGTTGTCCCATTTCCCATCCTTCACGCGGCCCGTCATCCCGACTTGCGCCAGCACGAAGCGGCCGGGCAGCATGAGCATGCCCTGCTGGTCGACCGCGTTGAAGATCCAGCGGTCGACGTCGCCGCCCAGCGCCTGGCCCATGAAGCCGCCGTAGAGGTTCAGCTCGTTGCCGAGGTTGAAGTCCTCGACGCGCTCCATCTTGTTGATGTAGGTCTCGCGGATGTAGTCCGGCTGGACCCAGGAATAGCCCACGGTCGGTCCGGACATGTTCCGCCCGTGGGGCAGGGTGCCGGGCGTCGTGTCCGACGTCGGGGCGAAGTCGTCCTTTTGGTTGTACCAACCCGCCTCTAGGCGCTGGACCAGGTTGGGGCTGTTGGGCAGGCGCAAGCCGTAGCCCGCCTGCACCGTGCGGTTGGCCAGCGTGTATTTCGTGAATTGCACGCCGTTCTGATAGATGATCCGGTCGTTGATCGTGCGCGACCACTGGCCGCCCATGGCGTCGGGTGTGTCCAGGGAGAAGAACGGCTGCACGAGTTGGACACCCTCGGAGTCGCCTTGGTTGCTCTGCGTGTAGAAGGGCACGAAGCGGAAGCGCGAGCCCCAGAAGCGTGGGTCGAAGTACGTGATGTTGTTGCTGCGGCGCGGCCCATATTCGCTGTGCAGGAAGCTCAACGACTTGCCGTAGCCGAAGAGGTTGTCCTCCGACGCTCCCCAATTGAAGTAGTTCTCGCCGCCTTGCGTGCCGGCGCCGAAGGTGATGTTGGTGGTCCAGCCGTCCTGCGTGCGCACGACGAGGTCGGTCTGTCCATCGGAGCGCTTCACGGGGCGGACCTCCGCCTTGCGGAAGAAGCCCAGGCCGCGCAGGTTGCGCTCCGACTCCAGAGCCTTGAGGCTGTCGTAGCGGTCGCCCGGGCCGAGCAGCAGCTCCCGGCGGACGACCTCTTCCTTCGTGGTGAAGTGGATCTTGTTGGCCATCCGGAAGGGCCACCAGTCTTCGCCGGGCACGCGCGTGTCGAAGACGTTGAGCGTCTCGATCTTGACGGCGGCGATGGTCGGGCTGGAGGGCTCGACGAGGCTCGGCAGCGGAGGGTCGTCGGCGGGCGGCGCGGCGGAGGCCGCCGTCCAGAGCAAGGCCGACAGCGCCGCGACGATCACGCGCTAGAGCTCTCGACGCAGCCGGCTCAGGATTTCGGCCGTCGAGCGGCTGCGATTGAGCGTGTAGAAGTGCACGCCCGGCGCGCCCCCGTCCAGCAGCTCGCGGCATTGCCGGGTGGCCCAATCGATGCCGCAGGCGATGACGGCCTCGGGGTCGTGCTGGATGGCGTCGAGCCGGTGCATGAGGTCTATAGGAATGCCGGCTCCGCAGACCTGCGAGAAGCGCTTGAGCTGCACGTAGCCGGTCACCGGCATCACGCCGGGAACGATCGGCACGTTGACACCCAGCGCGCGCGCCCGCTCCACGAAGCGGAAGTAGTCCTTGCTGTCGAAGAAGAGCTGCGTGATCACCCAATCGCCGCCCGCGTCGACCTTGGCTTTCAGGTTCTCCAGGTCGAACCGCGGCGACGGCGCCTCGGGGTGCGTCTCCGGGTAGCCGGCCACGGCCAGCCGGAAACCGCCGCGGCGCTTGATGAACTCGACGAGGTCGCGGGCGTAGCCGAACTCGCGCTCCTGCGGAGGAGGCACGGCCGTGTCCTTGGGCTGGTCGCCCCGCAGCGCGACGATGGACCGGATGCCTCCCCGCTCGAGCCGCTGCAGGATGGCCGAGATCTCGGCGCGCGTGTGGGTGATGCAGGTCAGGTGGCTCGCCGTCGGGATCCCCACCTCGGCCTGCAGGCGGATCGCCGTCTCGATCGTCTTGTCCCGCGCCGATCCCCCCGCTCCATACGTCAGCGTCACGAAGCCCGGGCCCAGAGTCTTGAGCTCGGCGGCCGTGCGCAGGAAGGCGTCGATGTCGTCTGGCGCCTTGGGCAGGAAGAACTCGAACGAGAAGACGGGCCGGTCGCGGCGGGCGAACAGCTCGAGGATGTCCATCATCGGCGCTGATTGTAGCAGAATGCGCGCGATCGCTTGGCGAAGAGGCTGGCACGTGGACGTCGCAGCTCCAAATGGCATAGTGCGCTATACTAGGTTTGGGTAGGGACTATCGATATGACCATCATCGAGCGCATCGAGACGGAGCCGCACTTCCTTCTGAGCTTGGACGAGCTCTCGGAGCGCATCCGAGACGGCCGGCAGCTGTTCATCTCGGGCGACGAAGCGGTGCTGCGCCAGCTGCCTCGGGGACGTTGGATCGGCGGCACGATCCCTTATTTCATCACCGAGCGCGGCGGCGTGATCTGCCGCTCGAAGGCGTACGCTTGGGAGGTCCCGCCTCTGGCGACGGGCTTCATGATCAACCGCTACGACAGCCGCTCGATCTCCTCCGTCTACGTCGACGCGCCGGACAGCGGCTTCAGCCTGATCGTGATGCCCGCGGCGAGCGGCACCCTCAAATCCTTCGCCCTCAACAGCCCTCTGTACGAGAACTTCGCCTGCCGGCCGCTGATCGGCTGGGTCTCCGGGGTCCGTCTGCCCGAGGTCGGCAAGGTGTCGCCGAAGGTCTTCGACGGCCGCAACGGCGCGGCGTTCGAGGACGCCGCCCTCGTCATGCACGTGGCCCTGCCCAAGTCGAAGATGGCCGAGATCAACATCGTCAACATCTTCGAGCCCGGCGAAGGCGACATCCTGACCTTCGACATCGACGGCTTCAGCCCTCGCGAGGTCTTCGTCAACGGGAAGAGGCGGCTGTTCGTCGACTATCTGGCGGAGAAGAACCTCGATATCCGGTTGCCTCTGGTGGCGGACTGCCACGGCGCGATGATCAACACCTCCTTCATCGGCGTCGACTCACGGACCAAAGAGGTGCGCTTCTGCGGCCCGGTCTTCCGCGACGTGCGTTACCGCCACGCGCGGCCGGTGGGCGACTATCAGAAGGTCTTCTCCTCGCAGTTGGAGGCGATCGTCGGCACCGAGATCTCGTACTCGGCCAACTGCGTCTTGAACTATCTTTATGCGGGATTGGAAGGGCGCGCCGTCTCCGGTCCCCCCGGACCCGCGACCTTCGGCGAGATCGCCTACCAGCTGCTCAACCAGACGCTGGTCTACATGAGGATCGTCGACACCAACCTCGCCGAGCGGCTGCGCCGAGAGATGGAGCAGCGCAAGCAGTTCCGGGCGCTCCAGGTCCTGACGCAGGAGCTCTCCTCCTACGACTTCACGGTCTCCCACGACCTGCGGTCCCCGCTGCGTCGCATCAGCTGGTTCTCCCAGATGCTCCAGCGGGCGCCGAGCGTCGCTTCCGACGAGCAGGCGCGGCAATGGGCGGGCAAGATCGAGAGCTCCGCGGCGAAGATGGCTCGGCTGCTCGATCATCTCCTCGAGTTTTCGAGCGCCGGGCACCGAGAGTTGTGCTGCGAGGGCGTCGATCTCAACACTCTCGTCGAGGGGCTCCGCCAAGAGCTGGTCTGCTCGGAAGAAGGCCGGCGCGTCTCCTGGCGGGTCGAGAGGCTGCCGGTCGTCGTGGGCGATGAGTGCCTGCTGAGGCAGGCGTTCGCGAACCTCATGTCGAACGCGGTCAAGTTCACCCAGCCCAAACCGCATCCCGAGATCGAGATCGGAGCGCGCGTCGAGGGCTCGCGCGACGTGGTCTTCGTCCGCGACAACGGCGTCGGCTTCGACCCACGCGAGGCGGACTACCTCTTCAAGCCCTTCCACCGGCTCGAGTCCTCCGAGAGCTTCCACGGGACGGGCCTAGGCCTGGCGATCGTCGCGCGTGCCGTCGAACGCCATGGAGGCCACGCCTGGGCCGAGTCCGATCCGGGACGGGGCGCCTGCTTCTTCCTGGCGCTGCCGCAGTCTTAGAGTCCCTACTAGGACTGCCCTTTGGTCTTGGCGTCGGCGCCGGGGAGCTCGTGGGACTCGGCTTCCTCGATCAGCTTCTTGTACTCGTCGGCCGCCTGAGGATCGGTGTTGAGCATGCTGGCGGCGCGGAACTCGGCGGCGGCGTCGGAGTAGCGGCCCATGTTGACGTAGGTCGAGGCGCGGTTGCGATGGAAGCGATCGGCGTTCGGATCGAGGGCGACGGCGCGGCTGAAGCTCTCCAGCGCCTCGGGATACTTGCGCAGGGCGAAGTACCCCAGGCCCAGCCCGTTCTGAGCGGGCGCGCTGAGAGGGTCCTTCTGCACCGCCAGGAGGTAGTTCTCGACCGCGGGCTTGTACTCGCGCAGGAAGTAGTGGGCGTTGCCGGCGCGCAGGTAGGCTTCGGCGTTCTTGGGGTCGAGCTTGAGGGCCTTGGCCGCCTCGGCCAAGGCGCCGCGATAGTCGCGCTTGAGGGTCAGCGCCAGCGAGAGTTGGAGATGCGCCGCGGCGCTCTTTGGGTCCAGCTCCAAGGCCTTGAGAAAATCCTGCTGCGCCGAGTCGAGCGCGTCCTGGGCGATGAGGCACTGCCCGCGCCCGAGGTACGCTTGCGCCACCGTGCCGTCGAGCTCCATGGCCTTGGTATATTCCACGACGGCCTTGTCGAAGTGGCCGCCGTTGCGCATGGCGTCGCCGCGCACGATGAAAGAGAACGGGTCGCTGGCGTCGTTCTTCATCGACGGATCGAGGTCGGAGACGGCGTTGAAGAAGTCGTCGGGATCGGCCTTCGGCAGGCCGAAGCCGACGTCGGCGGAGTGCGCCGCGGGATCGGCGAGCATGGCGAGCTCGTAGTAACGGTGCGCCTGCTTGTACTCGCGGTTCATCGTATGCGCCAGCGATTGGGCGAGCAGGCCTTCCGCCCGCTGCAGGCCGAGCTGCGCCGCCATGTCGATGTCCTCCACGGCGCGGTCCGGCTGGCGGGCGGCGAGGTACGCCAAGCCGCGCTGCAGGAACGCGGGCCCGAAGAACTGGTCGAGCTCGGCGGCGCGCGCGCAGTCGCCCAGGGCGCCTTGGACGTCCTTCGACAGACGCTTGGCCGTGCAGAGGCCCAAATAGGCCTCCTTGGCCTGCGGATCGAGCTCGGCCGCCTTCTTGAAATCGCGGATCGCGCGCTTGAGCGAGCCCAGGGCTCCGTACGCCTCTCCGCGGTGGACGTACGCGGCGGCGTAATCCTGCTGGATGTCGAGGGTCTGGCTGAACTCGCGCACGGCCTGCTCGTAGTCGTGCATGCGCATGCGGATCTGGCCCAGCACGTCGTAAGCCGGGGCGTATTTGGGGTCCTTCTCGATGGCGATCTGGATATCCTCGAGGGCGGCCGCCTGGTCGCCGAGCTGAGACCAGGCGTCGGCGCGGTGCGCCATGATGCGAGCGGGCGGTCCGTGCAGCTGGAGCGCCTGATTGAAGGCGTCGATGGCCGCGAGATATTGGCGGTCCTTGAGACGGATCATCGCCAGGTTGAAGCGGTAGCCGGGGTCCTGCGGCTGCAGCTCCACGGCCTTGACGATGTCCCTGAGAGCCTTCTCGTTGTCGCCGAAGCTGTTGGCCTGGAGGGCGCCGCGGTCGTTGTAGGCGTCGGCGGCCTTGGGATCGGCGGCGACGGCGGCGTTGAAGTCCTCGAGCGCAAGCTTGGGCTTGGCCGAATGGGCGTAGAAGCTGCCCCGCGCCGTGCGCACCACGGGGTTCTTGGGCTCGATCTTCACCGCTTGATTGAGATCGGCCAGCGCCTGCACGGCGTCGCCCAGGCGCTCGCGCAGCGAGCCGCGCGCCGCCCAGGCCGCGCCGGACGTCGGAGCGCGCTCGACGGCGAGATTGAGATCGGCGAGGGCTTTCTTGGGGTTCTTGAG
This sequence comes from uncultured Elusimicrobia bacterium, assembly GCA_964653765.1. Lineage (GTDB taxonomy): Bacteria > Elusimicrobiota > Elusimicrobia > UBA1565 > UBA9628 > JAGWUP01. The sequence goes on along the minus strand of CAZZGQ010000010.1, from coordinate 16,900 downwards.
CAGCTCCTCGGCGCGCGCCCGGCGCAAGAGCGCCTGCGCGGCGGAGGCGGTCAGCGGCGCGTCGGCGTCGACGTCGTCGAGCGCGCGCGAGTACGCCGAGGAGGCCTCGTTCCACAGGCCCAGCTGCATCATGCGGTCGCCGACGCGCAGCGCGAAATCGGGCTCCAGGTTGCGGGCCAGCAGCGCCCTGCGGTAATCGCTCAGCGCCGCGTCCCTCTCGCCGCGGCGCCAGTGAGCCTCGCCGCGGTTGTAGAACGGAGCGTAGTCGTCGGCGGCGGCGCGCGCCGCGTCGTCCAGATCTTGGAAGGCCTCGTTGTCCTTCTTCTGCGCGAAGAGCAGCGCGGCGCGGCCCAGATAAGCGTAGGAGTACTGCGGGTTGAGCTCCAGCGCCTTGTTGTAGGCCGCCATGGCGCGCGCGGCGTCGCCCTTGGCGGCCAAGATCGTGCCGACCAGGGCGAAGCCCGGGTAGAAGCCGTGATTGAGGCGCAGCGCCGCCGTCGCGTCCGCCACGGCCTGGTCGTAGTGGCCCAGGTCGTAGAGCGTGGCGGCGCGGCTGTAAAGGTAGAGAGGCGTCTTGGGAGCGGCGGCGAGAGCGGCCGTCAGGTCGGCGAAGGCTTTCTCCCCCTGGCCGCGCGCGCGCCAGACGCGCGCCCGTCCGGCGAGCGCTTCCGGCGACTTCGGGTCCAGCTCCAAGGCGGTCTCGAAGCGGCGCAGCGCTTCCTCCTCGCGGCCGCGCAGCAGCAGCGCCGAGCCGCTGGCGATGAGCTCCTCATCGCCCATGCGCGCGGTCAGCGACGAGAAGCGCCTGAGGGCGTTGTCGGCGTCGCGGCGCGTCTGGCGGCGGTCCTCCAGCGCGTTCCAGACGCGGGCGCGCAGCGCGTAAGCCAACGCCAGGTCGCCGTCATGGACTGCCGAGTTCGCCGAGTCCAGCGCGGCTTTGAAGTCCCCGGCCAGGAAGAGGTCTTGGGCGCGCTCGTAAGAGCGGCGCGCCTGGGCCCGGTCCGAGGCCAGAGCGGGCGCGGCGAGCAGGACCGCCAAGAAAGCGGTCCGCCACCCCGTTCCCGAGAGCAGAGGGGACGACATGCCCCCGCTATATAAGGGAAACGTGTTACATTTTCAAGTCATAACCGATATAATCCCCGCGCAGATGGCCACCAAACGCATCCTGGTCACGGGCGCCGGGGGTTCCCCTTCCACCAACTTCGTGCGCTCGCTGCGGGAGTCGCCGGAGCGCTTCCACCTGATCGGCGTCGACTGCAACAAGTACTACCTCCAGCGCGCCGAGACCGACGAGAAGCACCTCATCCCCGAGACGGACGATCCGCGGTATTTCTCGATCCTGAAAGCTCTGGTCGCAGAGACCAAGGCGGACATGGTGTACAGCCAGCCGGACCAGGAGATCGAAGTGATCTCCGAGCGCCGAGCGGAGCTCGGCGCGAGGACGTTCCTACCCGCTCACGAGACGATCCGCATCTGCCAGGACAAGTTCGAGTCCTTCAAGCGCTGGAAGGAAGCCGGCCTGACCGTTCCTGAGACCATGATGATCGCCACCGAAGCGGACCTGAAGGCGGCCTTCAAGCGTTTCGGTTCGGAGGTGTGGCTCCGTGCCGTGGTTTCCCCGGGAGGAGGCAAAGGGAGCTTCCGCGCGAAGGATTACGACACGGGCAAGTCCTGGATCGATTTCTGCAAGGGCTGGGGCCGGTTCACGGCGGCGGAGTGCTTGAAGCCGGAGAGCACGACCTGGACCGGCTTGTACAAGGACGGCGAGCTGATCGTCTCGCAGGCGCGCGAGCGGCTGTACTGGGAGTTCGGCAACCGCGCGCCCTCCGGCGTCACCGGCGTCACGGGCACCGGCGTGACGGTCACCGACCCGGCCCTGGATGAGCTCGCGCTCAAGGCCGTGGCCGCCGTCGACGCCACGCCCAACGGCATCTTCGCCGTGGACTTCACCTTCGACAAGCGCGGCGTGCCCAATCCCACCGAGATCAACATCGGCCGCTTCTTCACGACCCACCTTTTCTTCACCCGCGCCGGGCTCAATCTCCCGTATCTTTTCGTGAAGCTGGCCTTCGGCGAAAAGCTGCCGCCGATCGCGGCCAAGTTCAGCCCGCTGAAGCCCGGGCTGGCCTGGGTGCGCGGCATGGACTTCCTGCCGGTTCTGACCGACGTCGAGACCATCGAGGCGGCCGCGCGCGAGCTGGAGAAGCGCCGGAGGGCGCCTGCCCGCTAGCCGCGGCCCGCTGCTGCTCACGGGCGGCACGGGGTTCGTCGGCCGGCCGCTGCTGCGCCGGCTCGCCGCCGACGGTTGGACGGTCTTGTTGCTTGGGCGCTCGCGCCCCGCCTCCCTGACCGCCGCCGAGCGCCGCCGCGTGCGCTTCCTCGAGGCCGATCTGGCGCGGCCCGGATCGCTGCGCCGTCACGCGCGGGCTTTGTCCGGCGCGCGCGCCGCCCTGCTGGCCGGGGGCTTCGTGCTGCGCTCGACCAGGCCCGAGGACGACGACCAGCGCGCCGCGCTGCTCTCGAACGTGATGGGCACGGCGGCGCTGCTCGATCTTCTGCCGCGCAAGCTCGAGTGGCTGGGCTACGTCAGCACGCTCGACGTCTACGGCAAGCCGCTGCGCCAGCCCATGCCCGAGACGCATCCCGTCCACCCGCTCACGTGGTACGGGGTGAGCAAGCTCGCCGCCGAGCGGCTGGCCCAGGTCTACGCGGCCGAGCGCGGCATCCCCTGCGCCGTCCTGCGTCTGGGACAGGTCTACGGTCCGGGCGATCCGAGCGCCAAGGCGATCCCGAGCTTCCTGCGCGCGGCGCTGTCCGGCGGCCCCATCGTGGTGCGCGGCCCCGGCCGCGAGCGCCGCAGCTACGTCTTCGTCGAGGACGTGGTCGAGGCTCTCGAGCGGGCCCTGAGCCGGCGCGTCGCCGGCGTCTTCAACGTGGCCGGCCCCGCCGTCACCGTGCGGCAGGCCGCCGAGGCGGCCAGGCGCGCGGCCGCGCTGGCGGCGCCGCTGCGCACGGAGCCGGCCAAGGCCGGCGCTTCGCTCGCGCTCGACACGCGCGCCGCGCGGCGCGCCTTCGGCTTCTCGGCCTCCACGCCGCTCTCGCGCGGACTCAGCCTCACGGTGGACGCCCTTCGCCATGGGCGCTGAGCGCACGTTGTTCCTGGACCTGGACGGCGTCGTCCTCGACGTCTCGCGCCGCTACTACGCGGTGCATTGCGACATCCTCTCGCAGCTGGGCGGCGTGCCGGACGACCTGGAGCGCTTCTGGAGCCTCAAGCGCGAATGCGCCTCGACCGAGGAGGTGACGGGCCTGGACCAGGCCGCGGCGCGCGAATACCGCAAGCGCTGGATCCAGCTGATCGAGGGCCCCGCCTACCTGGCGATGGACCAGTATCTCCCGCAGGCCCGCACCGCCCTTATGATCTTGGGCCGCGACTACGACATCGTCATCGTCTCCTTGCGCCACAAGTCCGCCGCGCTGCGCAAGGAGCTGGCCGACCTCTCGTTCCCCAAAGTGGCGCAGATCCTCTCCGCCCCCGCCAAGGGCGATCCGGCGCAGGCCAAGGCGCGCCTGATCCAGGGCAGCCCGCACTTCTCCCGCAACGCCGTCATCGCCGGCGACACGGAGGTCGACATCCGCGCCGGGAAGGAGCTGGGGATCACGACGGTGGCGGTCCGCGGCGGCCTGCGCACCGACGCGCTGATCGGCCGCGAGGCGCCCGACGTCGTGATCGACGGCATCGCCGAGCTGCCCGGGACGCTGCGCGAGCTCTTCCGCGGAGGCCGTCCATGACCGAAGGGACTGGTTTGATTCCTAAGGATGGTGGAAGAAAGCCATGAGGGTCCTCGTCGCCGCCTTCTGCTACAACGAGCACGTGAAGATCGAGCGGACCGTCAGCCGCTTCCCGAAGGAGCGGCCCTACGATGTCGTGGTGATGGACGACGGCTCCACCGACGATTCCTCCGCGCGCGTCGAGCGGCTGGGCGTCAAGGTCCTGCGCCACGCGCAGCGCCGCGGCGTGGGCGCCGCCATCCAGACGGTGAACCGCTACGCGATCCAGAACAACTACGACGTCGTCGTCCACATGGCCGGCAACGATAAGGACGATCCCCTCCTCATCCCCCGGCTGGTCGCCCCCATCGAGAAGGGCGCCGACTACGTCCAAGGCTCCCGCTATCTCGCGGGAGGCGGCTTCGGCAACATGCCTCGCTACCGCGTGCTTGCCACGCGCTACGTCCACCCCCTGCTCTTCTCCCTCGTCAGCGGCCAGCGCATCACCGACTCGACCAACGGCTTTCGCGCCTACCGCGTCGCGCTCCTCCACGATCCGCGCATCAACCTCGAGCAGCCGTGGCTGCGCCAGTACGAGCTCGAGCCCTACTTCTTCTGCAAGGCGATCCGTCTCGGCTACAAGGTGGTCGAGGTCCCGGTCACCAAGTTCTACCCGCCCAAGGCCGAGGGCTACACCAAGATGGCGCCGCTGACGGGCTGGTGGAGCATCCTGCGGCCGCTGGTCTTCCTAGGTTTGCGCATCAAGAGCTAGGAAGCGGCCGGGATCGGCCGCCGTGTGTGGACGGCTAGCCCAGGCTAGCCGTCCACAGCCCGTAGTGGATAACTCGACCCCGAGCAGCCTCCTTCTTTTTCTATACTACGGCTCGTGAGGAACGATCGGACGGCCGGTATCGCCGTGATCGGCTGCGGCCGCTGGGGCCCCAACCACATCCGCAATTTCTCCTCCCTGCCCGGCGCGCGCGTCGTGGCCGCCGTCGATCCGAGCCCGGAGCAGCGCGCCCGCGCGCGCGGGATCGTCCAGGGCTTGGCCGTCTTCTCGGACGCGCGGCAGGTGTTGCGCGATCCGTCCGTCGACGCCGTCGTCATCGCCACGCCGACGGCCACGCACTACGCGCTGGTCAAGGCGGCGCTCCAGGCGGGCAAGCACGTCCTCTGCGAGAAGCCCTTGTGCGAGAACGCGCGCCAGGCGCGAGAGCTGGCCGCGCTCGCGAAGAAGCGCAAGCTCATCCTGATGGTCGGGCACGTGTTCCTCTTCAACGGCGGCATCGTCAAGCTCAAGGAGCTGGTCGACGCGGGCGAGCTCGGCAAGCTCCACTATCTCTCCGCCGTGCGCACGAACCTGGGCCCGATCCGCAGCGACGTCAACGCGGCCTACGACCTGGCGGCGCACGACATCTCCGTCTTCAACTGGCTGCTAGGAAAGCCGCCGCGGCGCGTGTCCGCCACGGGCGGCGCCTACCTGCAAAAGGGCGTCGAGGACGTCTCGTTCCTGACGCTGGAGTATCCCGGCGGCGTGCTCGCCAACGTCCACGCCAGCTGGCTCAATCCGAAGAAGGTCCGCCAGGCGATCGTCGTCGGCAGCAAGAAGATGGCGAGCTGGGACGACCTCGAGCTCTCGATGCCGGTGACCGTCTACGACAAGGGCGCCAAGCCCGCGCAGACCTATCCGGACTACGGGACGTTCCTGCGCCTGTCGCTCTGGGAAGGCGACGTGCACCAGCCCAAGATCAGCCTCGAGGAGCCGCTGAAGGCGCAGGACGGCGCTTTCCTCAAGGCCGTGCTCGGCGGCAAGCTCGACCGCTCGGGCGGCGACTTCGCCGTCGGCGTCGTGGCCGCGCTCGAGGCCGCCGCCAAGTCCATGCGGTCCGGAGGCCGCCCCGTCAGCTTATGACCGAAGGCCAGAAAGCGTCCGATCGCGTCCCTTTCGTCGACCTGCTCGCCCAGTACCGCTCGATCGAGCCCGAGGTGCAGTGCGCCATGCAGGAGGTGCTCGTCAAAGGCGACTTCATCCTGGGCCCGCACCTCGAGGCGTTCGAAGCCGAGTTCGCCCGCTTCGTCGGCTCCAAGCATTGCGTCGGCGTCAGCTCCGGCCTCGATGCGCTCAAGCTCGCCGTGCAGGCTCTCGGCCTCGGCGCCGACGACGAGGTGATCGTGCCGGCCAGCACCTACATCGCCACGGGCCTCGGCGTGACCGGCGCCGGCGCGAAGATGGTCCTGGCGGACTGCGACGCCCGCACCGCCAACCTCGATCCTGCGGCGTTCGAGGCCGCGATCACGCCGCGCACGAGAGCCGTCATGCCCGTGCACTTGGCCGGCGCTCCCGCCGCCACGGACGAGATCCTCGCGATCGCCAAGAAGCGCAAGCTCGCCGTGATCGAGGACGCGGCCCAGGCCCACGGCGCGACCTACAAGGGGCGCCAGTGCGGCTCGATGGGGCTCATGGGCTGCTTCAGCTTCTATCCCGGCAAGAACCTGGGAGCCTACGGCGACGGCGGAGCCGTCGTCACCGACGACGCCGCCCTCGCCGAGAAGCTGCGCCGCCTGCGCAACTACGGCCAGCGCGCCAAGTACGAGCACGTGGAGCTCGGCTGGAACGCCCGCTTGGACGGCCTGCAGGCGGCGATCTTGAGCGTCAAGCTCAAGCGACTGGCGGGATGGAACAAGGCCCGCGGCCTTCAGGCCGCGGAATACCGACAACGCTTGGCCCGCGTCCCCGGTCTCGACTTGCAGCACATCCTCCCCGATACGACGTCCGTCTATCACCTGTTCTTCGTCGAGTCCGACCGTCGCGATGCGCTTCAAGCGCATTTGAACGCGCGCGGCATCGACTCCGGCATCCACTACCCGAAGGCCATGCACGAGCACGAGTGCTACGCCGGCCTCGGCTATCGCGCGGGGCAGTTCCCGAACTCGGAGAGGCGCGCGCGCCGCACGCTCTCGCTGCCGATGTACGCGGAGCTCTCCCCCGCCCAGGTCGGGCGCGTCGTCGACGCCGTCGGCTCGTTCTTCGGCGCGGCGGCCAAGACGGCGCGGTGAGCGCGCGCCGGCTGGGCCTCGTCCTGGCCGTCGCCTTCGCCGCCCGCGCCGCGCTGCTGCTGGCGATCGGTCCCGACACCCGCTACGCCTGGACGCCGGACAGCGAGGACTACGCCGCGTGCGCGCGCGGGCTGGCCCGCCAGGGCGCGTTCACCCGCAGCGAGGCTCCGCCGTTGGTGCCGGAGACGCTGCGCACGCCCGGCTATCCGCTACTGCTCGCGGCCACCTGCGTCTCCGAGGCCTGCCCCGCCGTGCGCGCGGCGCAGTGGGCGCAGGTGTTCCTGGGGGCCGCGACCGCCGGCCTGGCTTTCGCCGTCTGTTGGCTGCTCTTCGGCGATCCGCGGGCGGCGCTGGCGGCCGGGCTCGGCTTGGCTCTCGATCCCGTGACGCTGCTGCACACGCCCCTGCTGCTTTCCGAGACGCTCTTCACCTTCCTCGCGGCGGCGTCGCTGCTCGCCTTGGTGTGGGCGTACCGCGAGCCGCGCTTCCACGGCCGCGCCGCCCTGGCCGGGCTTCTCTGCGGCCTCGCCGCCCTCGTGCGTCCCGCCGGGCTCTACTTCTTCGTCTTCGGCGCGGGGGCCCTGTGGCTGGCCTGGTCGGGGCGGCGCGGCCGGGCCTCGGCCTGCGCCGTCTTCGTGGCCGCGTCGCTGGCCGCGCCCGCGGCCTGGGCCGGGCGCAACCTCGCGCGGACCGGCCGCTTCACCGTCACCTCGATCCAGGGGCTCAACATCGCCTACATGCGCGCCGCCGGCGTCGAGATGAAGCTCACCGGCGAGGACTACGGCGCGGCGTATCAGGCCTTGCGCTCCCGGATCGCCGAGGGGCACGGGAGCGCCTTCCGCGACGACGACGAGGAAGCCGCCTACGCGGGCCCGTGGGCGATGCGCTTCCTGCTGAAGCACCCCGTCGCCGAGCTGGAGGTGATGGCCCAAGACGCGGTGAAGATGCTGGGCGGCACGGGCCTCGAGATCTTCTCCTGGACCGTGCTGCACGATCCCGCCGACGATCCGATGTCGCCGCGGCCGCCGTCGGGCGGCATGTCGGGCACCCGGGACCTGCTGCGCCGCCATCCGGGCCTGCGCGTCCCGCTGGTCCTGTCCGTCGCCTTCCTGGCTTTCGTCTATCTTCTGGCCGCGCGGGGCTTCATCGCGGCGTTGCGCGGCGGCTCTTGGCGCGAGGCGACGGTGGTCGTCTCGCCGATCCTCTACTTTATGGCCGTCAGCTGCGGCGCCCTGGCTTACTACCGGCTGCGGCTTCCGCTGATGCCCGCTCTGTTCGTCCTCGCCGGCCGCGGCTGGGCCGAGCGCTTCTAGTCAACTGTCTAGAGTTATCCCCAAACTATGCACGCGTGCATAGTTTGGGGATAACCCCGGCGTCCAGCTCAGTTGAAATCGCGTGCGCGGCGCGAAGGCATTGCGCGGCGGGCTTTTTGCCGAGCTATGCCCAAAGCCGCTCGGGATACTCGCCGCGCTTGGTCAGGCGGCGCACCGCGGCGCGCGCCGTCTCGCGATCCTCTTTATAGGTCACGCCGAAGCAGGCGGAGGCGGCGCGCAGCACTTTCACCCTCGTCTCGCCGCGCTCGATGAGGCCGCTGACGACGGAGGGCAGGAAGTATTCGGCGCCCGGCTCGCTCGCCCGGCGCGAGAGGAAGTCTTCGAAGCCGCGGCGCAGCGGCGCGAACAGCGCGGGCGTGAAGCCCCACATGTTCATCGAGACGGGCTCGTCGCCGCTCAGCGGGCGCGAGACGCCCGCCTCCAAGTAGCGGGCCGCGGCGCCGTCGCGCGTGATGGAGGTTCTCTCGGTGACGCTTCGCAGGAAGCCTCCTTCATCCACGGCGCAGACGCCGCGGGAAACGCTGCCGTGGTCCGAGAGGGTGTTGCGCAGCGTGAAACCACGGCGAAGGGCTCGCGCAGCGCGTCCTCCGCGGCCAGCACGGCATGGCCGGTCCCCCAAGGCTTGGAGCGGCCGGCCACCGTCTCCTGGAAAGCCGTAGCGGTTGCCCATGCCGGCGGCCAGGACGAGCAGGGCCGGCTTCACTAGA
>CAZZGQ010000010.1:0-7931 GCA_964653765.1 uncultured Elusimicrobia bacterium | reverse complement strand
GCCGTAGCGGTTGCCCATGCCGGCGGCCAGGACGAGCAGGGCCGGCTTCACTAGAGGTAGAAGTCGCGCACCCAGCGGTGCGCGGCCAGTTTCTGCAGCTCGGCGGCGCTGTAGTAGTTCCCGTCCGCGGCCTGGGTGTTCTCGAGCACGTGCGAGACCTTGCGCATGCCCGGGATCACCGTGGCCACCGCGTCGAAGCTCAGGCAGAACTTGAGCGCGGCCAGGGCGAGGTTCGGCGCCTTGGCGCCGAGCGCGTCCTTCTCGAGCGCGGCCACGCGCCGGCAGGTCTCCGCCAGCCGGTCGCCGCCGAAGTAATGGCCGCGGAAATCCTCGGGCTCGAACCGCGTGTCCGGCCGGAGCTGGCCCGTGAGGCCGCCTTCGTCGAAGGGGCAGCGCACCACGACGGCCACGCCCTTGCTCTTGCAGGGCGGGAACAGTTTGTCGGCCGCCTTCTGATTGAAGAGGTTGAAGAGGACCTGGACCTGGTCCACGAAACCCGACTCGACGAGCCCGAGGGCGGTGTCCGGATCGTCGTTGAGGGAGGCGCCCACGAAACGGATCTTGCCTTCCTTCTTCAGGGCCGCGAACGCCGCCGCCACTTCCGGCCACAGCGGGTCCTTGAGCCAGTGGTCGCTCCAGACGTGGAACTGGTAGAGCGTCAACGCGTCGGTGGACAGGGCCCGCAGCGAGCGCTCCACCGAGAGGCGGATCCAGTCCGGCGGGAAGGCCAGCGCAAGCGGCGTGCGCGGATGCGCGGGCCACTCCATGTTCTTGGGCGGGCACTTCGTCGAGACGACGGCCTTCCTGCCGGCTTCCTTGAAGAGGCGCGCGATCAGGCGCTCGGAGTGTCCGCGCCCGTACGCGTAGGCCGTGTCGAAATAGTCGATGCCGGCGTCGAGAGCGGCGTGCAGCGCCTTCATCGACTCGGCGTCCTGCGTCGCCCCCCACATCGACTTGCCGATGCCCCAGCCGCCGAAGCCGATCTCCGAGATCGAAAGGCCGGTGCGGCCGAGCGGCCGGTGCCTCATCGCGGCGGCTGTCATGAGGCTACTTTAGCACAACTTAACAATGGTGTCAGACACCGTTGTTAAGTTGTTCGATAGGCTCGGACGAGCGCCGTGCGCACCTGGGCGCGCGTCGCCGAAAGCGGCTGTATCTGGCAGCCGGTGATCATGCGCAGGCGCCGGAGCGTGAGGGCGTCGGTGGGATCGGCCATGGCGATCGTGAGGACTTCCCCTTCGAGCCAGAGGGGCACGACGGTGTGACGGACGGCGAAGACGAGCGGGACCAGCTCGCTCAACTCCCGCGCGCCCGGCGCCTCGAGCGGCTCGTCCGGCCGGGCCGCGTACGGATGGCCCGGCACGCGGTTCTCGACGACGACGAGCTCGTAGCGCATGGCCTCTAAATAGCAGACGGCCTCCGTCGGCGCAAGGGATGCGAATTTGTCGCGAAGCGGTTGACAGCGCCGTGAGGCCGCCCTATACTTCGTTGGATTCGCGACCCATGTCAGTAGACACCATCCTCATCATCGACGACAGCCGGGCGATCCGCACGATGCTCGAGACGCATCTGGTGGCCGCCGGCTACGCCGTCAAGCTCGCCGCCGACGGCAACGAGGCGCTCAAGCTCTTCCAGGAATCCCTGCCCAGCCTCGTGCTGCTCGACATCGTCATGCCCGACATGGACGGCTACGAGGTCTGCCGGCGCATCCGGGGCCTCCCGCTCGGCGTGGACGTGCCCATCGTCTTCCTCACCGCCCTCAGCGACCTGCAGTCGCACCAGAAGGCGATGGAGGTCGGCGGCGACGACCTGATCCCCAAGCCGATCAACCGCTCCGAGCTGCTGATGCGCGTGCGCTCGATGTCGTGGATGCACCGCCTGCGCACGGAGCTGCGCAACGGCTACAACCTGATCCGCTCCCAGCGCGACGCCCTCGTCAGCGCCCAGCAGCGCAAGGACGAGCTGACCAACCTCATCGTCCACGATCTGAAGAACCCCCTCACCAACATCATCGGGCACGCGGACTTCGTCCAGGACCAGCAAGGCCTCGACGCCGCTCATCTCGCCGAGATGATCCGCAGCATGGGCAACAGCGCGCGCGTCATGATGCGCATGGTCATGAATATGCTCGACATCATGCGCAGCGAGGACGGCGTGCTGCAGCCGAGGATGGAGCCGATCAATGTCTCCGAGATGCTCGAGGGCCTCGATCGCCAGATGGGCGGCCTGCTCATCAAGAAGAAGCTGACGCTCTCGGTGACCCGGTCGCTGACGACGGAGAAGGTCTCAGGCGATCTCGACCTGCTGCGCCGCACGCTGGTCAACCTCGTCGACAACGCGATCCGCTCGGCGCCCACCGGTTCGACGATCCAGGTCGAGGCGCGCACCGTCGGCGCCAACGTGGAGCTGAAGGTCCGCGACGCCGGCCCGGGCGTGCCCGCCGAGCACCGCGAGCACATCTTCGACAAATACGTCCAGCTCGGGCGCGAGGACCCGACGCACCCGCGCAGCAACCTGGGGCTGGGCCTCACCTTCTGCCGCCTCGCCGTCGAGGCGCACAACGGGCGCATCTGGGTCGAGGACAACAAGCCTCAGGGCGCCTGCTTCTGCCTCCAGCTCCCCTGCGAGTCGCCCAAGCCCGCCGACGGCGCCGCCGTCAGCGGCTGACCTTCACGAGCAGGCCGATCCGCTCGAGCACCATCGCCACGGCTTCGCACCGCTCGCGCGGCCCCGTGTAGACCACGGCCAGCCCCTTGGTGTGGACCTCCATCGACAGCTGGCGCGCGCGCGACAGCGTGCAGCGGATGGCCTTGATCAGCTGCGTCTCGACTTGGTCGAAGGTGTGGCACTCGCAGTTGAACAGGATCGTCTTCCAAGCGTGGGCGGCCTCGGTCTCGTCCGACGTCGTCTCCTCGACGACCTCGGCCGTCCCGGTCTCGGTCACCGCCGGACGGCGACCGCCATGCCCTGTCCGGTCGGCAGCATGGCGCAGGACAGAAACACTTTCGTATCCGTCATGAGCGTCAGGGTCTCGCGCATGGACGGCACGGCCGGCGCGTCTTCTCCCGCCTTCGAGGGCTCGAGGTGGAGCTTGCCAAACAGGTAGGCGTTGTCGGCCACGACGAGCGCCCCGGGGCGCGTGTGAGCGGCCGCCCAGCGCATGTAGTGGACGTAGCTCACCTTGTCCGCGTCGATGAAGACGAAGTCGAACGGGCCGTCCCCCTCGATCGTCGGCAGCGTCTCGCGGGCAGGGCCCACGTGGACGGTGACCTTGTCGGCGACGCCGGCGCGCTGGAAGTTGCGGCGCGCCACCTCGGCGTGCTTGGGCGAGAACTCGAAGGTGTGCAGGCGCCCGCCCGCGGGCAGGGCGCGCGCGATCCACGCGCCGGAATAGCCGGCCAGCGTGCCCACCTCCACGGCTTTCTTCGCGCCGCAGACGCGCACGAGCAGGTCGAGGATCTTGCCCTCGTCGGCGCCGACGCTGATGGGCGGCAGCCCGTCCTCGACGGTGTTCTCGCGGATCGAGCGCAGGGCGTCTTGCTCCGGAGCCATGAGCTTGGAGACGAACTCGAGCACGCCGGGAAGGCGGAAGTCGTCTCCGGCGTGCGTCTTGGTGAGGGAGGCCTTGGGAGCGGATTTTCTTATCAGAGGCGGAGCCATTGGAGGACCTTCCATTTTTCGATCGCCTGGACGGTCTGGCCGTCGCGCGAGAGCCGGAAGCGGCGGCGCAGCGCGCGCTCGTCGTCGCGCAGCGCCCGGGACTCCGGCTTGAGCAGGGCCATGCGGTTCTGGCGGAACATGAAATCGATGAAGGCGATGGCGTCGGCGATGGCGGCGTTGTCCCCGCTCGTCGCGGTCTGCCGGGCGTAGGCCAGGAAGAGGGCGCGGTAGCGCGTCCCGAGCAAGCGGACGCTCTGGGGCAGGAAACGGGCCGTGCGCCAGAGGCGGTCGACGTCGGCGGCGTCCTTCATCGGCGGTAGCTTAGCAAATCGTATAATCCTTCTTTCATGGCCGACGGCATCGACGTCCTCTTCGGGCCCGGCGGGGCGCTGGCCAGCGCCGGGCAACGCTACGAGCCGCGTCCGCAGCAGGCGGAGATGGGCCGCGCCGTCTCGGAGGCCCTGACGGCCGGCCAGACGCTCGTCGTCGAGGCCGGCACCGGCGTCGGCAAGTCGCTGGGCTATCTGCTCCCGGCGGCGCTGTGGGCCGTCGACCACGGACGGCGCGTCCTCGTCACCACTTACACGCGCGCGCTGCAGGAGCAGATCCTGCACAAGGAGCTGCCGGCGGCCGCCCGCGCCCTGGCGGCCACGGGACGCACGCTGCGCTACGCGATGCTCCAGGGCGCCGACAACTATCTCTGCGTCCAGCGGCTCTCGCGCCTGCGGTCCACGCCGGACCTCTTCGAGGAAGGCAGCGAGCCCGCGCGAGTCCTCGCGGAGCTGACCGCCTGGGCCCGAACGGCCGAGACGGGGCGGCGCTCCGAGCTGCCCTGCCTCGTGCCCCAGCCGATCTGGGCGAAGGTGGCGCGCGATCCCGATCTCTGCCTCGGCCCCCAAGGCCCGTATTGGGGCCAGTGCCTCTACCGCAAGGACCGCGAGCGCGCCGAGCGCTCGCACATCGTCGTCGTCAACCACGCCTTGCTGCTCTCAGGCGGCCGCCTGCCGTCCTACGACGCCCTGATCGTGGACGAGGCGCACAGCCTCGAGGACGCCGCGGCCGGCCACTTCGGCGTCATGATCGCCGCCGGCCGCATGGCCAAGCTCGTGGAGGAGCTTCGCACGCTGTCAGCCCGCTTCCCCGAGCTGGCCGAGCCCGCCAAGCGCTGCCTCGAGGAGTTCCCGCCCTTCCTCGAGTCGGTGGCGCGCGCCCATGGCTGGGGCGGCCCGAGCGGCGAGCCGGGCGGCGTGCTGCTGTCGCCCGATGCCGCCGGCGAATACCTGGAGCCGGCCTGCCTGCCCGCCTTGAACCAAGCCTTCGGCAAGCTGTTCGCCGGCCGCGCCGAGGCCGTCGAAGGCAAGGACGCCGACGAGACGGCGATCACGCTGCGGCTGTCGCACGCCAAGCTCGAGGCGCTGCGCGCCGACCTGCGCTACGTCCTCGAGGGCCGGGAAGAGGAGGTGGCCCGCTGGGTGGACTGGTCGAGCCTGGGCGTGGCGCTGCGCGCCGCTCCGCTCGACGTGGCGCCGCGGCTGGGAGAGAGCCTTCTCGGGCGCGGCATACCGGTGGTTCTCACGTCGGCGACCCTGGACTCGGGCGCCGGCCTGCGAGGCTTCAAGGCCGGTCTCGGCCTCGAAGGCGCGCGCGAGCTGCGGCTGGACTCCCCCTTCGACTACGAGAGCCAGGCCGCCCTGCTGCTCCAGGACGACCTGCCCGCTCCGTCGGACGACAAGAAGTACGTCGCCGCCCTGGCCAAGCGCTGCCGCGAGATCATCGAGCACGTCCCGGGCGGCGTCTTCATCCTGTTCTCGAGCTGGAGGACGCTGCGCGCCGTTCACGCCCGCCTGCGCCGCCATATAAAGGAACGCCCGCTCTGGATGCAGGGCGACTCGGGCAGCGACGCGCTGCTGGCCGACTTCCAGGACGCCGGCAACGCCGTGCTGCTGGGAGTCGACACGTTCTGGCAGGGCGTGGACGTGCCCGGCGAGGCGCTGTCCTGCGTGGTGCTGACCAAGCTCCCCTTCCCCAACTACGGCTCCCCGGTGGAGCAGGCGCGGCGGCGCTGGTTCGAGAGCCTGGGCCGCTCCTATTTCGACGCCCACAGCCTGCCGCGCGCCGTGATGCGCTTCCGCCAAGGCTTCGGCCGGCTGATCCGCAGCTCCACCGACCGCGGCGCCGTCGTCGTCCTGGACAGCCGCCTCGGCAAGCGCGGCTACGGCAACGCTTTCCTGGAGTCGCTGCCGCGCTGCAAGCGCCTGGCGAGCCTCGAGGAGCTCGACGCTTTCTTCAAGCCCGCTCCGCCGCCCGAGACGCCGAAGGGTCCCTGAGCCGGGCCACCTCCGCGTCCAGCTCCCCTAGCAGCATCAGCCGGTACATGCGGAAGTCCCCGCGCAAGGACCAGAGGGGATGCCTGAAGGTCGCCGGCTTGTTCTTCTCGAAGAAGAAGTGCCCGATCCAGGCGCAGCCGTAGGCGATGAGCGGCGCCTCCGCCCAATGGCCGACGGACAGCAGCGTCAGGCCGACCGTGGTGCCCACGAAATGGAGCTGGCGCGTCGAGGCGAGGCTGTGCTCTCCCAAGTAATACGGCCAGAACTCCTCGAAGTCGCAGAAGGCGTCGTTCATGCTCGGTGCAGCCTAACGTTTTTCGCGGGGCCTGAAAAGGGCCCCGGGCCTGCTCCTGCCCGGCCCAGGCGTGGGCGTCCGCCAGCGCCCCTCGGATCTGCACCCCGCCAGGGCGGCCGGCCGTTACTTAACAGGTTGGAAACCGGTGGAAATCAGGGCGCCGAGGCCGGTTTCGATGGTCTTCAGGCAGTCGGCGAAGACCTCGTCCGAGCGGCCCATCGGGTCGGCCACGTCCTTCTCGCCCATGCCCGCGTGCTCGCAGAACAGCCGCACTTTGGCGCCGAACTCGGGATAGAGCTCGGCGATGTGCTCGCGATGGGCCTCGGTCATGACGAGGGCGAGGTCGGCGGCGCGCAGCTGATCGCGGGTGAGCAGGCGGGGGCGGTGCTCGAACGGCGGCACGCCTTTTTCGGCGAGCAGCCTCCGGACGACTTGCGGCACCTCGTAATAGCTCTCCGCCGCCACGCCGCAGGACGCGGACTCGACGCCGAGGCCGCGGGTGCGCGAGAGATGCCGCAGCAGGTGCTCCGCCATCGCGCTGCGGCAGATGTTGCCCGTGCAGACGAACAAGACGCGCGTGACGTCGCTCATGCGTAGCCCTCCGGATTGGCCTTCTGCCAGCGCCAGTGGTCGGCGCACATCCGCTCCAGGTCGCGGGTCGCCGTCCAGCCCAGCCGCTCGCGCGCCAGCCGCGGATCGGCCCAGATCGCCGCGGAGTCCCCGGGCCGTCGCGGCTGCAGCTCGTAGGGGATCTTCTTGCCCGCGGCCTTGGAGGCGGCGGCGAGGACCTCGAGCACGGAGTAGCCCCGGCCGGCGCCCAGGTTGAAGGCCTCGGCGCCCGAGAGCGAGCCCAGGCGGTCGAGCGCGGCGAGATGGCCCAGGGCGAGATCGACGACGTGGATGTAGTCGCGCACCCCCGTGCCGTCCGGCGTCGGGTAGTCGTTCCCCCAGACGCGGACCTTGGGATGGCGGCCGGCCGCCGTCTGCATGACGAACGGCATCAGGTTGTTGGGAACGCCGCGCGGGTCCTCGCCGATGCGGCCGCTCTCGTGCGCGCCGACGGGGTTGAAGTAGCGCAGCAGGGCGATCTTCCAGCCTCGGTCCTTCTTCGCCAGCTCCAGGCACAGGTCCTCGACGGCGAGCTTGGTGCCGCCGTACGGATTGACGGCGACGCGGGGGTGGTCCTCCGTGACCGGGTTCTTCTTCACCTCCCCGTAGACCGTGCAGGACGAGGAGAAGACCAGCCGCTTGCAGCCGGCCTCGCTCATCGCCTCCAGCAGGTTGCGGCTGCCGTCGACGTTGTTGCGCCGGTAGAGCTCGGGCTTCTCCACCGACTCCCCCACCGCCTTGAGCGCGGCGAAGTGGACGACGGCGTCGAAGCCCTCGCGCAGCAGGCGCGACAGGCCGGGCTTGTCGAGCAGGTCGAGCTTCTCGAAGCGCAGCGGGCGGCCCGCCAGCTCCCTGACGCGGTCGATCGAGCGCTCCGAGGAATTGGACAGGTTGTCGAAGCCGGTCACGTCGTGGCCCGCCTTCAGCAGCTCCAAAGCCGTATGGCTGCCGATGTAGCCCGAGGCGCCCGTCACCAGTATCTTCATCCGCGTGGATTATATCAAGCTGGGCCGGTTGCGCTAGACGTAAGGCCCCGCTCT
>CAZZGQ010000009.1:0-31604 GCA_964653765.1 uncultured Elusimicrobia bacterium | reverse complement strand
TCAAGGCCATGGGCTATCCGTACGAGAAGATCCCCTTCATGATCGTGGGCTACGGTTTCGGCGCCTCGTTCGTGGCCCTCTTCGCCCAGCTCGGCGGCGGCATCTACACGAAGGCCGCCGACGTCGGCGCCGACCTCGTCGGCAAGGTCGAGGCCGGCATCCCCGAGGACGACCCCCGCAACCCCGCCGTCATCGCCGACCTCGTGGGCGACAACGTCGGCGACTGCGCCGGCCGCGGCGCCGACCTCTTCGAGTCCACGGCCGCCGAGAACATCGGCGCCATGATCCTCGGCGTCGGCCTGATCCCGTTCTTCGGCTGGAAGGGCGTGCTCTTCCCCCTCGTCGCCCGCGCTCTCGGCATCCTGGCCTCGATCTTCGGCGTGATGATCGTGCGCACGGAAGAGGACGCCGACCCGATGGAAGCCCTCAACCGCGGCTACTATCTGACGTCGGTCCTCGCCGCCGCCGGCTTCGTCTTCGCGGCTTGGTGGCTGCTGGCCTCGGAAAAGGCCCCGGACGCGTGGAAGTACTACTCGGTCTGCGGCATCATCGGCATCCTCGCCGCGCAGGCCTTCGTCTACATCACGCAGTACTACACCGAGTACAAGTACCGCCCGGTCAAGGAGATCGCCAAGTCCTCCGAGACGGGCCCGGCCACGAACATCATCTCGGGCATCGCGGTGGGCTTGGAGTCCACGGCCATCCCGGTGATGGTGATCTCCGCCGCGATCCTGGCCTCCTACAAGCTCGGCATCATGGCGCTGGGGGCCGAGGGCGGCCTCTTCGGCACCGCCGTGGCCACGATGGGCATGCTGGGCACCGCCGCCTACATCCTGGCGATGGACACCTTCGGCCCGATCACGGACAACGCCGGCGGCATCGTCGAGATGAGCCGGCAGCCCGAGGAGATTCGCAAGAAGACGGATAGGCTCGATGCCGTCGGCAACACCACGAAAGCGTTGACGAAGGGCTACGCCATCGGCTCCGCCGCCTTGGCCGCGTTCCTCCTCTTCTCGGCCTATCTGGACGAGATCTGGAATTATACCGGCCGGCACATCGGCGTCGATCTCAGCAAGCCGGAAGTCTTTATCGGCGCGATGCTGGGCGCGACGCTGGTCTTCCTCTTCTCCTCGCTGACGATCCGCGCCGTCGGCAAGGCCGCGTACTCCGTCATCAACGAGGTGCGCCGCCAGTTCCGCGAGAAGCCCGGCATCATGAAGGGCACCGATCAGCCGGACTACGGCCAGTGCGTCGACATCGTCACGCTGGGCGCGCTGAAGGCGATGGTCCTCCCCGGCATCCTCGCCGTGGCGGGCCCGATCCTCGTCGGCCTGATCTTCCGCGTCTTCATCACGCAGGCCAACCCGACGATCGCCGCCGAGTCCGTCGCCGGCCTGCTGATGATCGGCACGGTGGCCGGCATCCTGATGGCCCTCTTCCTCAACAACTCCGGCGGCGCCTGGGACAACGCCAAGAAGTACATCGAGACGGGCGCGCACGGCGGCAAGCGCAGCGACCCGCACAAGGCGGCCGTCGTCGGCGACACCGTCGGCGATCCCTTCAAGGACACGGCCGGCCCGTCGCTGCACGTGCTCATCAAGCTGCTGGCGACGATCACGCTGGTGCTGGCGCCGCTGTTCCTCTAAGCGCCGTCTCCGACGTTTCGAAACGAAGGCCCGGGCGAGAGCCCGGGCCTTCCTTTTTGGTAAATTGCCTTGATGTCGCGCTACTGGCCCGTCGGGATCTTCCTGCTGACGGCCTTCGCCTTCCTGCGCTCGCTCGCCGGCGGCTTCGTCTGGGACGACACGAGCCTCGTCGTCCAGACCTACGGCTTCCGCTTCCTCGATTGGGCGCACCTGAAGTGGATGTTCACGACCGGGCACGTGGCGAACTTCTGCCCCCTCGCCTGGCTCAGCTACTGGCTCGACTACCGGCTCTGGGGGCTCGGCCCCGCCGGCTACCATCTGACCAACGTCGTGCTGCACTCGCTCAACGCCGTCCTTCTCTACTTCCTGGCGGTCCGGCTGCTGGCGTTGGCGTTCTCGGAGGAGCCGGGGCCCGAGCTGCGCTCGGCCGCCGCGCTGGGGGCGCTGCTCTTCGCGCTGCATCCGCTGCGGGTGGAGTCCGTGGCCTGGATCAGCGAGCGGCGCGACGTGCTGGCCGGGCTCTTCTTCCTTTCGACGCTGCTCTGCTACGTGAGCGGCAGGCGGGCGGCTTCGCTCGCTTTCTATTCCCTGGCCGTCCTCTCCAAGGCCACCGTCGTCCCCCTGCCCGCCGCCCTGCTCGCGCTCGACTTGTACCCGCTGCGCCGGCGGCTCTCGTGGAAGCTGCTCTCCGAGAAGCTCCCTTACGCCGCCCTGGCCGCGTTCGCGGCGGCGATGGCCATCCGCGCGCAGCACAGCACCGGCAACTTCATCCCGCTGGCACGCTACGGGCTGGTCGACCGCGCGGCCCAGTCGCTCTACGGCCTGGGCTTCTATCTCGAGAAGACGGTCTGGCCCTCCGGCCTGACCGTCCTCGTCCCGCTGCCCAACCGCTTCCCCCTCTTCAGCGCCGCCGTCGCGGGCTCGCTCGCCGTCCTGGCCGCCCTCTTCCTCGCGCTGCGTTTCTGTCGCGTGGACGCGCGCGCGCGCGCGGCATTATGGCTTTATTACGGGGCCATGCTGCTGCCGGTGCTAGGGCTGCTGCAGAACGGCCCGCAGCTCGTGGCCGGCCGCTACTCCTACTTGTCCTGCCTGGGCTGGACCGTGCTGGCCGCGGCGGGGCTGCGCTGGTGCCTGCGGCGGTGGAGCGCGCGCCGCGACGCCGCGGCGCTGGCCGCCGTCGCCGCCGCCGGGCTCCTGCTGCTGCCCGCCGCCGCGCGCACCCAGCGCGAGATCGAGGTCTGGCGCGACAACGTGACGCTCTGGACCGAGCAGCTGCGGCTGTTCCCCGATTCTTGGGACGGCCACATCAACTTGGCGGCCTCCCTCATCGCGGCCCACGACTACGAGGGAGGCGAGCGCGAGTCGCGCGCGGCCTTGGCGGCCGATCCGGGCAACCAACTGGCGCGCTACGACCTGGCGCACTCGCTCGAGGAACGAGGAAGGCTGGATGAGGCGACGGCGCTGCTGCGCGGGCTGCTGCTCGAGCGCGACGGCTGGGGCGAGGCCCACGGCCTGCTCGGCTGGACGCTGCTCAAGCAGGGCGACAAGACGGGCGCCGGTCCCGAGCTGCGCCGCGCCGCCGAGCTCGCGCCCGGCCAGGCGCAACTCCAGTTCCTGTGGGGCTCTTGGCTCTCCGACCGCCGGCGGGCCGAGGAGGGCCTGCCCTTCCTGAAAGCGGCGCTGCGCCTGGATCCCGGCAACCCGACGTACGCGGACGCGCTCGCCGCGGCCGAGAAGCATGCGCGCTGAGAGGGCGGCCGCGCCCGCCGTGTTCCTGCTCACGGCGCTGGCCTTCGCGCGCTCCTTGCGCAACGCCTTCGTCTGGGATGACCTCAACCTCCTCGTCTCCACTTACGGCTTCCGGCGGCTGGACTGGCCCCACCTGCGCTGGATGCTCACGACGCTCCATACCGGCTTCTACGGCCCGCTGGCCTGGCTGAGCTGGTCGGTCGACTACCGGCTCTGGGGCCTGTCTCCCGTCGGCTACCATCTCACCAACGTCCTGCTCCACGCCGGCGCCGCCGCGACGTTCTGCCTGCTCGCCGAGGAGCTGCTGCGCCGCTCCTTCGAGGAGCCCGCAAGCCCCCGCCTCTGGCTGGCCGCGGCGGCCGGGGCGCTGGCCTTCTCGCTGCATCCGCTGCGCGTCGAATCGGTGGCCTGGGCGGCCGAGCGCCGCGACGTGCTGGCCGGCCTGTTCTTCACCGGCTCGCTGCTGGCCTACGTCCGCGGCCGGCGCGCCCTCTCCCTGGCCGTCTACGCGCTCGCCGCGCTGTCGAAGCCCTCGGTGGCGCCGCTTCCCGTCGCCCTGCTGGCCTTGGACTTCTACCCGCTGCGCAGGAGCCTCTCGAAGGAAGCGCTTCTCGAGAAGTGGCCCTACGCCGCGATCGCCGCGCTGACCGCGCTGGCCGCCGTGCGCGGCTGGGCCTCCGTCGACAATTTCACGCCGCTGGCGCGCCACGGCCTCGCCGCGCGGCTGGGCCAGTCACTCTACGGCCTGGGCTTCTATATCGAGAAGACGGTCTGGCCGGCCGGCCTGGCGCCGCTCTACCCTCTGCCCGCGCCGTTCTCGCCGTCTCTCGCGCTGCGCGGCGCAGTCCTCCTCGGTGCGGCCGAGGCGGGCCTGCGCTGGAGCGGCGTGCCCCCGCGCGCCCGTCTGGCGCTCTGGCTCTACTACGTCGCGATGCTGCTGCCCGTTCTCGGCGTGCTCCAAGGCGGCTCGCAACTGGTCGCACTGCGCTTCTCCTATCTCCCCTGCCTGGGCTGGGCGCTGCTGACCGCAGCCGCGGTCTACCGCGCATCGGAGGTCCGGCCCGCGCTCGCCCTGGCCGGTTGCGCGGCCGCTCTGCTTTGCGCGGCGCTCCTCACGCAGCGGCAGCTGCTCGTCTGGCGCGATGGCGCCTCGCTCTGGACCGAGGAGCTGCGCCTCTTCCCCGACTGCGTCACCGCCCGCGTCGACTTCGCCGCCGACGACGCCGCGGCCGGACGCTTCGCCGATGAGGAAGCCCAAGCGCGCGCCGCCCTCGCCCTCGACCCCGCGCAGCCGATGGCGCGCTACGACCTCGCGCAGGCGCTGGAAGGCCAGGGCAAGCGCGATGAATCGGCCGCCCAGCTGCGCGCCCTCCTGCGCGAGCGGCCCGACGACGGCCTGGCCCACGAGCTGCTGGGCTGGATCCTGCTGGAGCGCAAGGATTTCGAGGCGGCCGCGCCCGAGCTCCGGCGGGCCGCGGAGCTCAGGCCCTCCTCGGCCCAAGCGCAATATCTATGGGGCTCGCTGCAGGCGGCTCGGGGCCAAGCCGACCTGGGCGTGCCCTTCCTGCGCGCGGCGACGAGCCTCGATCCGGGCAACGAGGCCTACGCGCAGGCGCTGGCCCGCGCCCGAGGGGACAGACGCTGACGTGAATGGTGTTGCTAGCAACACTCTTTTACCCTCCCGGACATACTTTTGTGCCTAGGCACAAAAGTATGTCCAACGCGGCATATAAAGACGGCGCCGGGCCACCAGGTCGGGCCCCCGCCCTTAACTTGCGCGGGACAATCTGCTAAGATACGTCGCCTTTCATTCAAAAGGACGTCATGAACCCCCAACCAAACCCCATCGTCAGCCTCCTCCCGATCGCGGCGATCTTCCTCATCTTCTATTTTCTGCTGATCCGCCCGCAGCAAAAGCAGCAGAAGGAGCACGACGCCATGCTCCAGGACCTCAAGAAGGGCGACAAGATCCTGACGACGGGAGGCCTCTACGGCACCATCGTCGGGCTCAAGGGAGACGACCTCGAGGTCCAGTTTTCCCAGACCGTGAAGCTGACCGTGGCCCGCTCCGCCGTGGCCAAGCGCCTCTCCACGGGCGCGGCCGATGCCGCCGCTTAAAAAAGAGCCGTGTTTGAATCCTGCCGTTTATTGAGGAAGGTACGATGACAAAGTTCCAGCTCAAGTGGGCCGCGGTCGTGGCCTTGGTCCTCGGGTCGCTGTTCCTGCTTTACCCGACCCTGGAGTGGTACACCATGGACGCCGCCGAGCGCGCGCAGCTCGAAGCCGAGCGCCATCGCCCGAAGTGGCTGCTCAACCTGGGCCTGGACCTGCGCGGCGGCACGCACCTCCTCATGGAGCTCGAGGTGGCCAAGCTCGATCCGCACGCCGACGTCAACGACGCCGT
The DNA here is from genome assembly GCA_964653765.1 of uncultured Elusimicrobia bacterium. Classification (GTDB taxonomy): domain Bacteria; phylum Elusimicrobiota; class Elusimicrobia; order UBA1565; family UBA9628; genus JAGWUP01. The sequence continues at coordinate 25,805 of CAZZGQ010000009.1, read as the reverse complement.
GCAGCGCGCCATCGAGATCATCCGCAACCGCGTCGACCAGTTCGGCGTGGCCGAGCCGATGATCACCAAGCAGGGCGACCGCAACATCGTCGTCGAGCTGCCCGGCATCACCAACTCGGCCCAGGCCAAGGACCTCATCGGCAAGACGGCCCTGCTCGAGTTCCGCATGGTCGACCAGAGCGACGCCGCGCAGAAGGCGCTCGGCAAGATCGCCGAGCTGCCCGCTCCGTTCACCGGTGCCAATGAGGTCTCCCCGGCGGCCCAGAAGCTGGTCCCGCAGGGACTGGAGCTGCTGAAGTCCAAGGACGGCAACCTCTACCTCGTCAGCAAGGACGTGCCCCTCACCGGCGCCATGCTCGACAACGCCCGCGTCGAGACCGGCGGCGACTACGGCATGCCGGTCGTGGCCTTCAAGTTCAAGCCCGAGGCCGCCGCCAAGTTCAGCAACCTCACCGCCACGAACGTCGGCAAGAACATGGCCATCGTGCTCGACGGCCAGGTCTACTCGGCCCCCGTCATCAAGGGCCGCATCTCCGGCGGCTCGGGCGTGATCGAGGGCCAGTTCAGCGTCGAGGACGCCCGCGCGCTCGCCATCGTCCTGCGCGCCGGCGCCCTCCCCGCGCCCGTGCGCGTCATCGAGGAGCGCACGATCGGCCCGACGGTCGGCGAGGACTCGATCCGCAAGGGCCTCACCGCCGTCATCATCGGCGCCGCCTTCATCTTCCTCTTCATGGCGGTCTATTATCACTGGGCCGGCATCGTGGCCGACATCGGCCTGCTGCTGAACCTTCTGCTGCTGCTGGCGTGCATGTCCTACTTCGGCTTCACGCTCACGCTGCCGGGCCTCGCCGGCATCGTGCTGACGATCGCCATCTCGGTCGACGACAGCGTGCTCGTCTACGAGCGGCTTCGCGAAGAGCTCGCCGAAGGCAAGCCCGTCCGCGTCGCCCTGGAGCACGGCTACGACCGCGCGCTGACGGCCATCATGGACTCGATCTGGGCGACGACCATCTCGGCCGTCTTCCTGTTCCAGTTCGGCAGCGGCCCCATCAAGGGCTTCGCCGTCACGCTGCTCCTCGGCATGCTCATCGGCCGGTTCACCTCCGTCACGTTCACGCGGCTGGTCTTCCAGAGCTTCCTGCAGAACCGCGAAATCGAGACCCTCAGCATCGGATAACATCATGCACCTATTCCCCAAGACGCACTTCGACTTCCTCAAGATGCGGTGGGTCTTCTTCGCGTTCTCCGGCATCCTCCTCGGCGCCAGCATCCTGTCGATCTTCACCAGGGGCGTCAAGTACGGCATCGACTTCACGGGCGGCACGCTCGTGCAGGTGACGTTCAAGGACCCGATCAAGCCGGCGCAGGTGCGCGCCGCCATCGAGAAGGCCGGCGTCAGGCACGAGGGGCTGCAGCACTTCACCGACACCAACACCTTCCAGATCCGCATCCAGTCCGATCCGACCCGCTCGGCCGAGCAGCTGGAGAAGGAGCTGGTCGACATGCAGGCCGCCGTCCCCGACAACCATTTCACGGTGGACAGCAAGGAATACGTCGGCCCGGCCGTCGGCCAGCATCTGTTCAAGCAGGCCCTGCTCGCCCTCGTCCTCTCGCTGAGCGGCATCATCATCTACCTGGCCTTCCGCTTCAGCAACCCCGTCTGGGGCGTGGCCGGCATCGTGGCCCTGCTGCACGACGTGCTCGCCACCTACGGCCTGTTCTCGATGCTGGGGCTCGAGGTCGACCTGCTGATCATCTCGGCGATCCTGACGATCGGCGGCTATTCGATCCACGACACCATCGTCATCTTCGACCGCATGCGCGAGAAGGGCCGCAGCATGCACAAGGAGTCGCTCTACCGGATCATGAACGAGAGCATGAACGAGACGCTCTCGCGCACGGTGATCACCTCGATGACGGTCTTCGTCGTGGTGCTGATCCTGTTCCTCTTCGGCGGCTCGACGATCCACTGGTTCGCCTTCGCCATGGTGTTCGGCTGTCTCGTCGGCACCTACTCCTCCGTCGCCGTGGCCGCCCCGCTCGTCTATGAGTGGCAGACGCGCGGCCAGGCCAAGCGCGCGGAGGCGCCGGCCCCGACGAAAGGCTCCGCCACCAAGCCCAAGCAGATCAAGAAGTAGGTCGTGAAAAAAGTAATCGGCTTTAAGCTGTCGCTGCGGGTCAAAGAGATCCAACGCCGCGCCAAAAAAGCCAAGTTCGATCTAGCGACCACGGGCTTGCAGGAGCCCGAGCTGCAGCCCCTGCTGACGGCGGCCGAACGCACGCTCAAGCCCGCCGTGCTCTACGACACCTTCGCCGCGCCCGATCCCGATCAGACGGCGCTCTCGCCGATGCCCGGCCTGGCCTACAGCCTCGTGCTGGCCAGCCTCGGGGACGGCCTCTCCAAGCAGCGCGAGAAAGCGCGCCAGGAGAACCCCGCGCAGCTGCCCCTCTGGGACATCGCCGAGGAGACCGCCTTGGACGAGGCCGTGCGCTTCGCCACGACGCTGCTCGAGGACGAGGCGGCGCGCGAATCCTGCGAGCTCTCCCCCATCTCGGCGATCTCCGACGGCGGAGCCCTCGAGACGGTCGCCCGCAAGCTGGAAGGCGCCAAGATCGGCGTTCGCGTGGACGGCGGCAAGCTCGCCCCCTCGGCCTCGACGGCCTGCAGCGTCAGCTGGCTGTCCAAGACCAAGGGCCGGGGCAAGAAGTAGCGCTTGCGGCGCCTGCTCCCGTACCTCGCCTACGCCTACCTCTCCTTCGTCGGCTGGACCACGCGCTGGCGCGTGATCCGCGCCGGGGGCCGCGACGCGCTGCGCGCGCGCGGCCAGCGCTTCATCTACGCGCTCTGGCATCAACGCCAGATCTTCCTCACCGTCAGCCACCGCGGCGACCCGACCAAGATCCTGGCCAGCCGCAGCGCCGACGGCGACATCGTGGCCGAGGTCATCCGCCTCTCGCGACTCGGCTCCTGCCGCGGCTCCTCCTCGCGCGGCGGCGCCGCCGCCACGCGCGACATGATGGAAGCGGTCCAGTCGGGCTGGGATCTGGCCATCACGCCTGACGGACCGCGAGGGCCCGCTCGGGAGATCAAGACCGGCATCCTCTTCCTGGCTCAAAAGCTCAACGTCCCGATCCTGCCGATCACGACCGGCCTCTCCAACCGTCTCGAGTTGAGCCGCGCCTGGGACAAGTTCCAGGTCCCCCTGCCCTTCGGCCGCGCCGTCGTCGTCTACGGCGAGCCCCTCTGGGTCAAGGACGGGGACGACCTCGCGACAAAAGCCGCCGAGCTCAAGGCCTCCATGGATGCCATCACCCTCGAAGCCGACAAGGAGGTCGGCCGAGCCTGAGATGACTACGCTCGTGCTCACGCTGGAGAACCTCCTGTTCCCGCTCGGCGCTCTGGGCGTGGCGCTGAAGTTCCTCTTTTCGCCCCGCCGCGGCGCGCTGCGCTCGCTGATGGACGAGCTGCCGGAGCGTCTCGGCTCGCCGAACGTTCCGCCGGAGCTCAAGGCCAGGCGCCCGGTCTGGCTGCATTGCGCCTCGGCCGGCGAGGCGAACGCGGCCGCTCCCTTGATCCGCAGGCTCTCCTTGCGCGGCGTGCCCGTGATCGTGACCACGACGACGGCGGCCGGCCGCGAGCGCGCCCGGGAGCTGCCCGGCGTGAACGCCGCCTACATGGCGCCGTTCGATTACTGGGGCGCCGTCTCGGCCTTCCTCGACGCGGCGACGCCGCGCGCCCTGATCGTGGTCGAGACCGAGCTGTGGCCGCACATGCTGCATCTGGCCGGCGAGGAAGGCCTGCCCTGCGCCCTCGTCAACGCGCGCATGACCGAGCGCGCCCACGGCCGGTACCGCCTCTTCAAGCGCGCCGTCGGCCCCTTCCTCCGGCGCTTCTTCGTCATCGCCGCCCAGACCGAGGAGGACGCGCGCCGCTACCGCGATCTCGGCGCCGGGCGGGTCACGGTCACCGGCAACATGAAGCTCGATCTTCCGCCGGCGCCGCCGCTCGAGGGCGTCGACGCCGATGATTTCGCGGCGCTGGGCTGGGACGGCGCGCCCGTCTTCACGGCGGCGAGCACGCGCGACGGCGAGGAGGAGGCCGTCGTGGCCGCCTACCTCCGCGCGCGCGCCAAGGCGCCCGGCCTCAAGCTCATCGTCGCCCCCCGCCACGTCGAGCGGGCGGCAGATGCGGCCCAGGAGCTGCGGAAGGCCGGGATCTCGTTCTGCCTCTGGAGCGCCCCGCAGGCCGGCCGCGACGCCGTCCTCGTGGATCGCCTGGGCGTGCTGCGCTCGCTCTTCGCCGCCTCCAGCGTGGCCTTCGTCGGCGGCACCCTCGTCCCCGTGGGCGGCCACAATGTCCTCGAGCCCGCGCTGGCCGGCTGCCCCGTGCTCTTCGGCCCCCACGTGGAGACGGTGGCCGCGGCGGCGCGCCTGCTCGAGAGCGCCGGCGGCGGCTTCTGCGCCGCGGACGCGGAGAGGCTGGGCGCGCTGCTCGAGGAGCTGGCGGCCGACCTTCCGCGCGCCAAAGAGCAAGGCAGGCTGGCGCTCAAGGCCGCGCGTTCCCTCCAGGGAGCCACCGAGCGGACCTGGGACGCGCTCTCGCCGCGGCTTCCCGTCGACTAGGACGGCTTCTCGTCGTCCGGGAGCCAGCCGCGCCTCAGCGCCGTGTCCACCAGCGCCTTGCGCGAGACCCGGCCCCACGGATGAGACTTCCAGACGTAGAGAGCCGCCACGGCCGCCGCCGCGGCCAGGCTCGGCCATGAGGGCGCTGCGCCGGCCCCCAGCGCGAACAGCGCCGAGGGAAGAACGACGAACAACGCCGCGCCCACGAGCGCATGCCGCGCTCCGGCGAGGACGGTGCGCAGGCGCCGCTCGCGGCGCGCCTCCACCCGCTCGGAGCCCGAGCCCCCTTCTAGGAACACGGCCGCCGCGGGCGCGTGCCGCTCGGAAAAAGCAGAACCCTCCTCATCCAGCACGACGCCGCCCGGCAGCAAGCCGTCGAACGTCCTGCGCGAGCGGGAGCTGAGGTTGCGGGCGAGCCTGTTCCAGTAGGGAAGGTCCTTGGCGCCGGGATGCCCGCGCGGCAGGCGCCTCAGGTTCACGAGCACCTGGGGCAGCTCGTAGAGCAGAACCCGCCCCGCGGTGGGATGCACGAACAGCGGCAGGTCGCGCTGAAATCTTCCCAGCGCGGCGACGGCCTCCGTGTACCGACCCGCCCGAAGGAGGTCTCGGAGCTCGTCGGCCGACCGGTCGGCCCGCGAGACGATCCTGGTCGTCCGCATGATGTGGGCCCGCAGCTCGCCCTGGGTGCGAAACCCCAAGGCGACGGCGGGCGCCGGAGGCAGCGTGACGCCGTCGAAGGTCTCCTCGAGCACGCGCTCGAGGGTTTCCGGGGTCGCGCTCGCCAATCGCTCGGCGAGCCGGCGGGAGAACGCCTCTTCCTGGGGCGAGCCGAACTCGATCGGCCGGCCTTCGCGCGGAAGGGCCACCGGGATCTCGAGGCCTTCCGAGCGCAGCCACAACAGATCGCCGTCCACCGAGGCCTCGTAGGACGTCCTGGGAGCCCCGAAGTGGGGCCGCAGATCCACGGCGAGCTTGGCCGCGGCGAGGTCAGGCAGGCTCTCGAGCCCCGGACGGGCGCGCGCCGTCTCGAGAGCCTCGGAGAGCCGCTCGACTCGGACGGGCGCGGACTCCCCCGCGCGCTCGGAGCGGGCGAGGGGCGGCGCCGCTCGGGCCAGCGTCGCCCAGACGAGCACGAGCAACAGAGGTGCGGTCATCGATCCCATAGAGCTTATCACCGCCCGGGCCCGGGCGGCAGAGACCTTGGGGCAACGCTCGCGAGGTAGTGGACCTACCCGAGCCTAGGCCTAGGCCGTCCTGGGCCGCTTGTCTTTTTCCGCTGGGCCCAAAGCCATGCGCGCGCCCGCCCGCATAGTTTCTAGCATGGCCGCATGATCACGCTCCTCCTCGCCCTGCCCCTCTGCTGGATCAACGCCGCCGACGTCGATCCGGCCTCGCTGCGCGAAGCCGCCGAGCTCGCCCGCCAGACCGCCGCCACGATCCGGCTCGACAACGGCGACGTCCGCCGCTCCCGCGACGTCGGCTCCATCGTCCTGTCTGTCGACGGCGCCCTGCGCGCCGATGCCAGTCTCGAGCTCCACCGGGTCCGCATCGAGCAGGTCAGCGAGCCGCAGCTGCCCGATTGCCGAGAGCGCTGTAGCCCCGTCGAGCCCCTGAAGACGATCCGGCGGGCCTACGAGTTCGACGCCGAGGGCAACCTGCTCTTCGTCCAGGACTCCGCCGACCTCGTCGTGCCGAAGATCGAGGTCCTGGTCGACCCGCAACTGACTCAGCGCGCCGCCGAGATCATCGCCGAGACGATGGCCGCCTTCCACGTGGATTCTTGGACCGCCCTGGTCGAAAAGAGCCGCCGCGAAGGCCATCGTGGCCCCCACTCGGCCGGAGAGATCTACGCGCTGACCTCCGACAACGCCAGCGCCGAGCTCTCCCTCCAGAACAGGGGCTGCCGCAGCGTCAGCATCCGGGTGAGCCGCGCGCCGGGGGCCGAGGCCGGGAACGAGGGCGAGGTCTGGCAGCTCTGCGCCGACGACGCCGGCAATCCCACCGGCCTCGGCCGCATCTATACCCGGCTCGACGACCAGACCGTTCGCAACGACAACCCGAGCGCGACCGACCGCCAATACGCCGCCCGCCTGTTGCGGTACTGGCTCAATCGCTCGAGGCCCTTCTAGCGGTAGGCGCTCCTCCCCGTCCCCTCCAGATCGAATTGCTATAATTTCGCGCTCTATGGGCGCGAACATCCTCGTCGTGCGCCTGTCGTCGCTGGGCGACGTCGTGCTGACCGCGCCAGTGTACCGGCAGATCAAGGCGCTTTGGCCGGACTGCCGGATCACCGTCCTGGTCAAGCCGGGCTTCGCCCCGGTCCTGGAGGGCAACCCGAACGTCGACCGAGTGGAGCCCTTCCAAGGTCTGTCCGCGGCGCTCAAGCTGGCGCGGTCCGGGGGCTTCACGCATCTGCTCGACCTGCACGGCAACCTCCGCTCGCTGCTGCTGCGCCGTCTTTGCGGCATCCCCAACGTCTCCGTCTACCGCAAGGACGCCCTGGCCCGCCGGTTCTTCGTCGCGTTCGGGCTCAAGTCCCCTTCGCTCGAGCGCCATACGGTGGAGCGCTACCTCGACGCCCTGCGGCCCTGGGGCATCCGCGCCGGCGGCACCGGCCTGAGCCTGGGCGAGGTGGGCGTCGAGTCCTCCTCCTCCGCCACCAAGAACGTCGTCATCGTCCAGACGGCCTTCCTCGGCGACACGGCGCTGACGCTGCCTCTGGCCAGGGACACGCGGGCCGTCTTCCCGCGCGCGCGGGTGAGCGTCCTGACGCTGCCGGCCCTGGCGCCCCTCTTCCAAGGCTCGCCGTGGGTGGATGAGGTCCTCATCGACGACAAGCGCGGCGCGCACAAGGGGCTGGGCGGCCTGTGGCGTCTCGCAGGCGAGCTCAAGGGCCGCGGCTTCGACCTGGCGCTGATCCCTCACCGTTCCTTCCGCAGCGCCCTGCTCGCGTATCTCGCCGGCATCCCGCGCCGCGTTGGATTCTCCTCCAGCGCCGGCCGCTGGCTGCTGACCGACCGCGTGCCCTTCACCTGGCTGATGCATGATCTCGAGCGCAACCTCGCCCTGCTCAAGCCGCTGGCGCCCGGCGTGGAGGTGCGCGACGACGAATCGGTCTTCCTCACGGCCGGCGACGCCGCGCGCTCGGCCCTCGAGCGCCGGCTGCGCGCGGAAGGCGTGCCGCCGGAGACCGTCCTCGTGGGCGTGCACCCGGGTTCCGCCTGGCCCACCAAGCGCTGGCTGCCCGAGCGCTTCGCCGAGCTCTGCCGCCGCTTCGAGAAAGCGGGCGAGCGCGTCGTCCTGATCGGCGGCCCCTCGGATCGCGCCCTCTGCGGCGAGCTGGCCAAAGCGAGCGGAGCGCTGGACTGGTCCGGGCGCACGAGCCTCGACGAGCTCAAGGCCCTGATGCCGCGGCTCTCCCTGCTCGTCACCAACGATTCCGGGCCGATGCACCTCGCCACGGGGTCCGGGACCCCGACGCTGGCGATCTTCGGCCCGACGACGCGGGAGCTCGGCTTCTTCCCGTACGGCCCGGGCCACCGCGTGCTCGAGGCGGACCTCTCCTGCCGCCCCTGCGGACTGCACGGCGCCAAGGCCTGTCCCGAAGGGCACTTCCTCTGCATGCGCCTGATCACCACCGAGCAGGTCTGGGCCGCGGCGCGCGAGATCCTCGAGCGGCGCGCGGCCAAGGCCGCCGCGTGAAGATCCTCCAGCTCCACGACGAGAGCTGGGACTCCGGACTGGCCCATTACGCCCTGACTCTTTCCGCCCAACTGGCGCGCCGCGGCCACGACGTGCGCTTCTGGGCCGCCCCCGGCTCGCACGCGGCGAGACAGGCGCGCTTCCTGGGCCTAAAGACCACGGAGCTCTCGCGGCCGTGGCTGTCGCTCTCGAAGTGGCGCTCCCAGCTGCGGCGCGACGGCGTCGAGCTGGTCAACGCCCATACCGGCGGGTCGCATTCCCTCGGAGCGGCCCTCGCGGCGGGCTCGGGCGCGGCGCTCGTGCGCACGCGCGGCGACGCCCGGCCTCCGAAGGGCCACGCCCTGGCGCGCGCGCTGGCCCGGCGCACGGACCTCTTCATCGCCGCCAACGCCGCGATCGCCGGCCAGCTGTCGGGCCTCTTTCCCGGACGCCCCGTGGCCGTCGCGTATCAGGGGCTGGCCATCCCGGCCGAGGCGCCGCTGGCCTCCGATCCCGTGGTCGGGATCCTCGGCCGGCTCGACCCGGTGAAAGGCCACGAGGACGTTATCGCCGCCGCCCGCTTGCTCGGCGAGGACCTGCCGGACGCCCGCTTCGCCGCCGCCGGCGACGGCGCGCTGCGCGAGCCGCTGGCGCGCGCCGCGGCCGCCCTCGGCGGGCGCTTCGTCTTCCGCGGCTACGTCCCCGACGCCCTGCGCTTCATCTCCGACTGCCGCGTGGGCGTCGTCGCCTCGCGCGGCTCCGAGGCCGTGTCGCGCGCCGCGCTGGAATGGATGTCCCTCGGCCGGCCCGTCGTCGCCACGAAGGTCGGCTGCCTGCCCGAGCTCGTCGAGGACGGCGTCACGGGCGTGCTGGTGCCGCCCGGCGACCCGAAGGCGCTGGCCCAAGCCGTCGCCGCCTTGCTCGAGGACCCGGCGCGCGCCCAGGCCATGGGCCGCGCGGGACGAGAGCGCTTCCTGCAGCGCTTCACGATCGACTCCTTCGCCGATAGGACGGAGGAGCTCTACAGGAAGGCGCTCGACCGATGAAGGAGCGCTATACGGTCTTCCACATCGATGGGGAGAAGGGCCTTCGCGGTGGAGAAAGGCAATTGCTCTACGCGGCAGCCGCGTTGCGCGCCCGAGGGCATGATAACGTCGTATGCTGCCGAGGCGGATCAGAACTCGAGGCCGAGGCGAAGAGGCAGGATTTTGAAGTCCTGCGCCTCCCTTTTCTCTTCGAGTTCGACCCGATCTCGGCGTGGCGCTTGGCACAAGGTGCCGCGCGGCGAAGCCGCGCGGTGCTTCACGCGCATACCGCTCATGCCGCGGGGATCGCCGCGCTCGCCGGCAAGCTCGCGCGGCGCAGGCACGTGGCGCATCGCCGGGTGGACTTCGCCTTGAGCGGCTCGCTCAGCCGGAGGCTCAAGTACGAGTCCGCCGCCTGTGTCGTGGCGGTCTCGCGCGCCATCGCCGAGGTGCTCCGCAAAGACGGGCTGGACCCGCGGCGGGTCGTCGTCGTCCCCGACGCCCTGCCCGCGGGCGAGGAGGAGCGGCGCTGGGCCGGCCAGGCCGACGGGCAATTCTCTCCCGTCGACGCGGCGCGGCGCCGCGCGGCCCGCAAGACGCTGGCCGAGGAATTCGAGCTGGACGACTCCGCCCGTTGGGTGGGCAACCTCGCCGCCCTCGTCCCGCACAAGGACCACCAGACGCTGATCGCCGCGGCGCTGATCGTGCAGCTCAAGCGCCCGCAGACCCGCTTCCTGATCGCCGGGCGCGGGCCGGAGGAGCCGGCGCTGCTGTCCTCCATCGAGCGCATGGGGCTGCTCGGCAAGGTCCTCCTCGTCGGCCATCGCGATCAGCCCGCGCAATTCCTGGCCGCCCTCGACGTCTTCGCTCTCTCGTCGTGGGGCGAAGGGATGGGCAGCGTGCTGCTGGAAGCGGCCGCCTGCGGCATCCCCATCGCCGCCACGAGCGCGGGCGGCATCCCGGAGATCGTCGAGCACGAGAAGACCGGCCTGCTCGCTCCCGCGCGCGATCCGGAGGCGCTGGCGGACCGGATCATCCGTCTCGTCGACGACGCCGCCTTGGGCCGCCGGCTCGCCGCCGCCGCGCTCGAGAGCCTGCCGCGCTTCGGCCTGGCTGGGCTGGCGCGACGGCTGGAGGAGGTCTATGCCCAAGTCGCTTAGCGCGCTGATCATCGCCAGGGACGAGGAGCGCGACCTCCCCGGCTGTCTGGAGTCGCTGCGCGGGCTGGCGGACGAGATCGTCGTCCTCGTGGACGAGGCGACCACGGATCGCACCGCCGAGCTCGCCAGGGCCGCGGGAGCGACGACCGCCGTCCGGCGCTTCGACGACTACGCGCGCCAGCGCCAGGCGGCGCTGGAGCTCTGCGCGAAGGATTGGGTGCTGTGGGTCGACTGCGACGAGCGGCCCGACGAGGAGCTTCGCCGGGCGATCAAGGCCTGCCTGGAGGACCCGTCCGCCGACGCGTATTCCTTGCGCTTCGCCGTCCGCTTCCTCGGGCGCACCCTGCGCTGGGGCGGGCTCGGCTGCGAGACGCACGTGCGCCTCTTCCGCCGCGAGGCGGCCCGCTTCGTCGGCGGAGCCCTGCACGAAGGCTTGGAGCTCTCAGGCCCCGCGGGCGGCCGGCTGCCCGGGAGAATGCTCCATGAGCCCTACCGGGATCTTTCCGAATATCTGGGCAAGCTCGATCGCTACACGACGCTGGCCGCCGAGAAGAAGCGGCGGGCGGGACGCCGCTTCCATTGGTGGCATCATCTCGTCCTTCCCGCGGAGCTCCTCAAGCGCATGGCCAAGCTGGCCTTCCTCGACGGCTGGCAGGGCATGACCTGGGCCGGCCTCTCCGCGTTCCACCACTGGCTCAAGTACGTGAAGCTGCGCGAACTCGAGTAGTCACCAGCTGCTCTATTTGGCGGCGGCGCTGCGGGCGCGCGGCCACGCCGCCGTCGCGCGAGCGGCTGCCGCGTTTCGGCCTGTCCCGCATGGCGGAGAGCCTGGAAGCGGTCTACGCCTCCCTGTAGCTCAATTGCTACAATTCCTCCATGCTAGCAGCTCTGACCGGAGGAGTGGCGGCGGCCGCCGCCGTGGGCGCGAGCGCGCGCTGGAACTGGTGGCGTCCGGCCGTCCCGACGGGCCTGCCCATCCTGACCTACCACAAGATCGGGGATTATCCCCCCGGCTCCCGCCTCAAGCCTCTCTGGGTGACGGGGGCGGAGTTCCGGGCGCAGATGGAGTTCCTCAAAAGCCGGGGCTATACCTCCCTCACCTTCACCGAGCTGCGCGACATCGACGCCGGCCGCAAGCCGCGGCCCGAGAAGCCGCTGCTCGTCACCTTCGACGACGGGTACGCCAATAATTACGAGCTCGCCTACCCGATCCTGAAGGAGCTGGGGATGAAGGGCAACATCTTCCTCGTCCACGACACTCTCGAGGGTCACAACGCCTGGCATAACCCGTCCACGGAGCCGTGGATCCCGATGATGACCTGGGCGCAGGCCCGCGAGATGCAGGATTCCGGGGTCATCGAGTTCGGCTCGCACACGATGAGCCACAGGAACCTCGCGAACATCCCCCTGGACGAGGCGCGCTGGGAGCTGAGCGAGAGCAAGAAGCGGCTGGAGCAGAAGCTGGGCCGCGAGATGGTGGGCTTCGCCTACCCGTACGGGGCCGGCGCCTACGTGCCCGAGGTGCGGCAGGCGGCGCGCGAGGCCGGCTACCACTACGACTTCGCCTTCAAGCGCGGCCTGACGCCGTGGCCGTGGAAGCCCGAGGACGGCCCCATCAAGCGGATCTACGTGCGCGGCGACGACAACTGGGTGGACTTCCGCTTGAACCTCACGCGGGGGCGCGCGCGGTTCTAGTGGATCCCCGGCGCATCCTCGTCGTCCAGCTGCGGCGCATCGGCGATGTGTTGCTATCGACGCCGGCGGCACGCGCGCTGAAGAGCAAGTTCCCGCAGGCGTCGATACACTTTCTAGTCGAGCCCCCCTCCGTCGAAGTCGTCCGTGACCAGCCGTTCATCGACGAGGTCCTCGTCTACGATCCAAGGAGCTTCGCCGACACCCTGGCCTGGCTCTCCCGCATCCGTTCCCGCAGCTACGATCTCGTCGTCGACTTCATGGGCAACCCGCGCACCGCCCTGCTGACCTTCTGCTCCGACGCTCCCTACCGCGCCGGGCCCGCCCACGTCTTTCATCGCTGGGCCTACAACATCCGTCTGCCGCAGTCGGCTCAGACCTTCTACGCCGCGCGCGAGAAGATCCGCATGCTCGCCCCCCTCGGAGTGCCCGACGAGGCGTCGCCGCGGCCGATGTGGCCGCGCGCCCCGCGGGCGCGCGCCGAGGACCTCGTCGGCCTCATGCCCGCCTCGCGCAAGGTCACGCGCCGCTGGCCGGCGGAGCATTACGCGGCGTTGGGGCGGCTGATGCGGGACAAGCTGGGCGTGAAGGTGCTCGTGTTTTGGGGGCCGGGCGAACAGCAGCTCGCGCAAGAGGTGGCCGAAGGGATCGGGAAGAACGCCTTCCTCTGCCCGAAAACCACGAGCTTGCAGGAGCTCGCGGAACAGATCTCTCGTTGCAAGCTCGTGGTAACCAATTGCGCGGGGCCTAAACATATCGCGGTCGCCCTCGACGTCCCCACCCTCACGATCCACTCCTCCAGCGATCCGAAGGCCTGGACGCCGCTGACCGAGAGGCATCGCGCCATCCGCCGCGACGAGCTGCATTGCATCGGCTGCATGAAGAACGAATGCCCGTACGACCTCGAATGCGTCAAGGAGCTGACGCCGGAGCGCGTGTTTGCGGCGGCGCAGGCGATGCTCCAAGGAGCGGCCGCGTGAAGAAAGATTGGGCGCGCCGGCGCGAGCGCTTGAAGAAGCGCTGGTGGGGCCGCGCGGCTCTGGGCACCGCGTCATTCTTCTACGGCGTCTCCATGGCGATCCGCCGCCGTCTCTATGAGATGCGCTGGCTCAAGTCCAAGCGGCTGCCGGCCAAGGTCATCTGCATCGGCAACCTGACGACGGGCGGCACGGGCAAGACGCCCGCCGTCCTCCTGGCCGCGCAGACCCTCAAGAGGCGCAACCTCCCGGTGGCGATCCTGACCCGCGGCTACGGCCGCGCCGCCTCCGCCGACCGCGTCACCACGCTGCTCGACGACGAGCCGCCGGCCTGGACCGAGTGCGGCGACGAGCCCTGGATGATGCACCACTCGCTGCTCGGCCAGAACATCCCCATCCTCGTCTGCGCCGACCGCGCCAAGGCCGGCGACCAGGCCGTGACCTACTACCATTCCAAGCTCCTCATCCTCGACGATGGCTTCCAGCACCTCAAGCTCCAGCGCGACCTGGATATCGTCCTCGTCAACGCCACCGATCCCTTCGGCGGCGGGTCGGTCCTGCCGCTGGGCAATCTTCGCGAGCCGCTGGGCGCGCTCTCTCGCGCCGGCATGATCGTGCTCACGCACGCCGACGCCGTCGAGCCCGGCAAGCTCGACGCCCTGAAGGAGGAGCTCAAGCGCCACAATCCCACGGCTCCGATCCTCGAATCCGCCCACAAGCCGGACTTCCTGCTCAATCCGCGCACCGGCGAGAAGCACAAGCTCTCCCATCTCGAGGGCCAGAAGGCGGTCAGCTTCTGCGGTTTGGCCGACCCTTCCTCCTTCGAGGAGCTGCTGACGCGCATCGGCATCCAGACGCAGCAGCGCTGGCGCTATCCCGATCACTACCCGTACCGCCCAGCCGACATCGCCTCGATCGACCGCGTCGCCGCCGGGCTGCCGATCGTGACCACGCTCAAGGACATGACCCGCCTGCCGAAGAACTGGCAGGAGCTGGTCAAGGGCGAGCTCTACGTCCTGGCGATCAAGCTCGAGATCCTCAAGGGGCGCAACGTCTGGACGGACAATCTCCTCGCGCTCGCGGGCGAGCAGGAATGAGACGGCGCGCGGCGGCGCTGCTGGGCCTGGTGTGGGCCTTGTCCGCCGCGAGCGCGCAAGCCGCGCTGGTGAACCTCACGACGAGCACGGTCAGCGACCCGCACCAGCTGGTGGGCCGGCAGCTGCCGCTGGCGCGCGACTGCCAGAGTCTCACCGCGTTCCCCGAGAAGCTGGTCTATGACGTGTCTTGGGGCATGATCGACGTCGGCCAAGCCACGCTCGAGGTCCAGGAGATCGTCGACTTCAACGGCAAGCCCGCCTACCACATCGTCTCGCGCGCCACCTCGAACAATTTCTGCGACACCTTCTACAAGGTCCGCGACCTCAACGAGTCCTGGATGGACGCGATCACCTTGAGCTCGCTCGGCTATTCCAAGTCGCTGCGCGAGGGGCGTTTCTTCCGAGAGGAGTGGACGCTGTTCCAAGACGGCCATTGGGTCGGGAAATGGGCCGGGCGCGACCTGAACTTCAGCGTCGCCCTGGGCACCTGCCCGATCGGGGTCCAGGACGTGCTCTCCAGCATGTTCTACCTCCGCGGCAAGACGCTCACGCCCGGCACCCAGATCACCCTCGACGTCAACACGCGCCAGAACTGGCCGCTGCAGGTCAACGTGGTCCGCAAGGAGAAGGTGAAGACCCCGGCCGGCAAGTTCGACGCCTTCCTGGTGGAGCCCACGATGCGCCACGAGGGGCTCTTCATCCAGAAGGGGAACCGGCTGCGCGTCTGGCTCTCCGATGATCCCAAGCGCGTGCCCGTGCAGATGAAGGTGGACGTCTTTTTCGGCTCGATCACGGCGCGACTTTCTAAAATGGTATATTGATACGCGGATGCCCCCCTCGGATAAGCCTCGGCTCCGCCGTCTAGTCTCCCTCTTTCCCGGCAAACGCGTCCTCGTGGTGGGCGATCTCATGCTCGACCACTACATCCGGGGCAGCGTCAGCCGCATCTCCCCCGAAGCCCCCGTCCCCGTCGTGCGCGTGCAGAGCGAGAACAACGTGGCGGGCGGCGCCGGCAACGTGGCCGTCAATCTCGCCGCCCTCGAGGCCTCGGTGGCCGTGATCGGCGTGGTGGGCACCGACGACGCCGGCCACCGCCTGGGAGAGCTGCTCTCCACGCACGGCATCGCCGTCGCCGGCCTGATCCAAGACGGGACCCGCTTCACCTCGCAGAAGTGCCGCGTCGTGGCCGAGCGCCAGCAGGTCGTGCGCTTCGACCGCGAGACGGCCGAGCCGCTGTCCGCCGAGACCGAGAAGAAGCTGATCGAGAGCCTGCCGCGCGCGATCGAGAATTCCGAGGCCGTCATCCTCTCCGATTACGGCAAGGGCGTCCTGACGCCCCGCGTCCTCAACGCCGCCATCGCCTGGTGCAAGCGCGCCGGCCGGCCCGTCACCGTCGATCCCAAGATCGAGCACTTCAGGCGCTACCGGGGCGTCACCTGCCTCACCCCCAATCTCAACGAGGCCTGGGGCGGGATGCGGCGCGACGCCAAACCCGGCGAGGAGCCGCTCAGCCAGCTCGGCCGCGACATCCTCCGGGCGCTGAAGAGCGAATCCGTCCTGATCACCCGCGGCCCCGACGGCATGTCGCTCTTCAAGGCCAACGGCCGCTCGCTCCACATCCCCACCCGCGCCCGCGAGGTCTTCGACGTCACCGGCGCCGGGGACACGGTGATCTCGACTTTGACCCTGGCTCTGGCCGCGAAAGCGCGCATCGAGGACGCCGCCGCCGTCTCGAATTACGCGGCGGGCGTGGTGGTCGGCAAGCTGGGCACGGCGACGTGCTCGCCCGGCGAGCTGGTGAGGGCGCTGCGATGACGATGCTGAACAGCGCTGGTTATCCACATTTTTTCAGCGCTGGAAAAATGTGGATAACTCGAGGAGCCGCGAGATGAAGACCCTCATCGTGGTCCCTTCCCGTTACGGCTCGACCCGCTTTCCCGCCAAGGTGCTGGCCAAGCTCGACGGCAAGCCGATCGTGCAGTGGTGCTGGGAGGCGGCCCGCGCGGCCAAGGCCGGCGACGTGCTCATCGCCACGGAAGACAGCCGAGTAGAGGAAGCCGTGAAGGGCTTCGGCGGCGAGGCCGTGATCACCTCCGCCCAGTGCCAGTCCGGCACGGACCGCGTGTTCGAGGCGGCGAAGGGCAGCAAGGCCGAGCTGATCATCAACGTCCAAGGCGACCAGCCGCTGATCAAGCCGGAAACGATCAAAGGCGTGATCGAAGTGCTGGTCAACAACCCCAACGTCGACATCTCCACGGCCCTGATGAAGCTCGACGACGCCGAGCGGCTGAAGAACCCCAACGTCGTGAAGGCCGCCATGGCCGAGAGCGGGCGCTGCCTGTATTTCTCGCGGTCGCCGATCCCGTTCCCGCGCAACCCGGCGACCGCTCGGACTTGGGAGCATCTCGGGATCTACGGCTATCGCCGCGCCACGCTGGACCGCTTCGTTTCCCTTCCCCCCTCGCCGCTGGAGCTGACCGAGAGCCTGGAGCAGCTGCGCGCCCTCGAGGCCGGGATGACGATTTTCGCCTGCGTCGTGTCCGATGTGCCCGTCGCCATCGATACGCCGGAGGACCTGAGACGGGCCGAGACGTTCTTACGGAGAACTCCATGACCAAGTACGTGTTCGTGACGGGCGGTGTCGTCAGCTCGCTGGGCAAGGGCATCAGCGCCTCGTCCCTGGGCAAGCTGCTGCAGTCGCGCGGCTTGAGCGTGAACATGCTCAAGTGCGACCCCTACATCAACGTCGATCCGGGGACGATGAACCCCTTTCAGCACGGCGAGGTCTTCGTCACCGAGGACGGCGCCGAGACCGACCTCGACCTGGGCCACTACGAGCGTTTCCTGAACAAGGAGATGCACCACACCAACAATTTCACGGCCGGCAAGGTGTATCAGAGCGTCATCGAGCGCGAGCGCCGCGGAGACTTCCTGGGCACGACGGTCCAGGTCATCCCGCACATCACCGACGAGATCAAGAACCGCTTCAAGGCCGCCGGCAAGGGCGTCGACGTGGCCATCATCGAGATCGGCGGCACGGTGGGCGACATCGAGTCGCTGCCGTTCCTGGAAGCCGCGCGCCAGATGGGCCTCGAGCAGGGCCGCGACAACGTGCTCTACCTCCACGTCACCCTCATCCCCTACATCAAGGCCTCCGAGGAGCTCAAGACCAAGCCCACGCAGCACTCCGTGGGCAAGCTGCGCGAGATCGGCATCAACCCCGACATCCTGGTCTGCCGCACCGAGAAGCCGCTCTCCCCGGAGCTCAAGGGCAAGATCGCGCTGTTTTGCAGCGTCCAAAAGGAATCCGTCATCGAAGCGCCTGACGTGGAGAGCATCTATGAAGTCCCTCTCGTCTTCCAGAAGCAGGGCTTGGACGATCAGATCATCATGCTCTTGCGTCTCAGGACGCAATCAAAAGACATGGAGGCTTGGACCGAAGTGGTTCGGCGCCTGAAGGCGCCGAGACATCACGTCATCATCGCCATGGCCGGCAAGTACGCCGACTACAAGGACGCCTACAAGTCCGTGAACGAGGCCCTCATCCACGGCGGCATCGCTAACGACGCCAAGGTGAAGATCCGCTTCCTCGACACGACCGACCCCGAGATCCACAAGCGGCTCGACGACGTGCACGGCATCCTGGTCCCGGGCGGCTTCGGCGACCGCGGCATCGAAGGCAAGATCCGCGTGGCGCAGCTGGCGCGCGAGAGCAAGATCCCCTACTTCGGCCTGTGCCTGGGCATGCAGATCGCAGTCATAGAATACGCGCGCAACGTGCTCAAGTTGAACGGCGCCAACTCCACCGAGTTCGACCCCAAGACGAAGCACCCCGTCATCGACCTGCTCCCCGAGCAAAAGAGCGTCAAGGAGATGGGCGCGACCATGCGCCTCGGAACCTACGCCTGCGCTTTGACGAAGGGCTCGCTGGCCGCCAAGGCCTACGGCACGGCGTCCATCAACGAGCGCCATCGCCACCGCTACGAGTTCAACAACAAGTACCGCAAGCTGATCGAGGAAGCCGGCATGAACCTCACCGGCCTGCACACGCCGAAGAACCTGGTCGAGATCGTCGAGCTGCCCGATCACCCCTGGTTCCTCGCCGTGCAGTTCCATCCGGAGTTCAAGAGCCGGCCGGAGCAGCCGCATCCCCTCTTCGTCGACTTCGTCGCGGCCGCGGTAAAGAGGGCCAAGAACGGCGCGCATCCGGAAACCGCCAGTCATGTCTAAGGCCGCGACGAAGTCGACGAAGCAAGTCGCGGTGTCCGTTGGGGACGTCACCTTCCACAACGAGAGTCCCGTCGGCTTCATCGCCGGGCCGTGCTCGTTGGAGTCCGAGGAACTGCTCCTGCAGGTCGGCAAGACCCTGAAGGAGCAGTTCCGAGCGATGAAGATTCCCTTCATCCTGAAATGCTCGGCCGACAAGGCGAACCGGACTTCCGTGAAGTCGTTCCGCGGTCCGGGCTTCGAGCGGGGTCTGGAGATCCTCGGCCGAGTAAAACGGAAGCTCGGCGTGCCGCTGCTCACGGATATCCATGAACCGTGGCACGCCGCCGCGGCGGCCGAGGTCGTGGATATCATCCAGATCCCCGCGTTTTTATCGCGACAAACCGATTTATTGATCGCGGCCGGCAAAGCCGGCCGCGCCGTCAACATCAAGAAGGCGCAGTTCATGGCGCCCTGGGACATCGAGAACGCCGTGCGCAAGGTGGAATCGACCGGCAACAAGAAAATCCTGGTCTGCGAGCGCGGCACGATCTTCGGCTACAACAACCTGGTCGTCGACATGCGCGCGTTCGAGATCATGCGCGGGCTGGGCTATCCCGTGATCTACGACGCCACCCACTCCGTACAGCTTCCCGGCGGAGCCGGGGACTCCACGGGCGGCCAGCGCCAGTTCGCGATCCCGCTGACGCGAGCCGCCGTGGCGGTGGGCGTCGCCGGCGTCTTCCTGGAGACGCATCCGAACCCCCCCAAGGCCCTTTCCGACGGGCCGAACAGCGTCTTCTTGGAGGACGTGCCGGAACTCGTCAAGCAGGTCCGCGCCCTCGATGCCCTCGTCAAACCTAAAGGAGCACGCAAACCATGAAGTGCACCAACTGCGGCCAGGACAACAAGGACACGGCCAAGGTCTGCCGCAAGTGCGGCCGCGACCTGGCCGTTCCCCCGGCTTGGTTCCCCGACGCGAAGTGGCACCTCAAGACGCTCGGGACGATCTACGCGGCGCTGATCTGCTTCTACATCGTCGTGTCGGCGGCGCTCAAGACGCTGCCCAAGCCGTACCACATCCGCCAGATCCCCATCGAGATGACGCCTTGGCTGCGCCACGGGCCGAAGTTCCTGCCCGAGGACGAGCTCAAGGCGCCGCCGTCCGACCTCTCCCCGACGCCCGCCCCCCCGGCGCCGAGATGAGGCCGTCTCGCCTGCTGCCGCTGGCCTTGCTGCCGCTGGTGGCGGGTTGCCGGCGCCGCGGCGGCGCCGCGATCGAGGAGCCCATTCAGCGCCTGGAGGGCCTGCGCTTGGCGCAATCGACCCTCGGCAGCCCGGGCTGGGACCTGACGGCCAAGTCCGCCGAGCTGCAGGAATCCGACAAGGTGGCGCAGCTCGCCGAGCCGTCGCTGCGGTTCTACGAGAAGAAGAAGGAGGTCTCCACCGTCGACGCCCACGAGGGCGTCGTCCGCATGGACACCTATGACGTCACGCTGACCAGCGACGTCGTCGTGCGCTCGCTGCACGACCACTCGACGCTGACCACGCAGGAGCTGCACTACTCCTCCAAGCTCAAGAGGTTCGTCACCGACGCCGAGGTCGAGGTCCGCCGCCCGGACGGCGTCCTGCGCGGCAAGGGCCTCGAGGCCACGCCCGATCTCTCCGACATCGCGATCTTCAACCAGCGCACCGTCCTCCAGGGAGGCGCGCCCGAATGAACTCCCTCGCCGCGGCCGTGCTGCTGGCGTTGGGCGCCGCGCCGGCGCGCGCCGCCTCCCCCGTGGCCGGCGGCGTCGTCATGAGCCGCGAATGGCGCGTGCACCGCGGCAGCGACACCGTCGAGGACTTCACCGGGGAGGTGCGCTATCATGCGGGCCCCACTTCCGTCCGCTGCGACGCCGCGGTCTACCGGCACAACGCCGAGACTTGGCAGCTCCACGGCGACGTCTCGGTCGAGCGCCGCCTCGACTCCGGAGACGTCGCGCGCGCCGAGGGCCAGCGGGCCTTCATGCGCATGAAGGACAAGTCCGGCTGGCTCGTGGGCGGCGACGACAGCAAACGCGTGGACCTGATGCGGACTCCCGCCGAGGGCGGCGCGCCCGACCTCGGCCGAGCCGACCGGCTCCAGTGGCTGGGGCGCGACGCCTCCCTCCTCGGCCAAGTCCACCTTTGGGGGCCGCGCCTGGAATGCTGGTCCGACCGCGCCGATTTCACCGATGCCACCAACGAGCTCAACCTCACGGGAGGGCGTCCCGTGCTGCGGAAGTTTCCCGGCTGGAACGACGAAGACGACTGGGCCGGCGCGGTGAAGGCCGACGAGGTGCGCGCCTGGCAGGCCAACCGCGCCTTGGCCGCCGACGGCGCCGTCACCGGCTGGCTCGAGTTCCGCACGCCCAAGAAGGCCAAGCGATGAAGCTCTCCGCCCGCGCCATCCGCAAGCGCTACGACGACCGCGAGGTCGTCCGCGGCATCACCCTCGACGTCTCCTCCGGCGAGATCGTGGGCCTGCTGGGGCCCAACGGCGCCGGCAAGACGACGACTTTCTACAGCTTGGCCGGCTTCGTGCGCCCCGAGCACGGCCAGATCCTCATCGACGGCGACGACGTGACGCAGCTGCCGATGTACGCCCGCGCGCGCAAGGGCCTGGGATACCTGGCGCAGGAGCCTACGGTCTTCCGCGGCCTCACGGTGGAGCAGAACCTGCGCGCCGTCCTCGAGCGCATCGTGAGCGGCCGGCTCGAGCAGATGCGCCGAGTGAAGGAGCTGCTCGAGGAGTTCGGCCTGTGGGAGCTGCGGCGCCAGAAGGCCTGGACTCTTTCCGGCGGCGAGAAGCGCCGCCTCGAGGTCGCCCGCGCGATGATCCACAACCCCAAGATCATCCTGCTGGACGAGCCCTTCGTCGGCATCGACCCCATCACCGTGGGCGAGCTCAAGGCCATGATCACCAAGCTCAAGGGCCAGGGCATCGGCGTGCTGATCACCGATCACAACGTCCGCGAGACGCTGCCGATCATCGAGCGCGCCTACCTGATCTACGACGGCCAGATCCTCGTCGAGGGCGGCTCGCAGGCCCTGCTCGACGACCCCAAAGCCCGCCAGCTCTACCTGGGCAAAGACTTCAAGATCTAGCTTAACTTGGGGGTCAACCCTCAAAGTTAAGTAAGTGGAACTTTTTGCCGCCCTCATTCGTATACAGGGCATGGCGAGAATTCTCCGGACGGACTTCCCAGGCGCCCTCCATCACCTCTTCGGCCGCGGCAATGGTAAGCAGGCCATCTTCCGGGCAGCAGAGGACTTTCGATCATTCCTGATCCGATTATCGGACTTGAAGCGCGAAGCGGGCTTCCGGCTGTTCGCATTTTGCCTGATGACAAACCACTACCACCTCCTTCTGGAAACGGGCGCCATGCCGCTCTGCTCCGTCATGCACCGGCTGCTGACAGGCTATGCGCGCACCTTCAATGATCGCTGGGGCCTCGTGGGCCACCCTTTCCAAGGCCGCTACGGCGCTCGGCTGATCAACGGCGAGAACGATCTCCGGTCCGTCATCCGGTACATCCACCTCAATCCGGTTGAGGCCGGACTGACTTGCGGACCGGGTGAGTGGCCTTGGTCGAGCCATTCCGCTCTCTTGAATGGCGACTCGAGTCTGATCGACACCCGCTTCGTGCTGGATCTATTCGAAGGAGACCTGCACCGCTACAACTCCTTTCTAGCCGAACCCGTCAGGCAGGAAATCCTTCCGTCCCTGGGCGAGATCGCCGAGCGCTTTGGCGGTCGTGATAGACTCCGGAGCCGCCACCGCCACCCCACCGAGGCTGAAGCGAGGCGCGATTTTGCCGAGGCGGCCCGGGAACTGGGTTATCGGCAGTCTCAGATCGCCGTCTTCCTCGACCGCACTCCAGCGGCTGTTTCCCTGCTTCTTCGCGGAACTACTTAACTTTGAGGGTTGACCCCCAAGTTAAGTGAAGATCTCGAGGTGGGCGTGCAGGCCGGCTTTGCGGGAGCGGCGCACCGAGGCATCGAAGAGCCTCTCGGCCTCCGCAGTCCTCCCTCCGGCATGGAGGGCTCTCGACAGCTCGAGCAGGGACAGCGCCGCGCCGCGGTGCTCATGGGGCTCGAAACCCTTCAAGGCCGCCCGCAACCGTCTATCGGCTTTCTTTAAGTCGCCCCGCTGCAGCGCGATCTTGCCCAGGCCCCAATCGACGTAGGCGAGGTCCACGGCATCGCCCAGGCTGGAGTAAAGGACGTGCGCCTTGCGGTAGTGCGACTGCGCCTCGGCCAGCTTGCCCTGCTGGCGCAGCGAGTTGGCCAGGCCGCACTCGGCGTAGGCCTTGCCGAAGACGTCGTCGGTGGCGGACAAGCGGCGGCGGGCTTCCCTATAAAAGCGCTCCGAGTCGGCGAGCTTGCCCCGGATGCGCGTGACGCCGCCCAGGCCGAAGAGGGCGTAGGCTTGGCCGGCGGGATCGCCGGCGCGGCGCGCCAGCGCCAGAGACTCGCGGAAATCGCGCTCGGAGCCAGCGAGATCGCCCGAGAAGCGCCGCGCGCCCCCGGTCGCCCAGAGCAGGAAAGCGGCGCCGGCCCAATCGCGCTGCCGGCGCGAATCGGCGAGCAGCCCGCCGAGCTTGCGCAGACAGGACGCCCAGCGGCTGTCGGCGCGA
This sequence comes from uncultured Elusimicrobia bacterium, assembly GCA_964653765.1. GTDB lineage: Bacteria > Elusimicrobiota > Elusimicrobia > UBA1565 > UBA9628 > JAGWUP01. Next base: position 2,680 of record CAZZGQ010000009.1, on the reverse strand, counting down.
TCGATGAGGGCGTCTTCCAGCCGGAGGCGATCGTCCAAGCGCCCCGCGGCCGAGCGGGCGTCCTTCCAGCGGCGGCGCGCCTCGGCGACGTCTCCCAGGCTGCGGTGCACGCTCGCCAGGGCCAGCGAGGCCTCGAGGCGCAGGCCGCGGTCGCCCCCGGCGCCGGCCAGAGCGTGGCGATAGAGCGCGGCGGCGCGATCGAAGAAGCCCTGGGAGCGCAGCGCCTCCGCGCGCAGGAAGTCGGCTTCGCGGCGCAGGACCGGGGGGAAGGGCCCTTTGAGCAGCGCGGAGGCGCGCGCTGGACGTCCTTGATCCAGGAGCCCTTGGGCCTGCTCCAAGCGAAGCGCCGCGTCCATGCGGCGATTATAGCATTGACTCATCCGGGCCCTTGTGAGATAATTGATATTGAAATTCAGTCTCAATAAGAAACCCGTGTCCAGGCCCCTCTTCTTCGTCTTGCTGCTGCTCCTGGCCTCTCCCGTCCGCGCCGACGATTGGAGCGGCCCCGACGATTCCCCCCGCATGCTGGTCCACCTGCTGGACTACGTCTCCACGGACTACCGCGGCGCCGTTGCCGGCGGCCGCGTCAAGAGCGCCAGCGAGTACCGCGAGCAGCTCGAGTTCGCCAGGACCGCCGCCGGTTTGGCGCAGAGATCGGCCAAGGCCCCCAGGGCGGCCGCTCAGGCGCGCGAGCTCGTCTCTCTCGTGGAGAGCAAGGCCGCGCCGGAGCGGGTGGCGGCCCTGGCGCAGTCGGTCCGCGCCGACGTGCTGCGCGCCTACGCCATCCCGCTCTCGCCGGAGAGCTGGCCCGACCTGGCTCAAGGGGCCGCCTTGTTCGCCAAGAACTGCGCGGTCTGCCACGGCGCGACCGGCCGCGGCGACGGCCCCGAGGGCCTCAAGCTCCACCCCCGTCCCGCCGACTTCCACGATGCCGCGCTCATGGACGGCTTCACGCCGTTTCGCGCCTACAACGCGATCCACGAGGGCGTCCCGGGGACGAAGATGCCCGCCTTCGGCGCCGGCTTCAACGACAAGGAGACGTGGGCGCTGGCCTTCTATGTCTTCTCGCTGCGCTACCAGGATGATCCAGCCGCGCGCCAAGCCGCGCCTTCCATCGATGAAAGGCTGCTCGCCGAGGCGGCGTCCCAGCCCGATGCGAGGCTCGCCGGCGAGCCCGGGCTGAGCTCGGCGGCCGTGGCGGCGCTCCGGCTGCATTCGGGCGGCGTCGGCGCCGGCAACGGCCCTTCCTTGGCGCGGGCGCGCGAGCTGCTGTCGCTGGGCGTGCGGTCCTACGCCCGGGGCGACGTCCCCTCGGCGTCGCGCGAGACCGTGGCGGCATACCTCGAAGGCGTCGAGCCCGCCGAGCCGCGGCTGCGCGCCGATGATCCCGCTCTCGTCGCCCGCCTCGAGGACCGCATGGGGGCGGTCCGCGCCGCCATCTCCGGCAAGAGAAGCCCCGAGGAGGTCCGACGGGCCGCCGCGGACGCCGACGACGCCCTCGTCTCGGCGCAGGCCGCCCTCGCCGGCGCCGGCGGCTCCCTGACGATGGCCCTGCTGGTCTCCGTGGGCATCGTGCTGCGCGAAGGCTTCGAGGCCGTCGTGATCGTGCTCGTCCTCCTCGCCGTCGTGCGGGCGACGGGGTCCAAGAAGGCCGAGGCCTGGGTGCACGCCGGCTGGCTCGCGGCGCTGGGCCTCGGCGCGCTGGCCTGGGCGTTCTCCGGCTGGCTCATGAGCCTCGCCTCGAGCCGCGAGGTCCTCGAAGGCGTGACCTCCGTCGTCGCCGTCGTCGTGCTGCTCTACGTCGGCTTCTGGCTCCACAGCCGCACCGAGATCACCGAATGGAAGCGCTTCGTGCACGGCCGCGTCCGCCAGGCGCTCGAGGGCGAGAAGCTCTGGGGCCTGGCGGCCATCTCCTTCATGGCCGTCTTCCGCGAGATATTCGAGACGGTGCTCTTCCTGAGGGCGGCCAGCCTGGGAGGCGGACACGCCGCCGTCGTCGCCTCCGCCATCGGGGCGGCCTCGGCGCTGCTGCTCGTCATCGTCGCCGCCTGGGCCTTGCTGCGCTTCAGCGTCCGGCTGCCGGTGCGCGAGATCTTCTCATTCTCAGCGCTGATGATGGCCCTCCTGGCCGTCATCCTGGCCGGGCAGGCCGCGCATTCGCTGCAGGAGGCCGGCTGGCTCGGCGTCACGCTCGCGCCGCGGCCCTGGCGAGTCGACTCGCTGGGCCTCTTCCCGACCTTGCAGGCCTGGCTGGCGCAAGCGGGCGCGCTGTCCCTCTCGATCGCGCTCTGGATCCTCTCCTCGCCCAAGGTCCAAAAGCGCCTCAAGCCCTCCGACGAGGCCTCTTCGGAGCCGGCGCTGCGCCGCTAGCGCAGCAGCTTCTCGGCCGAGTCGACCAGGATCCCGGTGGCCGACGGGCCGATCGAGTTGGTCTCCTCGTAGTGGTGGCCGGGCAAGCGCGGCAGCATGGAGACGTTGCCGCGCGTCTTGAAGTCATAGGTGGGCACGACGTAGCCCAGCTCGTCGTTGGCCAGCCCGACGACAACCTTCACCGGCGCCTGGATCTGCTCCCACAAATACGGCGCCTTGGGGGCGCGCGAGAGATCCGGAGGGTTGGGATTACCGGGCGTGATCAGGTCGTGGCCGAAGCGAAAGCGGCCGTCGTAGCCGCCGACGACGA
>CAZZGQ010000008.1:18309-32078 GCA_964653765.1 uncultured Elusimicrobia bacterium | reverse complement strand
CGACGGCGTTGTCCGGGAAGAAGGACTTGAACTCCGCGTAGAGCTGCGCGGCCAGGACCTTGTTGGGGGAGATGACGAGCGTGGGCCGCTCGAGCTTCTTGATGACGTTGGCGGCCGTGAAGGTCTTGCCCGAGCCCGTCACGCCGAGCAGCACTTGGGCGGGCGCGCCTTCTCTGACCCGGCGGGTCAGGGACTCGATCGCCTCCGGCTGGTCGCCGGAGGGCTTGAATTTCGACTGAAGGTTGAACAGGCCCACGCCGAATTATACCTCTTGCCGATGGGGCCAGAGCCCTTGGGCCCAAAGTCCCGTCGGAAGGGGGCCGATTTACCGCCCTTTTACCGGCGAAAAGGCCCGTCCGGCCCGGCTCGGGATGCGCTACAATCGCCGCATGACGTTGTACGTGCGCTTCATCTTCTGCCTGGCCTTCGGCCTGTTGGGGTTGGGCCTGGTGCTGACCATCGTCCTCGAGGAGTTCTTCGGGGACTGGAACGCCGCGCGCGCCCTCCACGCCGAGCTCAGCGGCTACCTGGCCGATCGCGCCCGCGTGGGCGACGAAGTGGCGGCGCGCCTGCGCCGGGAGCTCGAGCGCGCCTCCAATACGACGGCCCCCGGAGTGCGCCAGCTGCAGCAGCGCCGCGAGCAGCTCAAAGAGCTCGCCTCCATCGAGCGCCGGCTGCAGGCGCCGCGGGAAGCCCCGCGAGGCGTCATCGTGACGCCTCTGCCTTTCGCAAGAAATCAGTAGGAATCTCCCCTAACACCTGCTAGGCTATCGGGGTCATGCGAACCCCGGTCAAGGCCTGTCTGGCGGCGGTCGCGGCCTGGCTCATCTGGCTGGGCCTGGGTCGCGGCTTCATCGCCGCGTCGGCGCCGACTTACGACGAGCCGGTGCATCTCGCGTCGGGCTACTCGGCGCTGAGCGGCGGGCGGCCGCTGAACTGGCGCGATCATCCGCCGCTGGCGGAGCTGTGCGACGCCTTGCCGCTGCTGGCGCTGCGACCGGCGGCCATGCACCAGGCCGCGGCGACGCTGCCGCTCTATCCCTTCGCCGACGTCTTCCTCTACAAGAACTCGGTCGACGCCCGCCGCATGCTGGACGCGGCGCGGCTCTGGAGCCTGGCCGTCTGGGGCGCGCTGCTGCTCGGCGTCATCGTCGCCTGGGCGTACGCCCTGGGCGGCTGGCGGGCCGCGGCGGGCGCCGCCGTGCTCGCCGCTTTCTGCCCGCCGCTGCTCTCCAACGCGGCGCTCGTGACGACGGACGCCGCGGCCGCGGCGCTATACGCCCTCCTTTTCTATCTGCTGTCGCGTCGCAGCCGGCCCGCTTGGCTCTGGGCGGCGGCCGGAGCGGCGCTGGGGGCGGCTCTGGCGGCCAAGTTCAGCATGATCGCCGCCCCGCTCTTCGTCGCCGCGGGCCTGCTGACCGAGCAAGGATTGCGCGGCGCGCCGCGCGCGCGACCGGCGCACGTGGCCCTGCTGGCGGCGGCCGCGGCGCTGACGCTGGCCGCCGTCTACGCGCGCTGGGGCCTGGACCTCTATTGGCAGGGCCTGACGCTGACGACCTCGCGCCTGGGCGACGGCCGTGCCTCTTTTTTCGCGGGAGCGTACAGCCTCTCGGGCACGTGGCTGTATTTTCCGGCGGCGGTGCTGCTCAAGACCCCGACGCCGCTGCTGCTGCTCGCCTTGGGCGCGGGCGCGGCCTGGCTGCGCTTCCCGGATCGAGACAAGTTCTGGGCGGCCTTTCCCGCCGCGGCGTTCCTGCTCGCCTCGCTGTTCAGCCGCACGCAGATCGGCTACCGGCACGTCCTTCCTATTTATCCGTTCCTCGTCGTGATGGGAGGCTGGGCGCTGTCGCGGCTTTGGCTGCGGCCGTGGGGACCGTGGGCGGCGGGAGGGCTGGTGGCGCTGCAGGCCGCCTTCGTGCTGGCGGTCCAGCCGCATCAGCTCGCTTTTTTTTCGCTGCTGGCCGGCGGGCCGGGGCGCGGCTACGCGTGGCTGGTCGACTCCAACCTGGACTGGGGGCAGGACCTGCCCGCCCTGGCCGAGGAGCTGCGCAAGCGCGGCGACCCGCCCGTCTACCTCTCTTACTTCGGGGTGGGCGATCCCTCTTATTACGGAATCCGCTACCTGCCGCTGGCCTGGTACTCGGGCACGCAGCGGCGCGAGGGCGTGGCCGAGCCGGCGGCCCCGCTTCTGGCGGTGTCGGCGACCAACCTCCAGGGCGTCTACTACGCGGACCATGATGTGTGGGCGTGGCTCAAGACGCGCCGGCCCGCTTTCGTCGCCGGGCACTCCATCTTCCTCTACGATCTCTCCCACGACGCCGACGGCCGCGAACGCCTGGCGGCCGTCGCCGCCGCGTCGGGGTTTGGCCAAGCCGCTCGCCGGCTGATAGAATATGGCCATGCCCCCGTCCCCACCGCTTCTCGCTGAGCGCGCTCGCCGCTGGCGCCGTCAAGCGCTGGCCGCCGCATGGGCGGACGGGGCGGCCTGGTTGGCCTGCGGCCTCGCGCTGGCTCTGACCGCGGCCGTATGGGCCGATCAAGCGCTGCGCCTGCCGCAGCGCGCGCGCTGGGCCCTGCTCGCCGCCGGCGGCTCCGCGCTCGCGGGCGCCGCCTATCGGCTGCTCGCGCGGCCGTGGCTGTCGCTCGACTGGGGCCGCGTCCTGGACGAGGCCGGCCGGCGCTTCCCGGAGCTGGCGCTGCACCTGCGGCCGGCGTGGGAGCTGTCGCGCGGCGCGGACGAAGGCGTCTCTGAGGCGCTGAGGCTGGCTCACGAGCGCGACACCGAGCGGCTGCTGCGGGCGACGCCGGACGAGCGCGTGTTCCGCTGGCGGCCCTCGGCCCGGCTGCGGGCCGCCGCCGCGGCCGCCGCGCTGGGCGCGGCCTCTCTGTGGCTGGCCCCCGGCGGGGCGACGAGCCGGCTTCTGCGCCCGTGGCGCGACGTGCCGCTCGAGCGCTTCGTGTCCGTCTCGCCGGGCGACGCCTCCGTGGATTGGGGCAAGCCGGCGACGATCTCCGCGCGCTGGCTGCCCGGCGCGCCCGCTGGCCACGCCCGCCACGAGCTGACGCTCTGGCTCGACGACGGGGCCCGCTGGCGCCGCGCCAACTGGGACAAGTCGGGCGACGGCGAGCAGCGCTTCACGGCCGACGGCCTGACGGCGCCCTTGCGCTACCGGCTGGCCTGGCGCGACCTGGAGAGCCGCGACTACGCGCTGACGCCCGTGCTCGAGCCGAGCCTGGAGTCGCCGCGCGCCCGCGTCCACGGCCGCGAGCCTGGCTGGGTCCCGCTGTCGCCTGCGGAGCCGCTGCTCGTGATGCGCGGCGCCCTCGTCACCGTCTCGGGCCACCCGAACCAGCCGATCTCGCGCGCGGCGCTGGCTCTGTCCTCGCTGCCGCAGCCGGTGGAGATGCGCGCCTCGGCCTCGGGCGACTACGAGGCGACGTTCGTCGCCCAGGAGGACGCCGAGCTGCGCTTCTCGTTGGAGACGCCGGACGGCCGCTCGTCGCGCGACGTCGCGGCCTACCCGCTGCGCGTGCAGCCCGACCAGCCGCCGACCATCGAGCTGCTGTCGCCGCTCGAGCCGGTGCTGGCCGGCCCCGAGGATTCGATCCCGATCGCCTACTCGGCCAAGGACGACGGCGGCCTGACGAAGATCAGCCTGCTGCTGCGCGCGCCCGGCGGCGCCGTCCGCGAGCTGCCCGTGGAGAAGCTCAACGGCCGCCTCGACTTCGTGGGCGACACCTCGCTGGCGCTCGCCGGCCTGCCCCTGGGGCGCGCCGAGTTCCAGCTCAAGGCCGTCGACAACGCCTCGCCGCCCCAGGCCGGGCTCTCCGCCAAGGGCGTCGTCGAGATCGCCGACCTGCAGGGCGCCCACGCGCGCACGCAGAAGGAATGGGACAAGGCGGAGCAGTCGCTGAAGCAGGCGGCGGGCACGCTCGAGCGCCGCGACCTGCAGGCGCTGCCGCAGGACTGGGCGCGCGCCGAGCAGGACCTGCGTCAGCTCGCGCAGTCGATGGCTCAGGACGCCTACGCCAACCCCGGCATCGCCGAGCAGACGAAGTCCGCCGCCGACGGCCTGGCCGCCGCGCAGAAGAGCGAGCTGCCCGCCGCGCAGCGCGCCGCCCAGCAGCACGCGGCCGACGCGGCCGCCCGGCAGGAGCGGCTGGCGCGCCGTCTCGAGCAGGCGCGCCGCATGCTGGCCGACGGGCGCGCGCTGCAGGGCCTGCAGGACGCCTTCAATCAGAGCGGGCGCATGGCCGAGTCGGGCGACTCGCTGCAGTCGAAGCTCGATTCCCTGTCGCGCGGCGGCAAGGCCTCCAAGCAGGACGCGGCCAAGCTGGGCGAGGAGCTGGGCCGCATCCAGAAGCAGCTGGAGTCGCTGCAGAAGGCCCTCGAATCGCTGCCCAAGGCCGGGCCGCAGGCCGCCGAGCCCGCCCAGGCCGTCTCGATGCCCATCCAATCCGCGCGCCAGAACGCGGACGCGCTCTCGCGCGCGCTGGAGCGCGGGGACTTCGCGGAGGCCGCGCGTCTGGCCCGCAAGCTCTCCGAGGACCTGGCGAAGATCCAGCAGGCGGTGGGCCAGTCCGCCGCCGGCTCGGCGGCCGCCTCGCTGCCGCGCGAGCTGCGGGAGCGCGTCGACAAGGTCCAGGCGGAGTGGAGCGCCGTCGCCGACGAGCAGGCCAAGCTCATCGAGCGCACGCAGAAGCTCGAGGAAGCCAAGCTGGCCCGCCGCATGGAGCGCCAGCGCGACGTGCTGGCCGACCTCGCGCGCCGTCAGGGCGTCGCCGTCTCCACGGCGGCGGCGGCGGGGCCTCGCTTCCCGTCGGACGCGCTGGCCTCCATGCGCGCCGTCCAGGACGAGTTCGACCGCCGCAGGGTGGAGAGCGCCCCGAGCTTCCTGCGCATGATCTCGGCGCGCGCGCGGGGCGCGGGCTTCCCGGGCATCGCCGACGCCGAGGACGACATCGCCAATCGCCTGGCGGCGGCCGCCAAGTCGTCCGGCGAGCCGGCCGGGCCGGAGTCGGAGCAGGAGGCCTCCGACCAGAAGGCCTTGCGTCAGAAGACGGCGGCCTTGCAATCCGACGTCGAGCAGCTGGAGAGCGACGCCAACGCCTCCGGCGACGACGTCTCGTCGCAGTTGTCGGCCGCGCAGTCCGAGCAGGGCGCCGCCGCCGACGCCTTGGGCCGCCGCGACAGCGCCTCCGCCCTGCCGCGCCAGCAGCGCGCGCTCGAGCTGCTCAACCAGGGCAACGGCCAGATGGGCCAGTCCGGCGGCCAGAAGCAGAGCCAGTCGCTGCTGCGGCCGTTCCAGCGCGGCTCGAGCGTGCGCGTCATCCGGCAGGGCGGCGGCAGCGGCCAGGGCGGCGAGATGGGCTTCGTGCCCCTGCCCTCCGCGCAGGAATATCTGCCGCCCAAGCAGCTGCGCGAGGAGCTGCAGAAGTCCCTCCAAGAGAGCCGCCCCGCCAGCCAAGACCCCCTTATCAAGGAATACTTCAAGCGCATCTCCCAATAACTTAACCGCGGGCAGCCTTAACATTTAAGTTAGTAACTTAAATGTTAAGGCTGCCCGCAGTTTAGTTTAATCTCAGCGATGTCCTTCAAGGGCGAGATCGAGGCGAAGTGCCCCAAGGGGTGCGAGAGCTTCACGACGGAAGTGTGGAGCTTCATCCGCGGCGACCAGAGCCCGGAGCTGCGCGACGCCATCCTCTGGCGCGAGTGCAACCTGCTGCTTTGCCCGGAGTGCGGCGTCGCTTTCTTCCCGGAGGCTTCCTATATCTACTACGAGCCCTCCGCCGAGCTGATGGCGTTCGTCTTCCCGGAGTCGCACCGCGCCAAGGAGGGCTTCTGGCGCAAGAAGATGCACGAGGACTTCGTGACGATCAAGGAGAGCCTAGGCAAGGAGATCACGCTGCTGCAGGAGCCGGCGATCTTCTTCGGCCACGAGGAGCTGGCCGAGCTGCTCGAACAGGAGGACTTCCGGGGCGAGGAGGCCGAGGTCATGGAGGCCTTCGCCAAGGAGCTCGGCTTGTCGTTGTACCGGGTCCGGCGCGCCTTCGCGCGCGACGAGGGCGTGCCGCGCACGCTGCCCTACGCGCCGAAGAAGGCGGGAGCGCCGGCCACGAGGGAGTCCGTGATCGCCGGCCTCGAGAAGGTCCTCGCCGCCAACGATCGCCTCGCCGAGTACGCGGCCTATCTCGCCCGGCTCAAGGCCGATCCCGCCGCGGCGCTGCCGCCGGCTTTCGTGTCCCCGCGCGCGTGAGCCTCAAGAAGCCGCGCCCGCCCAAGGCCGCGCAGGCGATGCTGCAGCCCTTGGCCGCGCTGGCCGACGACCTCGACCTCTCTCTCTACGCCGTGGGCGGCTGCGTGCGCGACTGGATGCTGGGCCGCGTCACCTACGACATCGATCTGGTCTGCGAGGGCGATCCGGCCCCGCTGGCGCGCGAGTGCGCGCGGCGGCTGGGGGGAACGGTGGAGTCGTTCGGGCAGTTCGGGACGCTGCGCGTGCTCTCGCCCGCCAAGCTCCGCTTCGATTTCGCCACGGGACGGCGCGAGAAGTATCCCGAGCCCGCCAGCCTGCCGGTCGTCACCATTCCCGCTCGTCTCGACGAGGACCTGGGCCGCCGCGACTTCACGGTCAACGCGATGGCGCTGGCGTTGAACGGCCCGCGGGCGGGCGCCGTCGTCGATCCCTACGGCGGCGCCGCCGATCTCGCGGCCGGGCGCCTGCGCCTGCTGCACGGCCAGAGCCTGCGCGACGATCCCACGCGCGCCTTCCGCGCCGCGCGCTACGCCTGCCGCTTGAAGCTCACGCCCGACGACGACCTGGAGCGCCAGGCCGCCGAGGCGCTGACCGAGGGCTACGCCGCGCGCCTGTCGCCGCACCGCCTCACGCAGGAGCTGCTGCGCCTGCTCGCCGAGCCCGAGCTCTCCTGCCCGCTCAAGCTCTTGCGCCGCTGGGGCTACCTCGCCCTCTGGGACCCGCGCCTCGAGGCGCCGCCCGCCGCGCTCAGCGGCTCGGAAGAGCGGCTGGGGGCGATGGCCCTGGCGCTCGACGGCGACGGATCGGGCTTCCTCAATCGCTTGGCCTTGGATCGCCGTCTTTCGGGAGACCTGCACGAGCTGCTCAAGCTGGCCGCCGAAAAGAAGGCGGCCAAGGACGAGCCGCCACTGGCGGCCCGCCGCGCCCTCCTGGCCCTCCACCCCAAGCTGCCCGCCGCCGCGCTCAAGCCGCTGCTTCTGCGCGGCGAGGACTTGAAGGTCCTGGGCCTGCCGCCCGGCCCGCGCTACAAGGAGCTGCTCGACGAGGCGGCCTCGCTGCAGTGGCGCGGCAAGCTGACCACGCGCGCCGCCGCCCTGAAGTGGCTGAAGTCTCGCGCGAAGTAGTTAACAAGGGTGTCAGGCTCGGCTGTTAACCAAAATTGTGCCTAGGCACAATACTTAAACCCTGGCACCGCCGATGGGTCCCGCTTTCTGGGACCATTGTTTCTCGCGATTTGCCCTTAGGTCTCAGGGAGAAAGCGCGGGGCCGCGCTATCATCTCCTCCCATGACCACGCGCTCCCTTTTCTCCGCCGCCTTCGCCGTTTCTCTCCTTTCCATCGCCGCCCACGCCGGGCCCTTCGCCGAGGTCTCGACGGTCGAGGCCCGGCAGGTGCTGTCGGTGATCTCCACGGCGCGCGGCGGTTTCTCCGGCATGCCGCAGTCGTCGCTCGACGTCCTCAAGAACCTCGATCCCAAGGTGCCGGGGCAGCGCGCGATGCTCGGGCCCCTCAACGAGGCTCTGGCCCAGATCTACGAGGAAGGCGGGGACAAAGCGGGAGTCTTCACCCGCGCCCTGCGCATCGTCGGCGCCCGCTCCGAGTCGCTGCTCGCCGCGGCCCAGAAGGACGACGCCTCCTCCGCTCAACTGGGCGAGACCGTGGAGCAGCTGGAGCAGCTGCGCCGCCTGATGGCGTTCTACAAGCCCGCCGAGGCTGCCGGCTTCGACACCGCCGTCGCCCAGGCGCGCCAGGCCTACGAGGCGAAGAAGTCCGCCGACCTCGCCGCTTCCGGCGCCGCCATCGCGGGCGGCATCGCCGCGCAGGCTCCCGTCTCCGCGCCCCAGCCGGCCCCGATCGTCTTGAATAACGACGGCCAGACGCTGGTGCTCCAGTCCGTCATCGAGCAGTTGAGGCAGGCCTCCTTCGACGACGAGCGCGAGAAGGCCGTGCGGCGCCTCGAAGGTTTCGCGAAGGGCAACCCGAGCGAGGCCGCGCAACTGCTCGCGGCGCGGGCTCTCGGCGAGCAGGTCCAGGGAGCCTCCTTCGATGACGAGCGGATGCTCTCGATGAACGCGCTGGAGCGCATCGCGCGGGCCTCGCAGTTCGCCGGCGTGCGCTTGGCCGCCGTGGAGGAGATCGCCGAGTTCACGCGCGTCTCGACCTTCAGCGACGAGGCCGACAAGGGCCGGCTCGCGATCAAGCGCGTCGCCGTCGAGTCCGAACCCGCCGTCAAGGGCGCGGCGATCTCCCGCCTGCTCGGCGACTTGGAGGGCCAGACGTTCGACGACGACAAGGACAAGATCCAGAACCGCATCGACGCCATCGCCAAGTCTCATTCGGGCGGACTGGCCGCGATCCCGGTGCCCAGCGTCGAGACCGGCTCGATCCTGCCTAAGAAGGAGGCGGGCGCTTCGCCGTTGTCATCCTCGTCCTGGCACCTCTCCGCGAACGCGTCCCTTTTCCTTAAAGTCGCCGCCGGCTTGCTGGGCTACCTGATCTGCCTCAAGATCACGCCGCCCGGAGTGCTGACCCAGGTCACCGGCGAGATCACGATGGCGGCTTTCCTGAATTTCTTCTTCCCGAAGAGCGACCGCAAGCTCGACGTGGCGCTGTTCGCCCTCTTCATCGCCGCCATCGTGGCGACGCCGCTGCTGGCGCCGCCCGGCTTCATCGTGGAAGCCGTCGGCGCCATCGGCACGGCTTACTTTTTGGCGCTGTTTTTCCTCTAAGTCCTCGTCGAACCGCCGACGGGAAATGGTAAGATAGCCGCCGATGACCGAAGGGAATGGTTTGCCTCCGAAGGATATGGGCAGCAAACCATGAGCCGCGTCGTCTCCGGGATGCGCGCCACGGGCCGCCTCCACCTCGGGAATTATTTCGGCGCCCTCAAGAACTGGGTCGCCCTTCAGGGCCAGCACGACTGCCGTTTCTTCGTCGCCGACTGGCACATGTTCACGACGGGCTACGACGACCCGTCGCAGCTGCAGGAGAACACGCGCGAGATGGTCCTGGACTGGCTGGCCGCCGGCCTCGATCCGGCGAAGAGCCCCCTCTTCAAGCAGTCGGACGTGCCCGAGCACGCGGAATTGGCGCTCCTGCTCGGGATGATCACGCCCCTGTCCTGGCTCGAGAACAACCCGACGTGGAAAGAACAACTGCAGGAACTGGCCAAGACGAAATTGACCAAGGCGACGGAGCAAGACGAGGAGGTTTCGGCCGCTGAAGCGGCCGAGACGCCGCGCCGTCACGAGCTGCGCACGTTCGGCCATCTCGGCTATCCCGTGCTGCAGGCCGCCGACATCCTCGTCTACCGCGCCGAGAAGGTGCCCGTGGGCCAGGACCAGCTCCCGCATCTCGAGCTCTCGCGCGAGATCGCGCGCAAGTTCAACTCGATCTACGGCCAAGTGCTGCCCGAGCCGCAGCCTCTCCTCACGCCGACGCCCAAGCTGCCCGGCCTCGACGGCCGCAAGATGAGCAAGAGCTACGGCAACGCCATCAACCTCTACGAGACGCAGGAGTCGCTGGCCAAGAAGATCATGACGGCGTACACCGATCCGCTCAAGGTGAAGAAGGACAGCCCCGGCCATCCGGAGCCCTCGCCCGAGAACCCGCCGGGCTGCACCGTGTACGCGCTCGAGAAGCTCTATCTGGCCGACCCGGCGAAGGTGAAAAAGATCGGCGACGACTGCCGCTCCGGCGCGCTGGGCTGCGTGGCCAACAAGCGCGAGAACCTGATCCCGGCGATGGAAGCGCAGTTCGCCGAGTTCCGCAAGCGCCGCGAGGGTCACACGGCGAAGGACGTGGCCGACATCCTGGCCGAGGGCGCCCGCAAGGCGCGCGTCGAGGCGCAGGCGACGATGCGCGAAGTCCGCAAAGCGATGAGGATTTCCTAAATGGCGATCGAAGTGAAGCTGGAGATCTTCGAGGGTCCTCTCGACCTCCTGCTCTTCCTGATCAAGAAGGACGATCTCGACATCAACAACATCCCGATCGCCCACATCACGAGCCAGTACCTGGGCTACTTGGACATGATGAAGGAGCTCAACCTTGACCTGGCGGGAGAGTTCCTGGTGCTGGCCTCGACGCTGATGAGCATCAAGGCCAAGACGCTCCTGCCGAGCAACAAGGACGCCGACGGCAACGAAGGCCCGGATCCGCGCGCCGAGCTCGTGGCCAAGCTCGTCGAGTACCAGAAGTTCAAGCAGGCCGCGCAGTTCCTCGAGAAGCGCGCCGACGAGTTCGCCGACATCTACTACCGCGGCACGCCGACGTTCACCGACGCCGAGAAGACGCTGGCGATGACCACCTTCGACCTGCTCTCGGCGCTGCGCGAGGTCCTGGATCGCGCCGACGACAACGTCGAGGCCAAGGAAGTCCTGGGCGAGGAATATCCCATCGAGGAGAAGATGGAGAAGATCCTCGGCGCGCTCGCCCGCAAGCCGTCCATGAGCTGGGACGAGCTCTTCCACGACGAGCGCAAGCGCCGCTCCATCATGAGCTGCTTCCTCGCGCTGCTCGAGCTCACCAAGCTGCAGAAGATCTTCATCCGGCAGGAAGGGAACTTCGGAAAGATCGTCATCTTCAAGAAAGAGGGCACTCCCGATGGGAAAGAAGCGAACCAAGTCTGAGGTCGTCGCCGCGGAAGAAGTCGTCGTCGCGGAGGCGGCGACGGCCGATGCCGCCGTGGCCGTCGAGACCGCCGAGGCCGCCGTCGCGGCGCAGCCCGCTGCCGCGGAGCTGGCGGCGGCCGAGACCGTCGTGGAGACGGTGATCGCCGAGGCGTCCGCGGAGGCGGCGACGAAGACCCTCCCCGAGGTTTCGCCCGCTGAAGCGGGCGAGGCTTCGACCGAGACTTCGACCGCCGAAGCTTCCGCGGCCCCCTCCGACGCGCCCGCGGTGGACACGATCCCGCTCCGGAAGGCCCTCGAAAGCCTCCTCTTCATCACCGATCACCCGCTGACGCTGCAGCAGCTGTGCAAGTACGTCGGCGTCCCCCAGAAGCAGTCCAAGCGCGTCACCGACGCCATCGCCGAGATCAAGGCCGATCTCGATGAGAAGTCCGGCCCGGTGCAGCTCGTCGAGGTCGCCGACGGCTTCCAGATGGGCACGCGCCCCAACTACGCGCCGATCGTCAAGAAGCTCTACACCGAGAAGATGACGATGCGCCTGTCCACGGCGGCGCACGAGACGCTGGCCATCATCGCCTACAAGCAGCCGCTGACGCGCGCCGAGATCGAGCAGATCCGCGGCGTCGAGGTCATCGCCGCTCTCGAGACGCTCGTCGAGAAGAAGCTCATCGAGGTCGTCGGCCGCCGCGAGACGGTGGGCCGCCCGCTGATGTACGGCACCACGATGGAGTTCCTGCGCCACTTCGGCCTGCGCAGCCTCGAGGACCTGCCGCCGATCGACTCCTTCGTCGTCGAGGACGCGCCGCTGGGCGCGCGCGACATCCCCGCGACGGACGGCGCCGCGCCGGCCGAGACGGCCACGGAGACCCCGGCCGAGACGCCGGCGGAGACGGAGCAGCCCGTGGAGGTTTTGGCCGCTGAAGCGGCCGAGGCTCCGGCCGAGACGAAGCCTGAGAAGCCTCTCCCGTCCTGCGTCGAAGCGCAGTCCAAGGAGTTCGCCGCCGGCGAAGAGATGGCGGCGGAGCGCGAGGCGGAGGAGGCGGTGGAGGCCGAGCCCGAGACGCCTCCCGAACCTGTCGAAGCGGACGCCGAGCAGCAGCCCGAAGAGCCCAAGCGCAAGTCGATCTGGGAGTAGTCAGTCTTCAGCAAGCGTGCCCTGGTGTGTCCGGACACACCAGGTAACGTAGGCAACTATGTCCGGACATAGTTGCTTACGCCGAGCGGAGTTCGCCTAGCGGCTGACGACGCCGCGCGCCCGTTCCAAGTCCGCGCGGAACTCCGGCCGGCGCATCAGGGCCGCGAACACCTCGTCGCCCAGCCGCATGCCCGCCTGCACGTCGGAGGGGTGGTGCACTCCGCCGATGATCCGGTCCAGGGCGATCTCGTCCGCCCGCGCCATGAACTCGTCGCGGCGGGCCGGCCGCAGCTCGGAGAGGATCCGGCCGAGCACGCGCGCCAGGGTGGCGTGCCCGCTCGGGTAGGATTTGTCGTCCTTGCCGGGCCGCGGGACGCAGGGGGCGAGCGAGGCGTCGCGCGCGTACGGCCGCGGACGGCGATAGAGGTCCTTGAAGAGCTTCTGCGCGCGCGCGGCGTCCTTGGTGGCGTTGCGCAGCAGCGTCTTCGCTTCCTCCGGCAGAGGCCACGGGAAAGGGCTCACGCCGCCGAAGAAGGTCTCGTAGCTCACGAGGGCTTCGAGGCTCGCTCGGGCGCATTCACCCGCCGTGCGCTTGTTCTGCCAATCGTGGAGCACGGCGAGGTCTTCCCGATCGACGGGCGAGCCGGCGGCCGGCGCCGGCTCCAGCGGCAGCGACTCGAGCTCCGAATCCGGCAGGTAGCGCGCGGGCGGCGCGTCGCCGGCCAGGTCGGGGAAGAGGACCAGAGACGCGGCGGGAGCGGCGGCATCGCCGCCTGGAGCGGACGGCAACTCGAGCGCGCCGAGGGGAAGAGAGAGCGCGGGCGTCCCCGGCGCGGCCGGCGCCGCCAGGGCGGGGGCGGGCAGCTTCGCGTCGATCTCGGCGCCCGAGGCCGGGCGCAGGGGAAGGACGAGGAGGAGCAGCAGGGATGCCGGCATTTCCATCTCCGATCCTAGTAAAGTAGTATCTCCCCGTGAAGATCGTCCTGGCCGCCAGCGAGGCCGTTCCTTTCTGCAAGACCGGCGGCTTGGCCGACGTCGTCGGTGCCATGGGACGCAAGCTCGGCGCGGCCGGCCACGACGTCTGCCTGTTCCTGCCGCGCTACCGGGCGATCTCGGCGGAGGCGCTGCAAGACGGGCTCTCCAAGCCGCTCCCGATCAAGCTGGGCGGCGAGACGCTGCAGGCCTCGCTGCGCTACATGCAGCGCGGCTCGCTGTCGGTCTGCTTCATCGACTATCCTCCTTTTTACGACCGCGAGGGCCTCTACGGCCGCGACGGCGGCGACCATCCCGACAACGACCGCCGCTTCATCCTGTTCTCGCTCGCCGTGCTCGAGGGCCTCAAGGTCGTGGGCTTCAAGCCCGACGTCATCCACGCCCACGACTGGCAGACGGGCCTGATCCCGGCGTATCTGAAGCGGCGCTACAAGGGCGACCCTTTCTTCGCCTCCACGGCCTCGGTCTTCACGCTGCACAACATGGCCTATCAAGGGAACTTCCAGCCGGCCGCGCTGGAAGCCGCCGGCTTCGGCGCCGAGGACTTCACGCCCGACCGCCTGGAATACTACGGCAAGGTGAGCTTCCTCAAGGCCGGCATCGTCTTCGCCGACGTCCTGACCACCGTCAGCCCCACGTACGCGCGGGAGATCCAGACCTCTTCCGACCGCGGCTTCGGCATGGAAGGCTTGCTCAAGGGGCGCTCGGAAACGCTCTTCGGCGTGCTCAACGGCCTCGATCTCGACATCTGGAGCC
>CAZZGQ010000008.1:5995-18209 GCA_964653765.1 uncultured Elusimicrobia bacterium | reverse complement strand
CGCTCGGAAACGCTCTTCGGCGTGCTCAACGGCCTCGATCTCGACATCTGGAGCCCGGAGCGCGACTCGTCGCTGCCGCGGCGCTTCGGGCCGGCGGACCGCGCCGCGGGCAAGGCGGCCTGCAAAGCCGCCGTGCAGAAGGAGAGCGGCCTGGCGGGCGAGCCGCGCAAGCCGCTGGTCGGCGTGATCTCGCGCCTGGACTATCAAAAAGGCTTGGATCTGGCCGCGGAGGCGATCGAGCCGCTGCTCTCGCGCTGCCAGCTCGCCGTCGTCGGCACCGGCGACGCCGCGCTGCAGCAGTCGCTGACCGCCCTCGAGCGCCGCCACCCCGGCTCGGTCCACTTCCGCCGCGCCTTCGACGATCCCTTCGCCCACCGCCTCTACGCGGCCTGCGACCTCTTCCTCATGCCCTCGCGCTTCGAGCCCTGCGGCTTGGGCCAGATGATCGCCATGCGCTACGGCGCCGTGCCCGTCGTCTCGCGCACGGGCGGCTTGGCCGACACGGTGGTGGAGGAGGGGCCGAAGGCGAACGGCTACTTGGCCGCGCCCGGCGACGCCGCCGACCTGCGGCGCGCGCTGGAGCGCGCCCTTTCCGCGTTCGGCGCGCCGGCGTGGGAAGCGCGGGCGTCGGCGGCGATCAACGGCGACTTCTCCTGGGAACGCTCGATCGAACGCTACCTCGAGCTCTATAAGGACGCGGCCAAGCGGGCCGCCAAGCCGGCGTGAGCGGGCGCGCCGCGGCGCTGCTGCTGGCCTTGCTCGCGGCCGGAGCCATCGCCCTCGTCTCCCGCGACGACAGCGACTCGCGCCGCGTCGTCGTCGCCTCCGTCGAGTCCGACGAGGCCGCCGCCCTCTGCGCCCAGTCCAACGTGAAGCTCGAGGACTTTTGGGCGCGCGCCAAGGCGATGGGGGTGGGCGCGGCGATCCTGCGCCCGCAGCCGCTCGAGGACGCCGTCACGCGCGGAGAGATCCTCCACTTCACCCGCGCCGAGATCGAGCGCTGGAAGGCCGTGGGCCTGCTGCCGCCTTCGGCGCCGCTGCGGTCCAACAGCTTCTGGACCAAGGACGCCCGCCTCTACGACCAGCTCCTGCAGGCGATGACGAGCCAAGGGGTCTCGCCCACGACGGGCACGCTGGCCGGCTTCCGCCACATCGAGGTCCCCGAGGGGCGCGAGGTGGCGCTGCGCGGCTACGACCCGGCGCGCGTGGCGGCGCTGGGCGGCCTGCCGGCCGTCTACGCCGACGCGCCTCCGGATCTGCCGGCGGACCTGGGCCTGCGCGCGGCGTCCTGGGACGTCGGCGGCTCGCCGGCGCCGCTGCTGCGGCGCGCGCTGTCGACGCCGAGGCGCCTGCTCGTGGTCCATCTCGATCCCCGCCGCAGCGTCGACGCCAACCTGGACGCCGTGCGCGCCGCGCTGCGCGAGGTCGCGGCGCGCGGACAGGCGCCGGCCACGCTCGACGCGGCCAAGCAGCTGCCGCCGCCGCCCTCCGGCCCGATCGCCGGCCTGGCGCTGGCCGCGGCCTGGCTGCTGGGCATCCTCGGCCCCCTGCTCGCCGCGCGCGGCGGCTTGGTCCTGCTCCGCCGGCTGCGCCAGTTCGCGCTGCATCAGCACCCCGCGCTGTCTCCCGTGCTCCAGCTGGCGGGCGGCATGACGGCGACGGCGGCGTTCGCGGCCCTCGCGGCCGCCGTCGTGCACGCGCTGACGGCCGGGCAGGCGCCGCTGTCGGCGGCCTGGAACTGGGCCGCCCTGGCCGGCCCCATGGCCGTGGCCCTGCTGACGCTCTACACCATCGACCTCGAGACGTGGTCCAAGGCCCTGGCGAAGCCGGCGACGTACGGGGCGCTGCTGAAAGTCCTGCTCGCTCTCGCCGCCGCCGCGCTGCTGCTGGCGCCGCGCTGGACGCTGCACGCCGCCGGCCTCGACGCCTGGCGTCGCCTGTCGCCGCGCCTGCCCGAGCTCTGGTGGTGGCCCTGGCGCTGGCGCGAGACGCTGGTGGGCTTCCCGTGCCTGATGCAGGCGATGTTCCTCGTGAACTGGCGCCTGGACTGCCCGGACTGCTCCTCGCTTCCCGCCAAACCGATCAACGACCCGCGCGGCTGGTTCGTCCTCGGCCTCTTCGCGCCGATCGGCATCGCCCAGGCCGTGGGCCGCGGCGCCGTTCCCGAATGGCTGGCCTTAGCTCACTCCTTCGCCACGCTCGCCGTCGGCGCCGGCATCGGCGCCTTCCTCATCGCCTGGCGCCTGCGCGTCACTCACGCTCACCACCACACGGCGTCGCCTTCGGGGGCGATGCATCACGGGCACTCTCACGCGCACTAGCTAAGGAGAGCGCAGACGCTGGGCCGCGTCAAGGAGCTGTATCTGCTCTGGGGCGTACTTGGTGCGCCGGGCGGCGCCGACGAGCAGATCGGCGGCTTCCGGGCGGTTGATCGATCCGGCCGTGGCGAGCTCCTCGACGCGACGGGCGGCGAGGGCTCGTCCTTCGATATCATTGGCGGTGAGCGCCGTCTTGAGCGCGGCGAGGGCCGTGGCGGGGTCGCCGCCGGCGGCGGCCATCTTCGCCACCGACACGAGAGGCTCGACGAGCTCGACCTTGACGTAGTAGCGGTCCAGGGTAACGGCGAGCTTCTTGATCTGCCCGGCGTCGAGGCGCATCGTCCCGGCCGCGGCCTCGTGGACGAGCTTGAGCGTCGCGTAGTAGGGGGGCGGGTCGAAGTCACGGAGGGTGATCTTAGCTCGACCAGGGGGAGTCTTGTCGATCCACGTCCAGAGCGTCTTCTCGCGTTCCTCGGCGGGGACGAGGGCGTAGCCCTGCTCGAACTGCTCCTCCCAGCTGATCGGCGTGAGCTTGTCGACGACCGCGGAGAGGACGGGGGAGGTCCGGCTCCACGCCAGGTCGGCGCCTTGCCGGATCACCTGTGGATGGGAGGCGAGGGCCCAGCCGAGCAGGCCCAGCGTCGCGACGGCGCGGATGCGGCGGCGGTTGCGCGGCTCGCGCAGCCACTGCCCGGCGCGGCCGAGGGACGGTCGGTCCAGCGCCTTGTCGCGCAGCAGGTCCCAGCCCGCGGCGAGCGTCTCCAGGCGCGTGATCGTCATCGTCCGGCGGTACTCCTCTCCGCGCTCCACGACAGCGGCGGTCAGCGCCGCGATGGGCGTCTTTGCCTGGGCGGGCGCGAACTCCTGGTACTGCTTGAACTGCACGATGCCGCGCACGAAATCGTAATAGGCCGGATCGACGGCCACGCCGGCGTCGTCCAAGCCGCCGAGCAGCGTGAAGTAGGCCGCCTCGCGGGCCAGGCCGCGATCGGGGAAGTAGCGGCCCAGCGAGCGCCGCGCCCGGCGGAGAGCCTTGGCGTTGAGCCCCAGGATCCGGCCCAGTTCCTCCGTCGCCCAGCGCGTCGCGCCGGCCTCCCGCATGACCTGGGCTACGGCGATGAGCGAGACGATCTTGCGCCGGTCGGCTACGGTGATGGTCACGCCCTGCCCGGCGTCGATGGGGCGGATGTAGAGGCGGCCGCCGACCGCCTCGAAGCGATAGTTGCCGGGGTGGCGGTCCGGGTCGAAGTCGATGAGCGCGTCGTCCGCTCCGGGGGCGAAGAGCACGTCGGTCTCCAGGGAGAGGACCTCGGCGGCGGCCCAGGAGCGCGCCGAGGGCTCCAGGTCGTACAGCGAGACGCCGCGGGCCAGCTCGGCGGCGATGAGGCGCTCGTGCAGGCGGACTTCGCGGGGGGCGACCACGGAGACGGAGTCGGTGTCGCGCCCGGCGTAGATGCGGCGGCGGGCGATGTCGGAGCGCGTCGCCTCGTTGGCGGAGGACAGCTCGCGGGCCACCGCCTTCTTGGCGGCGTTTATGATGGCCCGCAGCGCGCCGTAGCGGCGCCCCCGGCGGCGCTGGAGGAAGGCCGTCATGTGATCGAGCAGGGCGAACTCCTGGTTGGTGTGCGCCTGCGCGGAGAGCCGGAACGGCTTGAGGACGATCTCCTCGCCGGTCTCCTTCTCGCGCGCCAAGTGGGCGTACTTGATCGACGCCGCGCCCAGCCGCTCGCGGACGCCGAACGGCAGCGCGCGGCCGCCGACGATGCCCCGGAAGTCCTGGTACGACTGCTCGCGCTCGGGCGGCAGCGCGCGCTCGTGCAGCTCGCGCAGCTCGACGGTGGAATTCTCGTCGAGCAGGCCCGAGGCCGCCAGGAACTGGCCGATCTTGATTCCCGTGGCGCCGAAGATCTCGAGCACGCCCTTGAGCGTCTTGCCCACGGACGACGTCTGATCCTTGGGCAGGGCGAGCATGTAGGCGAGCAGATAGCTCTGGAAGCCGGTGTTGCCGGTCTTCTCGAGGGCGTAGAGGAACGACTCCAGCATCTCGCGGGCCACGCGCCGGGCCTCGGGCTTGTCGCGGGGCAGCACGTGGTCCACGATGACGCCGCTCCAGCCTCGCCGCGCGCGGACCTTGCCCGCCAGGCCCTTGGGCGAGTCGACGAAGGTGTCGAGCAGGCCGACGCGGGCGCTCAGCGGCAGGGTGTCGTAGAAACGCTTCACGCGCTCGGTGCCGACGGTCATGAACGCGCGCCGGATCTTGCGGCTCGGCGGCGCGTCGCCGCGAAGGAACAGGATCAGCGCCCATTGCTGCGAGCGCCGCCACGAGAGCGCCTGGGAGAAGAGCGTCGACATTACGCGCAGCGAGGAATCCTCGGACTTCTCGCCGCCCTGGTCGACGGGCAGCTTCTGCGCCTGGAGGTAGGCGCTCTCGGCGGGGCTCGAAACGATCTCGTTCGAGAGCCGCTCGATCATGTCCACGTAGTACACGCCCCGGTCGGGCATGTCCTTCTGCAGAGCGGCGACGACGCGCCGCAGCAGCGAGAAGCGCTTCCGCGGATCGCGCGCCGCCAGGAGGCCCAGGTACGCGGGCGACAGCCGCAGGTTGCGCTCGACGATGCCTGCGCGAGCTGAGGGGTCCCAGACCCGGCCGGCGACGGCGTCTTGCTCGAGGGCGTCGAGCAGCGGGCCCGTCGCCTCGGCGCGCAAGCGCTCGAACTCGGAGTCGGTGGCCGCCGTCACGCCGCGCTCGGTGAGGCGGCGCCAGAGGTCGACGCGCCCGGCGAGGTCGCGAGGCGCCAGCCCGAGTGCCGCCTGGCGACGCAGGTACAAGGCGTGCAGCGCCTCCGAGGCGGCGGGCTCGTAGCTCCACGGGCCCGGGAGGCTCTTGGCGTTGCGCTCGATGAGCTCGATCATCAGCGTCTCCATCGGGCCGCCGCGGTTCTCGCCCAGCTGCGGCCACATCTCCTCCGTGGCGAGCAGGGCGTCCAGGTCGGAGGCGGAGCCGAGCCAGCCGGACCGCAGCAGGGCGGCGCGCATCAGCAGGGTCCGCACGGCGGCGGTGGGCACGGAGCGCGGACGCAGCCGAGCGTCGATGAACGACGCCAGGTCCTTCATGGAGCGGAACGAGACCACGAGCTGGGCAAGCAGCAGGACGCGATCGGCCGCCGTCAGCCAACGGCGCAGCGAGACCCAACGCCAGCTCTCGAGAGGGAGCCGGTCCAGCAGGGCGGCCGCGGCCAGCTTCTCGTCGAGCGGCGAGAACAGGCGCCCCAGCCGCCGTCGCACCGCGTTGCGCTCGCGCGGGAGCTTGGAGAGGAAATAGCCGGCCTTGCCCAGTGTGCAGCGCTGCCGGAGCGCGCGGTCGCCGTCGATCCAGGCGTTCGCCAGCTCGGGGCCGCCGGCGTCCTTGGGGGCGACGGCGGCGGCGAAGAGGGAGCGATCGTGCCGGCGGTAGAGAGCGCGCAGGGAGCCGTAGAGCTTCGCCTTGATCAGGTCAGGGACGAGACGGAGGATCGCGTCGGCGTCGCCGGAGCGCAGCAGCGCCGCCGCGCGCGCGGCCAGGATCGTCGCGTGCTCCGGCGGCAGCGCGGCGTGAGCCTGCGCCGCGAGCGCCAGCCAAGCGTCGCGCAGCCCGGCGTTCTCGGCGGCGAACGGCGGCAAGCGTCGGCGCAGGAACGCGCCGAGCTCCAGCTCCGCCTGCCGGCGTCGGTCGTCGGGCATAGCGAGGAGCCGGTGCCGCTGCTCCTCGAGGAGGCCGCGGTAGAGGACGGGCCAGCGGTAGCGGTTCCAGGTCAAGCCGTCGAAATAACGGTATAACTTCTGCGCGTTGTCGCCGTCCAAGTAGATCGTCTCGATGTCGGCGAGCCGCTCCAGGCCGGAGGCAAGACGCGCGCGCAGCTCATCGTCCGAGTAGCGCCGCGGCGAGCGCAGGCTCCGGCGCTCCCGCCGCACGCGCCGCAGGATCGGGTAATTCCGGTTCAAGTAATAGGCGCGCGCGGCGAGATAGCCCAGGCCCAGCGGATATAGGGAGAGGAATGCGACGGCGACGCTGCCCCCGCCGACGTTGGCGCCGATCCAGGACATCGGGCCCTCGAAGCCGTGGGCGCCCAGGAAATCGCGAGCGCGCACCGCCGTCTCCACGAGCGCGCGCTCCCAGGCGCTCATCGTCTTCTCCCGCGCTTCCACGAGGACCATCCCGGTATTGGGCGATAGGTAGCCGATGAGGGACGCCAGGGCGTAGTAGGACGAGTTCAGGAAGCTCAGCCAATAGAAGAGAGGCGACAGGGCCATCGCCGTGAACGGCCGTATCCTTAGGCGCAGCAGCCGCAGCGACAAAGGCAGCGGCTTGCGGTTGCCGACGAGGTCCGTCGTGTCCTCCTTGAGGCCGCGTTGGAGGATGTAGCCCTTGATCGCGGCCATGCGCAGCTCCGGCGCCGGGTGATCGTCGAGGTAGCTCTTCGTCGGCGTCAGAAGGCGGGAGACGATCCAG
The DNA here is from genome assembly GCA_964653765.1 of uncultured Elusimicrobia bacterium. Lineage (GTDB taxonomy): Bacteria > Elusimicrobiota > Elusimicrobia > UBA1565 > UBA9628 > JAGWUP01. The sequence goes on along the minus strand of CAZZGQ010000008.1, from coordinate 11,402 downwards.
CGCAGCAGGCGTTTTCGCTTGAGCTTGGCGTGGATCTTCGCCATGCGCTTGTGATAGTCGTACGCCGCCCACGGGTTGTAGCCGGCCGCGGCCAGGCGCTCGACGCCGCCGAGGTCGGCGCGCAGCTCCTCGCGCTGCAGCGGCGGCAGGTCGCGGTAGCCGTCCAGCTGCTCGAGGAAACGCATCCGCTGCGCGTCGTCGGCGTCGGCCTTGAACTGGTGCGGGTTGGAGGCGGCCATGCGCTGCGCCAAAACGGCGGCGAGCTCGTCCTCGCTGCCCGTCAGCGCGAGCACGCCGAGGTTGAGCAGCAGGAAGCCCTTCTCGGCCCAGACCTTCGCGAAGGGGAAGACGTTGGCGTGGAAGCGGAGCGAATAATCCGGCCGGTCGCCGGGAAGGGCCAGGCGCGTCATGACCTCCGCGGCGTGGCGCCGCAGCGCGCCGAAGTGGCCGAAGGCGTAGAGGCGCGCGGGGATCAGGTCCGGCGAATAGAGGCGCCCCGTGTCGACCTTGGGGGCGGGCGCGGTCGCGGCTTTCGGCGAGGGTGCGGCCGCCGGGCGGCTGAACGCGCGCTGCAGCGAGGCGAGGGCCGGCGGCAGCGGCTCGTCCTCATCGGCGGCCGGCGCTCCGTCGAAGACCGAAGCGGGGACGGCGGCCGGCGCGGCGGCGGCGTTCGCCTGCGCGTCCGCCGTCGGTCTCGCTCCGGGGGCCGCGGCATCCCCGCCTCCGAGCGCGGCCGACGGCGCGAAAGGGGCCACCGCCGCTTCCGCGGGCGCCGGCGCGGCGAGCGCGGACGGCAGGTCGGGCAGGACGAGCGGGCCGGGGCCGGCGTCCGGACGAGGCGCGGCCTCTATCCACGCGGCCGCCGCCGGCGGCGCGGAGCCGGCGGCCAAAGCGACCGCCAGCAAGGCGGCCAGCGAGCGTCGCCACGCGGGCGTCATCGCTCAAGGGTAGCTGCGGCTCCATGCCGGGACGAGGGCCCTCCGGTCCCTGGCGCCGACTTCGGGCCTAGGGCTGAAGTCCTAGCGATTGATAGGACTATTGTCCTAGGCGCGGCCCTTGTGCTAGGATCGGACCATGATCGCAGCCTGCCTCGGCGTCGCGTTGTTGGTCAACTCCTACGCCGCGCAGCAGCAGCAGCAGCAACAGAAGAAGAACCGGACGACCTTCTCGGCTTCGTTCTTGGGCGAGAACGGCAGCGGGGCGCCGGCGACGACGGGGGCCGCGGGGCAGTTCATCGAGGAAGCGCCGCGGCTGACGCAGCCGACGGCGGACGCTCAGGCGGCGGGGCCGCGGCAGCCGCAGGTGGAGGCGGCGCCGAGGCAGATGCTGGCGGAGGCGAGCGGAGCCGCGGCGATGACGCAGGTCCAGGGCACGGCGACGGAGACGACGACGGCGCCGGCGAGCGGGCGCATCGGCGCTTTCGTGATGGTGGATCCGGCCACGGCGCGACGCCGCGAGCAGGAACGGATCACGGACGCCGTGGCGCAGCCGCGGCCGCCCGCGGCGGGCGCCTCTCGGGGCTACGCGCTTTGGGGCTCGATGGGCAAGCCGCTGAAGGTGACGAGCGCGCGCGTCGAGCAGACGAGCGCGGAAGAGGCGGCGCCGGCCGCCGGCAGCGAGTTCGAGGCCCGCGTCCTGGGCGCCGACAAGAGCTATCATCCGCAGGCGGCCGCGCCTCAGCCGCGGCCGCCGTTCCAGGCGATCGTGCCTCCCGCGGCGGGCCAGCTTTTCGTGGCCGTCGACCTGAACCTGCCGCCGCAGACCGAGCTCAAGGACGCCGTGGCCTCGTTCTCGCGGCTGACGGGCTTCGTCGCGGACCCGCGCTTCGCCGCCGCTTCCGGCACCGCCGACGCCTCGCGCGCGTCGCTGCGCGGCTGGCTGCCCACGGACCGGCTGGCGCAGGCGATCCAGGCGCCGGGCGTCGTGCGCATCGAGGTCGACCACGGCGGCCCGCGCCCGCTGGGCGCCGACGCGGCGCGGACCTCCATCGTGGTCGGCCTGCGAATCCCTCCGGACGGCAACGCCGCGGACGCGTTCAAGCGCGTGATCGCCGAGCTGTCGGGCTCGGCGGACTTCAAGTGGACGCGCACGATCGGCTTCCAGACGCTGCCGGACTCGCGCGACGTGGCCCTCGTCATCGTGGGCGAGGCGCCGGTCACGCGCATCCCGCGGCTCCTGGCGCACCCCGACGTCCTGAAGATCGCTCCCGCGCCTTCCGCGGCGGAGCAGCCCCGGCCCGCCAAGACCGAGGAGGCCTGGCCCGGCTTCCTGACCTACGCCCGCCGCCGGGCGCCCCTGCTGCTGACGTTCACGGCGCTGTTCCTGCTGCCGCAGGTGGGCGAGTGGACGATGCGCCTGCTGCGGTCTTTCGTCCCCTACTCTCGCCGCTAAAAGCGCGCGCTGTCACGCGCCTGGAATGCGCGTGTTACTAAGGACAGACCCGGGCATCTCCGGCCCTTTGCTAGCATCGCGGCGTGAAAAAGATCGTCGCGGCAACCTCCTTCCTGTTCGCAGCTCCGGCTCTTCCTCCGACCGCCAAGCTGCCGGAGCCCGCCGAGCTCGTCTCGGCCGTCTCCCCGCAGAATCCGCTGATCGCCCCGCAGCCGGAGACTCCCACGGGCGCCGCCGCCGTCCGCTCGGAGCTGACCAGGCTCGACCAGACGATCGCGGCTCTCCCCGACGTCGGGCGCGCCTCGAGCGAGGACGCGCAGCGGGCGGGCCGGGACCTGACCGCCCGGCTGCTCGACATCCACGAGAGCGTGGCGGCGGGGACGGCTGGTCCGCTTCCTCCGGCTGCGCGGAGCGTCTCCTATCTCTGGGTCGGCGGCGTCTTCTCGAATTCGATCACGGGCTACATGGCGGACAACCTCGAGCGCCTGCGGTCGTTGGGCTTGCGCGCGTCGAAGATCGAGATCCACACCGAGGGCCGGCGCTTGCCTGCGATGAAGGCGATCGAAGCCGCCGTCGTCGCCTCGCCGACGCCGGTGGTGCTGATCGGACACAGCCGCGGCGGCATGCTGATCCACGATTGGTATCGGCGAGCGCCGGCCGAGCTCAAGGCAAAGGTTTCCCGCGTGGTCATCATGCAGTCGCCGATCGGCGGGACGCCGATCGCGGAGCAGCCGCTCAGCGGCGGCTTGAGCCGCCTCTACGTCTATTGGGCCGGCTATTGGCGCTTCGGCGTCAATTTCTTCCGGACGCTCGGGGAAGTGACCAGGCGGGCGCGCCGGCAGGTGCTGCGGAATCTGCCTCCATGGGCGCCCGGCGATCTGGACAAGGTCTACACCGTCCGCACGATCATCGGCGGCAAGCCCAAGGACCCTTATTACGACAAGAGCCGCCGCGACATCGAGCTGCTGGACGGCTCGCTCAACGACGGGACGGTGGCCGCGCCGGCGGCGGCCGTGCCGGGAGCCAACGACGTCCTGCTGCGCGGAGTCAACCATCAGCACTTGGTGCTCCAGAGCGTCGGCTGGTACCGCGATTGGAAGGGCTATCGGCCCCATCCGACCGTCCGCGTGGCCGACATGACGGAGGCCCTGGTTCGCCTGCTCTTCGACTAGAATCCGGCTCGGCGACCGATTCGCCGCCGCCTCCTTTGGTATACTGAGCGCGATGAAGAGGCGCCTGGTCCTGGCCGCGCTGGTCGGCGTCGCCGTCGGCGTCTCCGGGGAGAGCTTGCTCTTCCTCCAGCGGCAGGCGCATCTCGCGGAAGCGGGGCTGCGCGACGACTTCCGCGTGCTGCTCTATCTCAAGGCCGACCTCGACGAGAGCAAGCAGAAGGTCGTGGCCGAGCAGCTGCGGGCCCTGCCCGAGGTCGACGACGTCCGCGCGGTGAGCCGCCAAGAGCAGCTCAGCGCGCTGCGCCGCGACGACCCCGAGCTCGTCGAGTCCGTCCTGCTCGTGGGCGACAACCCGCTCATGCCCGCCTTCGAGGTCCGCTTGGCGCAGGAGGGCCTGGCTCACGTCGGCGATTGGCTGGCGAAGGCGCAGGGCGTGGCCGACTTCGCCGACGCCCGCTACAAGCCGGCGCAGATCCAGGCCATCCTCCAGGCGCAGTTCTACGCGCGCTTCATCGATGTGGCGCTCTCGGCGCTCGTCTGCGCGGCGGCCGCGCTCCTGCTGGCGGGCCTCTGGGCGGCCCGGCGCGCGCGGGCCGCGCTCTCGCGCGAGCAGGCCCTGCCCGCGGCGCTCGCCGGCGCTTGCGCGCTGGCCGCCGCCGGCTCGGTGGCTCTCTTGGTCTTGCCGATGAAGGCTCTCTCGCCGTGGTGGGGGCTGCCCGGCCCGGCGGCGCAGGCGCTGCTGGCCGTCGCCGCCGCGGGCGCGGGTTGGGTCCTATGCGCGCGCATCGAATAAAGGTCGGGTTCGTCTGCGGTCTCGCGGCCGCGGCGGCCGTCGCGGCGGCGTTGGCGCAGGCGCAGGCGCCTCAGGCCTCGGCCAAGAAGCGCGAGCTCACCCAGGTGCAGAAGGACCTGGAGGCCGCGCGCCGCGAGGTCGAAGAATACAAGCGCCAAGAGCAGCAGCTGGGCCAGGACCTGCAGAAGATCCAATCGCGCACGGGGCAGAGCCGCCGGCGGCTGGAGGAGCTGCAGCGCCACGTGGCCGACGCCGAGCGGCGCAAGAGCGAGCTCAAGGCGCGCCTGGTCTCGCTGGGGCAGGCCAAGAGCTACTGGCACGACGCCCTGGCGGGCGATTTCCGGCGCCACGTCTGGATTCTGACGTCGCGCGACGAGCATTACGGAAGCAGCGACCTGTGGAGGGAGGCCTTCACGCGCGCCGCGATCTTGGAGAAGGTGGACCTGCTGCTGGGGCTGCAGGGCGTCAGCCGCCAGACGGCGCTGGCCGAGGCGCAGACGCGCGCCAAGGCGCAGGAGCTGGCGCAGCGCCGCAGCCAGGCGCAGAAGGAGCACGCCAGCCGCCAGCAGGAGTACGAGGCCAAGAAGGCCGCCATCGCCGAGACGCAGGAGAAGGCGGCCGCGGCGGCGGCGCGGGCCAAGGACCTCGAGGAGTCGGCCCGGGCGCTGACGCGGCTGATCCGTCGCCTGCGCGAGCCGCGCCACTCGGCGCAGGCTCAGGCCGCGGCGCATTGGGACGTGCCGCCGAATTCGCTGCTCTGGCCGGCCCAGGGTTCCGTCCTCAAGCCGTTCGGCCGCCAGAAGAATCCCGAGCTCGACACCTGGGTGATCAACCAGGGCATCCTGCTCAAGACCGCCGCCGGCGCCGCCGTCGAGGCCGTGCGCGGCGGCAAGGTGATCTTCAGCGGCCCATTCCGCTCGTACGGCCAGGTCCTGATCGTCGACCACGGGTCGGGTCTCTTCGGGATCTACGGCGACCTCGGCGCGATCCTGAAGGAGAAGGGCGCGCAGGTCCAGCCGGGCGAAGTCATCGCCAAGGCCGGCGCGGGATC
>CAZZGQ010000008.1:0-5895 GCA_964653765.1 uncultured Elusimicrobia bacterium | reverse complement strand
AGAAGGGCGCGCAGGTCCAGCCGGGCGAAGTCATCGCCAAGGCCGGCGCGGGATCCCCCGACTCGGCCGGCCGGCTCTATTTCGAGCTGCGCCGCGGCACCGAGGCGCTCGATCCGCTGGCCTGGCTCAAGAAACAATAAGATCTCGTTGGGGGTAGAATGAGAATGAGAACGTGGACCGCCGCCGCCGCGCTGGCCGTCGTCGCGCTGGCGGCCGCCGCGTCCCGGGCCGCCGAAGCCGCCGCTCCCGCCGCTCCCGCCGTCGCGTCGCCGCAGAGCCAGGACAAGACGTACGAGCACCTCAAGGTCCTGATCGACGTCCTGGGCCTGATCCAGGACAACTACGTCGATCAGCCGGACACGCAGAAGCTCATCGAGGGCGCCGCCGCCGGCATGGTCCGCACGCTCGATCCGTTCTCGCAGTACATGGACCCCGAGGCGCACAAGGAGATCCAGACGGAGACCGAGGGCCAGTTCGGCGGCCTCGGCATCCGCGTGGGCATGACCGAGGAGTGGCTGACCATCATCACGCCCCTGCCCGGCACGCCCGCCTTCCGCGCCGGCATCCTGCCCAACGACCGGCTCGTGCAGATCGACGGCGACACGACCAAGGACATGACGCTGGGCGACGCGCTCAAGAAGCTGCGCGGCGCGCCCGGCACGAAAGTCACGCTGACGATCCTGCGCGCTCCCGACGACGGCAAGGACGGGCCGTGGGTCTCCCGGGATTTCACGCTCACTCGCGAGATCGTCAAGATCGAGAGCGTCCAGGACTGGATGCTGGAGCCCGGCATCGGCTACCTGCGCATCGTCGAGTTCAGCGGCCGCACGGCCGAGGACACGCTCGACGCCCTCAACGACCTCAAGAAGCAGGGCATGAAGGCGCTGATCCTCGATCTGCGCAACAATCCCGGCGGCCTGCTCTCCGCCGCCGTGGAGGTGGCGTCCGACTTCCTGGGCGACAACAAGCTCATCGTCTACACGCAGGGCCGCAAGCCCGAGAGCCGCCAGGAGTTCCACGCCTCGGGCAAGGCCCCGTTCGCGGATCTTCCGATGATCACCCTGGTCAACGGCGGCTCCGCCTCCGGCTCGGAGATCGTCGCCGGCGCGCTGCAGGACCACAAGCGCTCGCTGATCATGGGCGCGCAGAGCTACGGCAAGGCCAGCGTTCAGTCGGTGATCCCGCTCTCGGACGGCTCCGGCCTGCGCCTGACCGTGGCGCACTATTACACGCCTCTGGGCCGCTCCATCGCGCGCAACGAGAAGGCGAAGACGGGCGGGATCACGCCCGACATGCCGGTGGCCGTCTCGCAAGAGACCGAGGCCAAGCTCTACAATCAGTGGGACCTCGTCTACGCGCTCGGCAAGAAGCCGCACTCCGGCGTGAAGAAGGAGGACCTGGTCCGCGACGACGCGCTGGAGAACGCGCTGCAGCTGCTGCGCGCGCGCGACGTTCTGGGCAGCCTCAAGCCCGCGGGCAAGGAAGGATAAGGCCATCAGAGTCCTCGGCATCGAGACGTCCTGCGACGAGACGGCCGCCGCCATCGTCGACTCGGAGAAGGCGGTGATGTCCAACATCGTCTCCTCGCAGCTGCACCTGCACGCGAAATATCAGGGCATCGTGCCGGAGCTGGCCTCGCGCGCGCACCTTCAGAAGATCGCCCAGGTGATCGATCAGGCGCGCATCGACGCCGGCGTCACATCGATCGACGCCGTCGCCTACACGCGCGGTCCCGGGCTGATGGGACCGCTGCTGGTCGGAAAAGTGGCGGCGCAGACGCTCTCGCACATCATGGGCCTGCCCCTGGTGCCCGTCAATCACCTGGAAGGCCACATCTTCGCCACGGAGCTGACCCAGCCGATCCAGTTCCCGCTCGTGGCGCTGATCGTCTCGGGCGGACACACCGACCTCGTGGTCACGCGCGGGCCCGGCCGCTATAAGGTGCTCGGCCGCACGCGCGACGACGCCGCCGGCGAGGCCTTCGACAAGGTCGCGCGGCTGCTCGGGCTCGGCTATCCGGGCGGCCCCGTGATCGACCGGCTGGCGCAGCAGGGCGACCCCAAGGCGGTGCCGCTTCCGCGGCCGCTCATGCCGGACACCTGGGATTTCTCGTTCGCCGGCCTCAAGACCGCCGTGCTCTACCACACGCAGCGCCGGGGCTTCCCCAAGAAGCCGCTTCCGCCGCAGGAGATCAAGGATCTCTGCGCCTCGTTCCAGCAGGCCATCGTCGACACCCTCGTCTTCAAGCTGCTGCGCGCCGCCGAGGAATACGGCGTGAAGGACGTCATCATCGGCGGCGGCGTGGCCGCCAACAGCCGGCTGCGCGAGGACGTGGCCGCCAAGGCGCTGGAGAAGGGCCTGCGCGCCGCCATGCCTCCACGCGGTCTGTGCACGGACAACGGCGCCATGATCGCCCAGGTCGCGCTGCACCGTTTGCGGCGCGGCAGGGTGGGCAAGCGCCTGCGATCTGATCCCTCGCTGGCCTTCGAGAATTGGGCCGTCTGATACCCGCCGCCGTCTTCGCGCTGGCCTTCCTCTTATACGACGGCGGGGCCTACCCGGGCTTGGCGCCGCGCGACGCCGGCGACCTCATCCGCTGCGCGCGCGACTTGGCCGTGGCCCATCCGCCGGGCTACCCGCTCTACATGCTCGCCGGGCGGCTGTGGCTGCGGTTGCTGCCGTGGGGGGATGCCGCCTACCGCTTGAACCTGCTCTCGGCGGCGTCCGCGGCGCTGGCCTGCGCGCTGCTCGCGGCCTGGGCGCAAAGACGCGGACGCTGGGCGGGGTGGACGGCGGGACTGACGCTCGCCTGCTGCGCGCCACTGTGGAAATTCAGCGGGTTGGCGGAGATGTATACGGCCCAAGCCGCCTTCGCTTCAGGATTGCTGTTCTTGAGCGAAGGCGGCGCGGAGACTTTCGACAGGAGAGCTCGGTTGTCCGGCCTCCTGTTGGGCCTGGGGTTGGTAAACCACCAGACCTTGGTGTTTTTTCTTCCGGCTTTGGTCTGGCTGTGGTACGCTGAGGCGAAGAGCCACGGCCTAGCACTCCAGCGCTGTGCCGTGGCCGTGGCGACTTTCGCCGGTCTAGGCCTTCTCGTCTATGCCGCCGTTCCGATCCGGCTCGGAGATCTCGGCCTCGGATTGGCTGTCTTGCGCCGCGCGCCGTACGGAAGCCTGACCCTGTTCTCGGGCTTCTCGAGGCCGTTCGCCCAGGCCGCTCCCGGTCTGCTGAAGCATTTCGTCTCCGGCCTCTGGAGCGCTGGCTCTCCGTTGCTGTCGCTCGCCGCCTCGACCGGCCTTTACGTCACGCGCCGCTCGCGATGGGCGCCGGCCGCGGCGCTCGGCTTGGCGGCGAGCGCCTTCTTCTTCCTCCTCACCCGCTTCGACGCGTCGAGCTGGGTGGCCCGCTCCGCGCTCGAATCCGCGTTCGTGCTGCCCTCGCTCTGGCTCTGCGCCGGCGCCGGCCTGCTCGCCGCGCGGCTCGAGGCGGGAGGGGGGCTCGCCGCGCCCACGCTTTGCGCCGCCCTCGTCTCGGCGAGCCTGCTCGCCCACGGCGCGGCGCTCGTCCACCGCGACGACTTCTCCGCTCCCGACTACGCGCGCAACCTCTTGCGGACCCTCGAGCCCGGCAAGCGCGCCGTCGTACGCGGCGACACGGCCCAGTTCACCCTGGCCCTCGAGCCCGCCGGCCGGGACGCCGTTCCCGAGCAGGACGCGGGGGCCGGGACCGCCGCCCTCGCCGTGGGCCTGCCGCTCGAGGCGGCGCGCGCCTTGTCGGGAGGGAAGACGCCGCAAGCCGCGGGGCTGGCGCTCGCCATTGCGCCGCAGCCCGGCTTCGACGCCTGGCCGCTCTACGCCATCCGCCGCGGCCGCGCGCTGAGCGCGGGAGAGTCCTACGCGCGCGACGCGGCCCTGGCGTACGCCTTCGCTCACTACAACGCGGCGCGGCTGGCCGAGCTCGCCGGCCGCGACGGCACGCCGGACGCGCTGGCCGCCGCCGCCTGGGATCCCGAGGATTTCGGCCTGAAACAGTCCGGACATTGATTTATTCCGGCGCGGCCCCTAAACTTCGCCCGTGATCCGGACCCTCTGTCTGTTGCTGCTGCTGGCCGCGCCCGCGCGCGCGGCCTTCGATCCGACCGCCTACAGCCCGCGCGCCGCCGTCTTCGGCGCGGCGATGGCCTCCATCGCGGACGATCCGGTCTCGCAGCTCTACAACCCCGCCACGCTGGGAGTGCTCGACGACGCCGCCGCCAGCATGGACTACATGCGGCAGTTCCATTCGCCGGCGGGCTCGGTGAATGACGATCTTTTCAACGTCGTGGGCGCCGCTCCCGTCAAGCAAGAGATCATCAACGGCACCTTCGGTTTCGGCTTTTCCTACGACCGGAAGAACGACGTCCGGGCGAACGAGCGCGCCTATCAGATGGGCTACGGCACGCGAGACCTCTGGTCGCAGGACGACAAACGGCTGGAGACCGGAGGCTCGCTCAAGATCCTCGACGAGCAGGTCGACGGCGGGGGCAAGGCGACGCTCAAGGCCGCCCTCGACGCCGGCGTCCTCTACCGCTGGGCCGAGCGCTACGCGCTGGGCTTCTCGCTGATCAACCTCAATCGTCCTTCTTTCCAGGTCAACGGCAAGCGCGACCGCGCTCCGGCCGAGGTCCAGCTGGCGGTCTCCGAGAACGCGCGCGGCTTCATCTTGGGGCTGGGGCTCGCCAAGCGCGAGCCCTCCGGCGGTCACCCCGGCAGCGCCGAGCTCGCCGGCGGTTTTGAGCGCTGGTGGGCCACCTCCCGCATGGGCTCCTTCGCGGCGCGGTCGGGACTGAGCCTCGGCGAGCGCGATAAATCCTGGACGTGGGGCCTAGGCTGGCGCGTGCTGGGCGCCGACCTCAACTATTCCATGAGCCTGCCGCTTTCCGGGCCGTCCGCCGTCAGCCATGCCGTGGGCTTGGCCTTCCGCTTCGGCCAGTCCAATCCCGAGGCGGAGTACGAGAAGGTGCTGGCCAGCGAGGTGCGCTACCGCAAGGACCTCGTGAAGGCGCTGGAGGCCGGCGAGGTCAAGCAGCTTAAGCTCGCCGAGGAGCTGCAGCGCGAGCGCGACGAGATCGACTCGCTGAAGCAGAAGCTCGCCGCCAAGAGCGCCACGGCGGAACAGACGGGCGCGCGTCTCAAGGAGCTCGAGGACCGGCACCGCCGCGCCGTGGAGACCTTCGAGCGCCTCAAGCGCGAGTCCCAGCAGGTCAAGGTGAAGACGAAGCAGGAGCTCTTCGAAGAGGACTGGGGCGCTTATCAGCGGCTCAAGCTCTCCGGGGCGCCGGACTCCGTCCTCATCGACCATGTCAAGACGCTGCTGTCCCAGTACAAGGACTCCGGCGTCGACCTCTCCACCGCCAACCAAGAGCTCGTCCGCCTTCTGCGCGCGAAGTAACTTAACGGCGGGCAGCCTTAAGATTTAAGTTATCGGCGATGTTCGCCCTCGGACCGCTCGGCCTAGGGGCCTCGCTGCACAGCGTCGCCCTCTCGATTTTGCCAAGGATCGGGCGACGCAGTCTCCTCAGGCGAACATCGCCGATAACTTAAATCTTAAGGCTGCCCGCCGTTTAGTTAAGGCGCTGGAGGTTGCGCAGGGCTTCGGGGTGGCGGGGGAAGATCCAGAGGCACTGGCGCAGGAGGGAGCGAGCGCGCTCGACGTTGCCCAGGCGCAGCTCCACCATCGCCAAGTTGTTGTCGAGGTAGGCCTCGGACATGACGTCGCGCTCGCGCTGCGCCGCCCAGCGGCCCGACTCGTAGGCTTGGCGCGCCACCTCGAGGTCGCCGCGGCGCTCGTAGTAGTAGCCGAGGGCCATGAACGGGCTGGGCTTGTCAGGGAAGAGCTCGACCGCTCTTCTTAGCT
>CAZZGQ010000007.1:0-34272 GCA_964653765.1 uncultured Elusimicrobia bacterium | reverse complement strand
GACAAGCGCGGCGACGAGATCCCGGCGGAGCTTGCACATCGCGAAGGGCGGCTAAAGAAGATTCGCGAGGCTAAGGCCGAGCTTGAGCGCGAGGCGCGCGAAGCGGCGCAAGCGAAGAAACGTGAAGCCGAGGCTAAGCGCGCCGAGGAAGGCTCGCGAGGGCGGATGCCTGCTGAGCCCGATCCCATGCCGAAGGACAAGGCGCAGAAGAATTTCACCGACCGGGACAGCCGGATCATGCCGCGGCCTGGAGACCGGCTGGCATTCATGCAGGCGTACAACTGCCAGGCGGCGGTAGACGGCAAGAGCCAGATCATCGTGGCGGCCGACGTGGTCCAGCAGACCAACGACAGCCGGGAGGCGCCATCGATGCTCAAGCAGATTGAGGCGAACACGGGCGCCGTCCCCTCGAAGGTGAGCATGGATGCCGGATATTTCAGCGAGGAGAATGTTGAAGCGTTCAAGAAGAAAGGCGTGGAGACGTTCGTTCCGCCCAAGCGCCTGAAGCACGGCGAAAAACTGCCGTCGGCGCCGAGAGGGCGAATCCCGGATGGGCTGTCGGCCAAGGCGTTAGCTCGACGAAAACTGCAGACGATCCGAGGCAAGAAGATCTACGCGAAACGAAAGACGATAGTCGAACCAGTCTTTGGCCAGATCAAGCAAGCAAGGGGTTTCAGGCAGTTCCTCCTGCGCGGGATAGAGCAGGTCAAAGGCGAATGGTCGCTGATCTGTACGACCGGGAACCTGCTCAAGCTGTGGCGCAAGATGAGCGCCAAGACATCCTTTCAGGCCGCCTGACGCGGCCTGCGGACTGACTTTTCGCCGCAACGATCAACGCCGCAGCTTCCGAGCCGCTGTTGATCGTCCTGAAAGCGATTATTCGGACAGGCTCCTAGCGGCAGGCCCAGGCTCTCGGCTACCCAGGCCTGGACGGCGACGGCCGCCGGCGGGGGAAGAGAAGGCGGGTCGGGAACCCTGAGATCGGCGGCGCGCGCTGCCGCGGCGAGCGCCAAGAGAGCTAACGCATGGACCGCAAGCCACCTCATCGAGAGCCTCCCGTCGTCAAGCCGAGGAGCGGACGCCCCTTCGCGTCGTTCGTCAGCGATCGAGGCGAGGGCTTCGGGGAAGCGGGGGCGGCGAGGCTTTGCTCCATCTGGCGCAGCGCCTCCTCGCGCCAGTCCGCATGGAGATCATCGCCGGGGAACACCAGCCGCGCCACGCCTTCGTCGGTGCCGAGCCAGAGGTCGCGGCCTTCGGCAACGATGCCGTGGACGTGAGTGCCCGCTAGCACGGGCCGCAGCTCGTCAGGGTCGACGCGCAGAAGGCCGCCGCCCGTGGCAAGATAGCGCCGTCCTTCGTGCTCGAGCATGTCTCCCAGCCACACGTTGCCGGGATAGACGGGCCGCCAGGGCCCGTCGCCGTCGCGTCGGTAGATGCCTTCCTGCGTCTGAGTGAGCACCGTATCGCCCCAGCGCACGCGAGAGAGGCTGGGCTCGAAGACCATCTCCCAATCCTTGGAAGGCGTCCGCAGGAACATCTCCCCGCCCATCATCTGGGCGTAGAGCCGTTCGCCTTCCGCCCAGACGGAGCGGACCGCGCCCTTATCGCCGAGAGCCGGCTTCGACGTCGTCGCGTCGAGCTCGTAGAGCCGATATTCGGTCGGGCTGAAGCGGGGGTCGCCCGTGCTCTTCTCCACGCGGGCGTAGATCTTGCCGTCGAACGCCGTCAGCCACGAGGCGTTGCCCGCATCCGGCAGCCTGTTGATCCAGCGCCCCACCTCCAGCGCGAAGACGCCCTTGGGCGAGCCCGCGTAGAGCGCGCCGTCCATCTCCACCAGCGAGCCCGTCCCGCCAAGATCCTCGGCTCCCGGCGCCGGCTTCCAGCCCGAACCGTCGTCGATCCAGAGGGGCACGTCTTGGGCGACGCCTGAGGTCGCCATGTAGAGCGCCCCTGCATGCTCGACGATGGGACCGAAGTGCCGTATCTTCACGCCCGTGCTCTCTACCTCCGCGCCGCGCACGGCGTACACGAGCTCGCCGTCGCCCACGTACAGCGCGCCGCCGATCTCGTAACGGCCATAACCGGCGCGCACGCCGGGATGGAGCAGGCTCCACTTGTCTCCGACGCGCGCGAAGAGTCCGCTCTGCGTGAAGGCGTAGACCGTCCCGCCGACGCGCATAAGATCGTCGACCTTCGCATCAGGCAGAGACAAGGGCGCCCAGCGGCTATCGAGGACTGCGGCGACGGCGTCTCGCTCGCCCGGAGCGAGGCCCGCGGCGTCGGCCAGGCCGTCCGCCAAGGCGGCCTCCAGCGGCAGCGTCGGCGCGCTGCGCAGGCGCTCTCGCGCGGCGGCGGCCCAGGCGGCGGGATCGGGCGCGAGCGGCCTTCCGAGAGCCCGCGAGAGCCAGCGCGAAAGCGCGCCCCACGGCTCGGCGGGAGGGGGCGGGGCGGTCTGAACACCGAGCCCCAGCAGCGGACGGCCGCCCCGGTCGCGCAGCACCGGCGCATCGGGCGCCGGAAGGGACGCGGCCTGCTCCAGCGCCGACTGAAACGCCTCGAGAAGGGCGTCGCGCCAGCCGGGCGGCGGATTGGTCACGAGACGCTTCACTCCGGTGGGCGTGGCGATCAGTAGCTCGTCGCCGTGCGAGGCCATACCGATGATATCCGTGAATCCGGGGACGACCACCTGAACGCGCCCGCCGCCCGCGACCGCAAGCCCCTGTTCCGTGCTCAAATAGGTCCTCCCGGCATGGTCGGCCTCAGGCGCCCAAAAATTGTTCGAGTAGTCGCCGATCTTGTTCCAGGGCCCGTCGCCGTCGCGATGATACAGACCGTCCGCGGCCCCCACGAACAGCTCTCTCCCGGTGGCGACGAGAGCCCGGCTTGGCCGCGTGGCGTGCTCGAGCACACGCCTCCATCCGGAGGCCAGGCGCTCGTAGAGGTCGAACATCGGCCGCGCCGCGTAAAGCCGGCCGTCGTGGGGGAAGAGCCAGTCGATCCGGGTACCCTCCTCGAACAGCTCCGAAGCCGCCCAGCCCGTGATCTCGAGTCCATGGTGATTGCCGTCCGAATCGGCGTACTGCGCGTAGAGCTTGCCATCGTGGGAGATCAACCCGAAGACGGCGCCGAGCCGGGTCAGCACGGGAGTCCAGGTCTCGCCGTCCTGCCGATAGAGACCGTGGCTGCCAGCGAGATAAAGGGCGCCTTGATGCTCCGCCATGCTCTCCGGCGAGCCGGCCGCCGTGCTGCCCGGGACCGGCTTCCACTCGCCGTCGCTCTCGGCGTAGAGGCCGATCCGATCGCCCCAGACGCCGAGGTAGGCCTTCCCTTGGTGACGGATCAGCGGACCGAGCGTAGCGACGCCGCCTTCGATGATCTTCTTCTTGGCGCCGCCCTGAAACTCGTAGACGTCGCTCCCGTCGCCCGCGTACAGACGTCCGCCTTCGACGGCGAAACCTTTGGATTTCGACACTCCCGCCTGCAGCCGCTCCCAGTCCGAGGCCGTCCGCCGGAGCAGTCCGCCGCCGGCGAACGCATACGCGTCCTTGCCCGCGCCGACCACGGCCGAGACGTTCCCGCCGGAGAAGCTGTCGATCGGCCGTCCGGCCAGCAGCGCCTCGACGTCGCGCGCCGCTTCGGGAGCGAGGCCGTGCACGGAGGCGAGAGCGCGCGCCGTCACCTGCTCCACGGAAGCCGTCGGGTCGCTGCGCAGCGCCTGCGCCGCGACGGCCGTCCAGTCGGCCTCGCGTCCGGGCGCCAACGGCAGGCTCAAGCTCTCGGCGACCCAGGACTGGACGGCCATCGCCGCTTCCAAGGGAGGCAGCTTCGGCGGAGGGGGGACTTGGAGATCGGCCGCATGGATCGCCGCGCTGAAGGCTGTCGGTAAAAGGCCTGCAGCGACTATCCACGTGGATAGCCGCTTCATCTGGAGCCACCCGACGTCAGCCCCAGCAAGGACCGCCCTCTTTTGTCGCGCAAAGTCGAAGCGGCCTGCGCTTCAATACCATCGTCGGGCCGCGGACTTGCCGCCGTACCCAAGCGCTCGGAGACGTCCTTCAGCAGCGTCCGCTCCCAACCGGGGGCCAGGCTGAACGCGGCGAAGAGGCCCTCTCGCATTGCCAGATAGAACAAGCCGTCGCCCTCGGCGAGGTCCTGGACGCCGGCGGCCATGAGATGGATCGGAAAGACGCGCCGGGTCAGGTTGATGCGCTCGACCTGCGGAACGGACCACTGGGTGCTGGACTGAACGGTCCGGCTGAACGCGAGCAGCCCGAGGCTTGGGCTGCGGGCGAAGCGGCCGATGTCCCAGCCGAGCGATTCGGCGAGCTTGGAGTCGACGATACGCAACCCGGCGTTGAGAGTGCCGAGCAGCCACTGCCCCGTCTCGAACACGGCATCGCGGATGGCGTTCGGCTCGCCGAAATCGCCGAACCGCGACCAGGCATGCAGCCGTCCGCGGTGCCTGGCGGTCGAGATCGGCAGCTTGAGCCGATCCACGATCGCGGCGGCCAACGTGCCGGGCGGCCTGACCGCCCAGGCACGACGATCTTCGGGATCGGGCGCCGAGCTTTCGAAGAAGCCGTGAGACGTGACGGCGAAGAGACGGCCGTCGTGCTCGACGAGGGAGTTGACCCGCTGACCCGCAAGGCCTTCGCTCCGCCAGCGACCACCATCGCGCACGTCCAGGCCTCGATCGGTCCCGACGTAGAGGCGGCCCTCGAACGAGCGCAGCGCGGTGACCGGCTTGGACAGCGCCCGCGTCCAGCCCTGCTGCCCGCGCGTCCAAAGCCCGATGGCCGGACCGGCCGCGTGCAGCGTCCCATCGATGGTCTCGAGAACCTCGACGCCGCCGCTAGGCAAGCCTGGCTCCGCGGCCCAGCGCGCGCCTTCTCTGCGGAATAGCCGGGTCTGACCGTCGGATCCGGTCAGCGTGGAATAAAGCGTTCCGTCGATAGCGAACACGCGCCGCGCCTCGCCGCGCAGCAGAGGGCGTCCGACCCGACGGAGCAGATAGGGGGGGTGGTCGGACAGCGCGGCCTCCACCGACGCCTGCGCGTCCTGGTCGAGGCTATGGGCGGCGGCGAAAGCGCGCGACAACGCGCGTTCGAGGGGGAGGCTCGGCTCGTCGCGTAGGTGCGCCGCGGTTCCGTCCAGCCAGAATCCGGCGCGACTGGCTCGCTGAAGCCCTAGGCCGGCGAGCACCACGCGCTCGAGCTTCTCCCAGCGCTCGGTTGCCGCCTCGGAGGCCTTGGGATCGAACGCCGCCACGGCGACGGGCAATTCCAATCCCTTGCCCCACTCCTCGGGCTCGGGAATGGGCGCCCGAGGATCGAAGACGCCCAAAGGCTCGGTCCTCACGGCGCGCGGCTCGGCCGCGACGGCGGCGAGCGGAGCCGCGAGATAGGCGACCGCGACAAGCAGGCGCAACGTCATCGCCCAGGCTCCTGCAAGCCCAACAGCGAGCGGCCCTTCCCGTCGCTGAGGAGGGGGTGCACGCTCGGCGACGCGAAAACACCCACGGGAGCCGCGAAGCACAGCACCAAAAACAGCGACGTCGTCGTCACGGCGCGGCGGCCGGGCCGAGGATCGAGCGGATCGCCAGCTTGAGCACCTTCAAAAGCTCGCCGGGGAACTGTCGGGGCTCTTCGACTCGGACGGCGTGGTCGAAGGCGCTCTTGATGCCGGCCGTGTCCGCGCCGATGACCATGGCGATGGTGACGATCTTGTTCTTCTTGGCGAGCTCGCGGTGGACCTCGGGATGCTCGCCGGTGTTGTGGCCCTCGTCGGTGGCGAACACCACGAAGCGGTGCGTGGCCCGTTGCGGGATGATCCGGTCGAGGGCCTTCTTGAAGGCGGCGCCGATCGCCGTGCTGCCGCGGTTGTGAGCCAGGATCTCGGCGAGAATGTGGTCCTTGGCCGCCCTGTTCACGGGCTTGCCGAACTCATGAGGGATCGTCTGGTCGTGGTCGTAGAGCATGACCTCGAAGTCGAGACCGTTCTTCTGGCAGACCTCGATCCAGGACACGATGCCGAGGAAGGCGTAGTCCAGGGGGCTCGTCATGGCCTCCGTCAGCTCTCCCATGCTGCCGGAGATGTCGAGCACGAGGCTGATCTTGGCGCTGCGGCGGATCCGGCGGTTCCAACGACGCATGATGGGCGTGTCGAAGCGGCCCTGCGCCGCGTCGTCGTAATACTTGTTCATGTCCGGCTCGTCGCCGTCGTGGAAGAACGTGCGGCTCAGCCGCGAGTGCTTTGTGGGCAGCAGCAGCTTCTTGATCACGCCGTCCACGTTGCCGATCAAGCCCAGCTCGTTGGCGCGCAGGCGGTAGCGCTCGTAGTTGGTCGCGCTCTCGCGCCGGGCGCGCTCGGCGTCGATCGCCATGTTGCGCCGCTCGAGCCATGACTTGCCGGGCTCCGGCTTCTCGACGCCGCTCTGGCCCGGCTTGGGAGCGCCGTCGCCCTCCTTCGGGGTCCAGCCGTTGCGGCGCGCCTCATCGCCCGGAGCGTGGCCATGATTGCCGAGGTCGTCCGCCAGGTCGCGATCGAGGTCGCCGAGGATGTCCTTCTCGTCGCCTTGGCCCGCGCCACCGCCCTGGCTCGGCGCGACCTCGTCGCCCTGCCGGCGCATCTGGTCGAGCTGATCCTTCGACTTCTTGATGAGCTTGGCGTAGTCGGGGAAGATCTCGACGTCGATCGCCTGCAGGGCGTCCAGCGACGCCTTATCCTTCATCGGCTCGGTCAGCACGCCCCCGATGGGCTGCGGGTGGATCAGCCGGACGCGATCGAGCGCCGCCCGGGTCTTCTCGAAGGCCGCCAGAGCGTCCGGATCGGTCAGGAACGGAGCGGGCTTGCGATGGCGCCAGTAATAGACGACGTTGTTGGCATACTGGACGTGCGGCGGCATCCAGCGACGCTCCTGGCCGAGGATCTGCTTGATCAACAGGGTCGAGCGGTCCACCAGCGTCGGCCGCCGCCCCGCCAGGCGCGCCTTGCGATCCGCCTTGAGCTGCTCGGAGCGGCCCAGATCCTCGGGCCACTCGGCCTCGTAGATCGCGTCGAAGTACGGCTTGTCGCCGGGCGTGCGCCCGAGCGACCAGGTATTGATCCGCGTGTCCTCGATGGCCTGATAGAGCAGGTTGTTGGCCTTGGGGCTGTCTCCCTTGGCATACTTCGCGGTGAGCGGCGAGCTCAGGTCGAAGCGGCTGATCGAGTAATGGGCCATCTCGTGGAGGTTGGCGCCGACCGCCTCCTCGACGCCGTCGCGATCGACGGCGCGCAGGAAGATGTCCTTGAGCGGGATCAGGATCTTCTTGTTGCGCGGATTGGCGAGGTCGAAGGAGGTCAGCCACCAGGGCCCGAACTCCACCGTCACGCCCGGGTCGAGGCGCAGCCCGATGCCGGTCCTGATCCGATCCACGCCCTCGAGCGTGAGCCGACGTCGCAAGGCGCGCTCGGCAGGGGGGACGTGGTACTCCTCCATGAGGTTGGCGAGCTGCTGCTCGACGGGCAGCGTGTGCTCCGGCTGCTTCTTGGGCGCGGGCGTCGCGGGCGGCTCGCCGCCCTCCTCCGGCGCGGCGCCGTCGAACCGCTGCGCCCCGACAGTCCAAGACGTCTCGCCGGAGGCTTGAGCGGCCGGGATCGCCGCTTCCGCGGCCGGCCCGGCCTGCTCGAGCCCTGCCGGCGACGGCGCCGCCAGCCCGGGAGGGGGGACCGCCGCCGCGGCCGGAACTGCCGCCTCCACCGGGACGGTCCGGCCGGCCGCCACCCCGTCCAGGGACAACGACGGAACGGGCTGGATCTCGGCGGTTGCCGCGAACGCGCGGCTGCCGATGAGGAGAGCGAGGACGGCGGGAGCGATCCTCCTCATCCGCTCAGCGCGCCGGCTCGATCCGATGCCTCGTGACGCCGGTGAGCTGGTCGAGGAGGATCTCGGTGAGCTCCTCCTCCGGTGTCGCGCCCGGATGCTCGACGGTCTGAAAGCGGCTGCGCAGCGCGCCCGTAAGCGGATAGCCGAGATAGCCTTCGCCGACGGGGTTCATCGTGAGGACGACGTGCGTCGCGCCGCCGGCCACGGCCGTGTGCTGGCCGTCGCTGAGGTTGAGCAGGCCGTCGTCGAGCGCCGGGTTGATGCTCTCGAGCAGCGGGCTGGCGTTGGCCTCGTTGACGAGGACGGTGGCGCCGATGCGCGGGTCGCGGCGGATGTCGCCGGCGGTGAGAGGCCGGCGGCCAGGGGCGCCGCCCTTGAGGACGCCCTCCGGATCGTACATGAAGGCGCGCGCCAGGATGCCCGGGAAGAACCCGAAGTCGCCGGTGGCGGGGTCCTTCGCGAAGCCGCCGTGGAACTCGCTCATCGGCGTCTGCTCGTCGAGCGTCATCGAGAACAGCGGCTGCCCGAGCATGTGGTTGATGAAGTAGATCACGCTCGTCTTGGCCGTGCCGGTCGGGCCGGTCGAGAGCTGGTTCTCGCCGAACTGGCGGTTGCGCAGCTCCCGGTAGACCGAGTTCATGAGGCTGGGCACCGCCGTCAGGCGCTTCTCACGCCCCGGCACGCGGTCGCCGCCCTTCTCGCGGACGGGGAGCTCGATGGGGACGAGGGGATCGTCGACGATCAGCTTGTCGCCGTGCCGGGAGAAGCCCTGCACCTTGAGCTCGATGTCGCCCCGTCGGATGTTGTACTGCGACTGGAGCTCGAAAGTGCTGTTGATCGCGTCCCAGACCGCCTGCTGCTCGCCCGGAGAGCGTATCTCCGCGCCGTAGGCCTCCATCAGCTCGCGGCCCAGCAGCAGCTTGCGCGTCTTCGCGTCGATCGTCCGGCCCGCCTTCTCGTAGAGGTGCAGGTCGGCCAAGTAGCGGCGCAGGAAGCGGAACAACGTCCGCCGGTTGAACTCGTAAGGCTCCATGGCGTCGCCGCCGAGGTTGCCCGCGGCCGCCATCCGGCGCATCGGCTCGTGGAAGCGCGTGACGACGTCCACGAAGAAGTCGTTGGTCAGGCCGTGGCGCGCCGCGAAGTCCTCGCCGAACCAGCGCACCGCCAGCCCGTGCATGATGTCGCCCTGCTCCGCCGGCGGGAAGCGGTTGTAGTAGCGCACGACGAAGCGCTTCATGTAGTCCGGCGAGTGCGGGGTGCGCGAGTTGGCGTAGTTGCCCTCCTCGGGGTTCTCGGTGGCGACGAGCCAGAAGTGCGGGTGCGCCTTGATGCGCACCGTCTGGCCGCCCACCTCGAACTCGAAGAAGCCCTGCGAGCGGATCTGGTGCAGCACGTCGTTGAGCGCCTTGTTGAACTCTCCGCTCGCCTGGTTGGCCTCCTCGAGGACGAGCACCCAGCCGTTCTGCGCGGCCATCGACAGCAGGCCCAGCTCGATGCCGCGCGGGCCCTTGCCGCCCAGCAGCTCGCGCCGCGTCATCTGCTCCTTGACGGGGAGGGAAATGACGGGCGGCGTGCGGCCGCCCAGCTTCTCCTTGATCTCAGGCAGGGAGAACATGAACTTGATCAGGCTGCTCTTGCCCTCGCCGGTGTCTCCGATCAGCAGCGGCCAGAACTTCTTGCGGTAGTCCGTGGAGAAGAGGGTGACGAGGTCCTGCAGCCGGGCCTGCACGGTGGGAGTGACGATGTAATCGGGGCCGGCCATGGCGCCGACCTCCTCGGTCTGAAACAGCGAGGGCTCCTCGTTGACGAACTGAGCCTTGGCGGGCAGCTCCGCGGCGGGATCGGCCGCCGCCGCCTGCGGCAGGTGCTCGGGCACCTCGAGCTTGTCGAGGACCTCCAGGGCGCCCTGCGCGGTGCCGTCCTCGTCGCGGCTGCCGAGCAGCGTCTTCGCCTCGCTTTGAAGCGCGCGGCCCTCGTAGGGATCGGACGGAAGGCTGTTGACGAACATGGACTCCGCGCCCATCTCGATGGCGGCCTTGAGGTTCCAGCCGGGGATGGCGTCGAACTTGCGCGCGTAGAGGCCCCAGTTGAGCAGGTCCTGCATCGTCAGGATGTTCGGCGGCCGCTGCACCCCGCCCTCGCGCAGCTGGACGTAGTAGTGCGCCATCCAGCGCGCCGCCGGGCGCAGGCGGGCCAGCTCGGCCTCGTAGGCCTGGCGCTGCGCCTTCGTGGCGAAGGCCGACGGGTCGGGCGCCAGGCGCGTGGCCCAGTCGGGCGTCTGGCTGTAGTAGGCTGGATCGGAATCGGGATTGGGATGGGATCCGCCGTTCGATTCGGGGTTCAACCCGTCCTCGAAACCGGTGATCAAGGATAGAGAGATTTGGGATGAAGCCGCGGCGTCGCGCGAATTGACGAATATGTGGTCGAGCGACGGCGCGGCCTGCTCCAGGCCGCCGGCGACGATGTGCGTCAGCGCCGGATCGGCGGCGAGACGCCCGACGACGGCCTCGGGGTTAGCCTCGGCGGCCGGGAGAGCCGCCGCAGGCTCGGCCGAGATGGGCGCGGCGAGATCGGACGGCAAGACGGTGGCGGGAAGGGGAGCGGCGATCACGCTCGACGCGCCCAGAGCCGGGACGACGCTTGGCGCGGCTGGCTCCGCGGAAGCCGCCGGACGGGCGAGGTTCCCGGCATAGAGATTGACGACGCCGGCGCCGGGGGCGGCGAGCGCCATCGCCAGGGCGAGAAGGGTAGCAAGCCATCGCTGGGCCATGATCTTGGCTCCTGTGGGGGTCGGACTCATCGGAGATAGGGTAGCCGGGCTCTCCAGCCGCGCCCAGAAGCGAAAGTCCCGGCTGCGGGATAAGAAAATGGCGGATCTCCTAGGCCTCTTAGACGCCCAAAGAAAGGTCCAACGACCTAGTGCACCCGGCAAAATGGTGTTGCTGGCAACACCATTTTTGGACGTGACGAATACGCCGCCGCGCCTTAGAGCAGGCTGCGGCCCTTTCCGTCGGCGAGCCGGGACGACCCCCGGGGCGGGGCGGATGCCGGCTCGAGCGCTCCCGAGAGCCCCTGGAGGAGCGCCTCGCTCCATCCTTCCGGGAAGAACGGCTTGGCGCTGTCCGAACGCGTCACGTAGCCGAATCCATCCCTATGAAGGAAGTCCTTAACGCCATCCCAAAAGGGAAGAGCGCTCCACGCGCCGCGGCTCAAGACCACGGTACGCAAGCCCAAGGCCACCAAGCCCTGGCTTGTGGGGCGTAAGCGATAGAATTCTCCGTCGCCGCTCTCGGGAGCCCAGCGCGCCTGGCCGCCCTCGACGATGCGGACGCCACGGGTCGTCGCCAAGACCAAACGCCCCTCGAAGAAGGCCGCGTCGTTGACGCCGACGCCGGAGACGACAGCGGTCCACCTCCGCTCGCCGGGGTCCTCGAGCACGAAGAGCCCCTTGGCGTGGGCCGCGTACAGACGTCCGTCGTGGACGAACAGGCGCCGCGCTCCATCGAGCCCGATGAACTGGCGCCGCGCGTCGCCGAGGCTGGCGTCCTCCCAGCCGTCGCCGGCCTGCCTCTTGAGGCCGCTCCCGGCGTCGGCGTACAGTCGGCCCTGGAAGGACGCGAAGGCGCGCACGGGCTCGGAGATCAGAGCGACGGTGTGATCGGATCGACCGTCCCACCGCCGCAGCCCTCTCGCCCCCGAGATGTAATAGGCGTCGTCGATGCGTTCCACCTGCCAAGCCTCGTCCACGCCGGGCACCCGAATGCCGGGTCCGGCCCCGCGGTAGAGGGAATACTCCCGCGTGAAGAAGAGGTCGCCCGCGGCGTCGAAGACGCCGGAGAACGGCACTCCCGTCTTCCACGGCTCCTGCGCGAAGACAGCCCGAAGGGCCTTCACGGCTCCGGGCTCCAGGGAGTGGACTACGCCGAAAGCCTCGGCCAGCGCCGCGTCCAGAGCGAGGCCCGGCTCGTTGCGTAAAGCCTCGGCCGTCGCTCTCTTCCATTCGGCGAGCCGGCTGGCGCGCGCGATCCCGATTGAGGCTAGCGCGAAGGACTCGAGGCGCTCCCACAAGGCGGCGTCCGCGACCGGCAAGTCCGCGCGCGGGATCGCCGGAGCCTTGGCCATTTCGGCCAGCGAGGGCTCTCGGACCAGCTCCCAGGCGGGAAGCGCGGTCCGCAGGCCAAAGTTCGTAGCCATCCAGAGCCGGCCGTCGGGCCCCTCCGCCGCGTCGCGTACTTCCCAGGGCGTCGTAAACAGTCGCGCCCAATAGCCGCTGCTCCGCGGGGCGGCCTGAACCAGCTCGCGGCCTTCCAAAGCGTAATGTCCGTCGGCGCTCTTGAAGTGCCGGAACAAGACGTCTTCCCTCTTCGCCGCGGCCGTAGGCGCAGAAGACCACATCACGGGAGGCGCCCAGCGGCGCGAGCGCCATGAGGCCGCCAATCGCTCAAGAAGGGAGAGCGGCGCGCCGGTGAACGTCTGGCCCCCGGCGGTCTCGGCCACTAGCGCGCCGCCTTCCTCGCGTAGGGAAACGACGCCGGCATCGTCGAGGCCTGAGGGCCGCCAACGCTTGCCGGACTCCGGCGACCGCCACCAGCGCCGGCTGCGGTAAAGCACCCCGCGGTCCGTGGCCAGATAGTGCCTGCCGGAGAGAAACCCGAAGGCCTGCGCCTGCCCCTCGTACCAGTGCGACCACGGCTCGGCGGAGCCGGCCTCCTGGCCTCGAAACACGAAGACTGACTCTTTTTCGTGGTCCTTTCGTCGACCGGCGACAGCGAGCCGTCCGTCGACGAGGCCGACCTGCCGCGTGCTGGCCATGGTGCCGCCCGCGACCGGGACGCGCTGCCAATCGCCCCTGTCATCAAGACGCACCAGGCCGACGCCCGAATGGATGAACAACCCGCCGCCGTTGTCGAAGAAGGAGGAGAAGACCGAGGAGATCTCCGAGGTCTTCTGGTCGAGCGCTTCGGTGAGCACTCGTTCCTCGCGCGCACTCAGCAGGTGGGCGACGGCCAACGAGCGCGCCAGCGCTTCGCCCGGGCTCATCCTGGGATCGCGTTGCATCATGTATGCGGCGCCAAGCCGCCACGTCTGCGCTTGCGAGCCTCGGTCGGCTCCGGCGGCGCGCAGCATCTGGGTCTCCAGGACCGGCCAGTCCACGGCTTCTGGCGCTGGCGCGGCAACGCCGACGATGGGCGCCGTCAGCGCCGTAACGGCGGGTATGTCCGCCGGAGGCGCCTCGACGCGGCCGACCGCCTGGGCCCCAGCAAGAGCGAGAAGGGACAACCGAAGGGGGAGCGAGATCATGGGCCGAGCAGGTTCCTGCCGCGCGAGTCTCGCAGCGACGGCGCCGTCTTCGAATCCGCGGCGCGCGCTGTCTCGGCGCCGCGGGCGAGGTCCTCCAGAATCCGAGCCTCCCAGCCCCTCGGCAGGAGAGGGCGGGAGAAGAGCCCTTCTTCCGTCGCGACATAGGAATATCGCTCGCCTTCGAGGACGTCCAGCGCTCCGTCGAGCTCGGGGGCCCGGACCCAACGGCGTCCCTGGCGGCGGAGGGCGCCGTAGGGGCCGAGGGCGACGAGCCCGCGCGGCGAGGAGCGCAACCTCTGAAACGCCATGCCGGCGCTCTCGGGGACCCAGCGCGGCGGGCGGCCCTCGACGACGGAGTAGAGGCCGCCCTCTCCGGCGAGCCACCAGCGGCCGTCCTCGAAGAGCGCGTCGCGCACGTCGATGCCGCTGGCCAGACGCACCCACCGGTCGCGTTGGGCGAAGAAGCCCTTGGAGGTCGCCGCGTAGAGGGTGTGATCTCGCCCCTGAAGCCGGCGCGTCTCTCCGGGCGGCATCGCGAGCTGCGCTCTCTTAGGCCCCGGACCGACTTGCCGGATCACATCGGCGTTCGCCAAATAGATGGCGCCGTCCATCGCGGCGACGGTCTGATAGCCGCCGCCCGCCAACAGGGTCCAGTCGCCGCCGTCGCGGAACTTCGAGGCTTTTTCGTTGACCGTGTGGAGCCGGCCGTCGATGGACTCGATCTGCCGCAGGTTCGCCAAGGCGGGATCGCACTGATGCTCCCAACCCTGCGCGCCGCGCTCGCTCAGCCCCTGCGCCGTCGCCGCGAGGAGCCGGCCCTCATGCCAAAGGACGTGATCGACCCGCCCTTCCAACGAGGCGCCTCCCAGCACGTCGCGCGCGGCGCGCTG
Organism: uncultured Elusimicrobia bacterium; assembly: GCA_964653765.1. Taxonomy (GTDB): domain Bacteria; phylum Elusimicrobiota; class Elusimicrobia; order UBA1565; family UBA9628; genus JAGWUP01. The sequence goes on along the minus strand of CAZZGQ010000007.1, from coordinate 20,214 downwards.
CCCGACCGGATCGAGCCCCCGGAGACGCGCCAGCGCCGCCGACAAGACCTCCGCGAGGGCGAGCTGCGGGAAGTTGCGCAGCGTCTCGGCGGCCTCTTGCCGCAACGCCGCGGCCTCGCCGGCCCGAGCGGCGAGGCCCGCGGCCTCAAGGCCGACGGAGGCGATGGCGCTCCAAAGATCCTCGGCGGGATAGGTGACGGAGGCCTCGCGGCCGGAGGCGGAAGCCAGCAGTTCCATCCGCCGCCGGACCTCCGTCCCGGCTCCGGACCAAGGCTCGAGGATGGGCCAGAGTCCTCGGTCGGTGGACAGCCACGTCAGCGGTCCCGAGACGGCGACGTCGCGGACCAGGACGCCGAGCTGGCGCCCGACCTCCTTCCAGCGCCCGACCTCCCGTGCCGGGCGCTCGGAGCGCCCTGGGATCGGCGTCCAGGCGTAGGCTGGATCGCGCCCCCTCAGGGCCCGCCAAGCCGCGCTCAGGAGCGCCCCACGCGGCGTCGCGGCGTAGAGGCCGCCGTCAGCGGCCTCGGCGAGCCAGCGCCCGCCCTCTTTGCGCAGGCCGACCACGCGGACGCCCCTCAAGCCCGCGCGCCTCCAGCGCTCCGAGCCGGATCGCTCTCCCTCGCCGTCGAGAGAGCGCAGGCCGTCGTCCGTGGCGACGTAAAGCGCGCCGTCGACGCGCTGTATGGCGTTGATAGGCTCCGTCTGCGCGTAGGTGTCCCAACGCAGGGCGCCGCCCTCCGTGCTGTTGCGCACATGGAGCCCGCTCTCGTCGGCGACGATGAGCCGGTCGTCGATCCAGGCCACCGCGGTCACGCCTTTGAACGTGTGGTTCAGGGACACGTTGACCCAGCGCGCGTCCTTGAATTGGTATAGGGCGCCTCCGCCCGTGACGACGTAGAGCTTCCCGTCGACCCGGAAGAAGCGATCGAAGTCGCCTTGGTGCGGCGACGAGAGGGAGCGAGACAAGACGATCGACCTGAGCAACGCGGCCCGATCGTGATCGAGCCCATGCAAGAGCGAAAACGACCAGGACAGTCTCTCCTCCGGCGGCATCTCGGACCAGCGCCGCCCAAGAGCGGCGGCGCCGCGCAGTCAGGCGCCAGGACGGGCCGCGTCCGTTGAGCCCACGCCCGACAGAAGAGAGGCCTCAAGCTCGCCCCAAAAGCGCGGGTCATAGGCGGCGGCATGATCGAACAGGGCGCCGAGCGGCGCCGCGGCGGCGGCGCCGCCGCCGGCATGCCCCGGATCTTGGGTTGCCCCAGCGGCGACGGCAGCGGCGGCCGATGCGGGCTCGGCAGCGATCGCGGCGGCCGGTCCGGCGGAGGGGACGACAGCCTGAGGAAGGGTCGGTATCTCGACGAGCTTGGCCGCCGACGCAGCCGGCGCGAGGACGACAGCAAGCAGCAGCGCCCTCATGGCCCGAGCAGGCTCCTGCCGCGCGAGTCTCGCAGCGACGGCCCCGCCTTCGAGGCGGCGGCGCGAGCGGCATCGGCCGAGAGGCTCTCGACGAGAGCGGCTAGGTCGGCCGCCACCAGCTCCTGCCACCCCGGCGGCAGGCTGACGAGAGCCCGGATGCCCACGGCATCCGCCAGGTAAGAGAGCGCCGCGCCTTCGGCGAAGTCGCGCGCGGCCCGGAATAGGTCGGGGGCGCGCCGCCAGCGGCCCTCCTGCCGGATCAGCGCGGCGTCGCCGCCGCTCATCGCCAAGACCCCCTGACTCGTGCGGCGCAGCGTATCGAACGTGATCCCCATGCTCTCGGGCACCCAACGCGAGACGCCGTCCTTGAGCTCGTACAATCCTCGCTCCGTCGCGAGCAGCCACCCGTCGCCGTCGGAGAGGACGTCGTACAGCCGTCCCCGAACGACGGCGCGGGACGTCCTTCCGGGGCGAAGCTCGTATAAGCCCTTGTCGGTGAGGGCGTACGTGGCCTTGTCGCCGGCGATCAGCTTGAAAACGCGGTGACTCTTGAGAGCGATCCGAGCGCTCTCGGAGCCGTCCTGCTCCCAAACGCCGTCCTCGGTGGCGGCGAGGAAGCGGCCGGAGGCGATGTCGAGGAAATCATGCCTGCCGGAAAAGACCGTCGACTCTCCATTCTTCAAGAATTCGAGACCGCGGTCCCGGTCCCCGATGCGCAGACCGCCCTCGGCCTTCTCGATGCGATCGATCAGCGGGAACAGAGATTCGATGGCGTGCGCGCCGAGCAACAAGACCTCGACGTCTTGGGCGCGGTCGGGCCCGACGACCGAGATCGACGCGAGAGCGCGGCCCAACGTCCGGGCCAACGGCGCGTCGGGAGCCTCCCGCAGCGCGGCCCCGGCCGCCGCCCGCCAGGCCGGCGCGAAGCCGGAGGCGGACAAGCTAAAGCGTTCCTTCACGGCCTCCTCGAGGGTCCGCCAGAGGTCGCGGTCTCCGGCCGTCCATTCCGCCTCTTCCAGCGGGGCGACCGCGGCCTTGGCGCCCTCAGTCGCCGCGTCCCAGTTACCGCCGGAGACCTCCGGGACGACGGTGACGACCCCAACGTCCGTCGCCGCGTAGACCAAGCCGCCGTGGACCGCGGCGTCGACGGCGAAGTGCCCGGCGTGCCGTCCGATCCAGGACGAGCCGTCGCGCAGATAGATCCAGGAATCCTTGAAGCCGATCTTCCCGCCGCCGGAGGGGGCCAGCAACGCTCCGTCCGGCAGCCCGGCCGCCTTGGCGCGCGCCAACGCCGCCGCCTTCGGCTCGGCCTGGACCGGCTTCCAGCGGGCATCGGCGCCGAGGTAGTCCCACCGGCCCTTACGCCGCTCGTAGAGTTGGTTGTTCGGCTCGCGGGCGGCGAAGAGACGGCCGCCGGACGAGAAGACGCGGCTCACCTTATCCTGGGGGTTCAGCGTGGGCTTGAGGGTCGGCTCTCCGCGGAACAGCGTCTTGAACTTCTCCCCTTGGATGCCATCGAGCCCATGGGCTCCCGCAAAATTGACCTCGAGGATCCAGCGGCGCTCGACGTCGGGCATCATCCTCGCCAAGTGCGCGACGCCTTCGCGCCACTGGGCCGCGCGGGAGGGGGAATCGGAGCCGAGGGCGTCCAGCAGCGACCGCTCGAGGCGCTCCCAGGACGCGAGAGTGGCGCCGTCGAAGGAGGGCGGCGTTTGCGCAGCCTCCGCCGATGCGGCGGCGACGGCTGCGGGCCCGGGTACGACCGCCGCGGGAAGCGTGGGCACCGCCAGGTCGGGCGCGCGCGGAACCTCGACCAGCTTGGCGGCCGACGCCGGGCGCGAGAGCAGAGCGGCGAGAAGCAGCGCTCTCATGGCCCGAGCAGGCTCCTGCCGCGCGAGTCGCGCAGGCTGGCCCCGGCCTTCGGCTCCGCCGCCGCGCCGGCGGCCTCGGCCGACAGCCTCTCGACGAGGGGGGCGAGATCGGCGGCCACCGACGCCTGCCAGCCCGGCGGCAGATCCGCGACGACGCGCACGCCTCTGGCGTCGGCGACGTAGGAGAGCGACCGCCCTTCGACGAAGTCGCGCGCGCCCTGGAACATCTCGGGAGCGCGCCGCCAGCGGCCCTCCTGGCGGATCAGCGCGAGGCCGTCCTCGCTCAGGGCCAGCACCCCGTTCCTGGAACGGCGCAGGGCGATGAACCTCTGGCCCAGGCTCTCGGGAACCCAGCGGACCTCGCCGCCTTCGATCTCGTAGAGGCCGCGGTCGGCAGCAAGCAGCCACGCGCCGTCCTCGGACAGCGCGTCGCGCACGGGCATGCCCTGGAGAAGAGCGCGCGGCGGCAAGTTAAGCCGCAGCAGCTCGAAGAAGCCCTTGCTCGTGGCGGCGTACGTCGTCTCGCCGCGCGCGACGAGCTTGTACACCTTGTGGCCGGACAGCGCGACGGGGGACGAGAGACGGCCGTCCTTACGCCAGAGGGAGTTGTCGGTGGCCACGAGGAATCGATCGGCACCGAAGGTCAGGAAGTCGTGGACGGAGCCGTTGAGCAGCAACCTCGGCTGGCCGCCCGTCCAAAGCTCCAGCCCGCGACCGTGGCTGCCGACCAGCAGCCCGCCGTCGCGCTTCTCGACGCGCCCCACGCCCGCGGCGCTCAGGACGCGCTTCCAAGTGCCGGCCTTCAGACGGTAGAGCTCCGAGCCGACCGCGGCGAAGACGTCGCCGCCGTCCTGGAACAGCGCCGCGTCGCCGCCGCGCAGCACGGTGTCGCCGCCAAGAAGAGCCGCCGCGCGCTCGGTCGTCGAACGGTGCAGGCCCAGCGTAGACGCCAGCGCCTGGCCGAGGGCGCGGGGCAGCGGCGCGTCGGGAGCCTGGCGAAGCGCGGCCGCCGCGGCTTCGCGCCATGCCGGCGCCGATCCGGCCGCGGCAAGGCCAAGCCCTTCCTCCACCGCCGCCTCGAGCGCCCGCCACGCGTCTCCTTCCGTCGTCGTCTTCCCAGCCGCTTCCATCGCCGGGAGGTCCGCCAAAGCCCGCCTCATGGCCGAGCTCCAATCGGCCGCTTTCGGCACCAGGGGGACCAGCCCCCTGTCCGTGGCCGCGTAGACGAGCCCGCGATGGACCGCGGCGTCGGCCACCTTCGCGGTCAGAGTGCGCCGGGCCCACGAGTCGCCGCGCCGAAGATAGAGGCTGTTCCCGGAGAGCGCGATCTTGCCGGCGCCCGAAGGCGCCAGCCTCGCGTCTTTCGGAAGGCCGGCCGCCGCGGCGCCGTCGGCCGCGGGAGGATAGGCCGGCGCGCCTGCGATGTGCTTCCATTCGCCCGCCTGACGCTCGAGCAGGTCGTACGTCGCGTCTCGCACCGCGAAGAGCCGGTCGTCCGTCGAGAAGACCCGCTTGAACCAGTAGAAGTTGAGCTCGCTCTGCTCGCGCAGAAGCGCGGAGAGCTTCTGCGCCTTCTCGATGTCGAGAGCGTGGGCGGCGGCGAGGTTCCTCTCCAGCACCCCGAAGTTATCGGACGTCGGGCGTTCGCGAAGAGAATGGGCGACGCCCTGACGCCACTGCACCGCTCGTGAGGGAACATCGAGCCCGGCGGCATCCAGAAGCGTACGCTCCAGGCGCTCCCAAGACTCGAGCGAGGTTCCATCGAAGTAATGCAGCGCCTCCGATGCGGGTGCCTCGGCGGCCGCGGTTTCTACCTGCGGCGTCGCGACGGCGGCGGGGAGAGCTGGCAAGTCGGGCGTCGGCGCGCGAGGCGTCTCGACCGGCTTGGCAGCCGAGGCCGGGCGCGCCAGTAGAGCGGCGAGCAGCAGAGCTCTCACGGGCCGAGCAGGCTCCTGCCGCGGGCGTCGCGCAGGGCCGGCGCCTTCGCGCCGCCGGCCGCGCGGCTCGCCTCGCCTGAGATCTTCTCGATGAAGGGGACGAGCTCGTCCAGCAAGGCCTTCCGCAAGCCCGGCTTAAGCCTCGGGACGACGCGGACTCCATCCGGGTCCGCGACGTAGGACAGGGCCTCTCCTTCCGCCACGTCGTAGGCGCCCTGCAGGTAGTCCGGCGCGCGCCTCCAACGGCCGTCCTGCCGGATCAGCGCCAAGTGGCCGCCCAGCGCCAACAGCCCGTCCCGCGAGCGGCGCAGGACGCTGAACCGGACGCCGGCGCTCTCGGGGATCCAGCGCGCCGCTCCGCCCTCCAGCGCGTAGAGGCCCTGATCGGTGGCGAGGATCCAGCCGTCCCCGTCCGCAACGGCGTCGCGCACCGCGACGCCCTCCATGAGCGGCCTTGGCGGGGCGTTGTGCGGCAGTTCGTAGAAACCGTCCTCGGCGCCGGCGTAGATCGCGCGGCCGTGGGAGATGAGCCTGAAGACCTTGCGATCCTGCAGCCGCAGGCGCAGGTTCAGGGTCCGGGTGACCCTCCAGACCCCGTCGTCGGCGGCGACGAGCCAAGCGTCAGGCGCCAAGGGGAGGAAGTCGTGCGCGCTCGAGCTGAACAGGGCCGTGTCCGCTCCGTCCCTCACCTCGTGGAGCCCCAAGGGACCGGCCGTCATGATGACGCCGTCCCGCTCCTCGACGCGGCGCAGCCCGAAGGCGGCGAACGGACGCTCCCAGGAGCCTCCCGTGAAACGCCAGAGGCCGTCGTGGGCGGCGGCCAAGAGGCCGCCGTCTCCCCTGGACAAGGCCGGGACCCGCCCGCCCAGCATCGGCTCGCCCGAGAGGAGAGCCTGCGCGGAGGCCGCCGCGTCTTCCCGGCGCAGCGTCGAGACGAGCGCGCGCGTCAAGGTCTCCGCCAGAGGGGCGTCCGGCGTCTCCCGCAGCGCGGCCGCCGCGGCCGCCCGCCATGCCCCGACGAAATCCCGCTCCGCCAAGCCCAGATGTTCCCGCATCGCCGCCGCGAGGCCGCTCCAAGAGTCATGGCTCTCGATCGTGGGGAAGGAGGCGGTCTCTCCCTCCGGCAGACCAGCGAAGCTCTCTTTTATGGAACGCGTCCAGCCGACGCGCATCGGCACAAAGGAAACGATGCCCTCCGTCGTCGCCGCGTGGACGACGCCGCCCCGAGCGATGGCGTCCGTGACCTTCAGCGAGCCGTTGGTCGCAAGGAAGGTCTCTTGCCAGGCGTCGCCAGAGCGCACAAACACGCTGGAATCCGAGAAGCCCAGCCGCTCGTCGCCGGACAGCGCCGGCATGGCGCCCGGGGGCAGGCCGGCCCGCGCGGCGCGGGCGGCCGCCGAGTCCTCGGGATCGAGGCGCCACGACAGCGAGGCGTCGAGAAAGCCCGTCGCGAACAGCGAGCGCAGGCGCGTCGGCCATGGGGCGGCCTCGCTGACGAAGGAACGGCCGTCCTCCGTGCGAGCGCGCAGCCGGCCGCCCGACCCCTCCAAAGCCGTCACCTTCCGGCCGCTCAGACCGGCGGACCGCCAGCGCCTCCCGGTCCAAAAAAAGACGCCCTGTCCGTTGGCGGCGTACAAACGGCTCCCGACGAAAGCGAAACCCTGCGCGTTCTGAAGGTGGATCGTGTCCCAGGCGCCGTTCTTTTCGAGCGCGTTCACCCCGGCCCAATCCGCCACGTAAAGCTTATCGCCGACGACCGAGACTTGGCTGGGAAAGAACGACAGGCCGCCGTGGATCTTTCGCTGCTGCCATTCGGATCCCTTCCGCTCGTAGACGCCGTGCTCGAGGGTTAAGGCGAACAGGCGGCCGTCCGTCTCGACGAGGCGTCGGAACAACGGCTCCCGCAGGGATATCTCGGCCTGCAAGAGCTTGGCGACGGACTCCCTCCGACCGGCATCCAGCCCGTGGGTGTAGGCCAGGGCGCGGGCCAGGGTCGCGGTATGGCGCTCCGTCGAGTCCAGAGCCCGCATGCGGGCGACGCCTTCGCGCCACAGAGCGGCTCGGGAGGGCGCGTCCGAACCGATGGCGTCTAGCAGCGTCCGTTCGAGGCGCTCCCAGGACTGGAGCGAGGCGCCGTCGAACAGATGCAGCGACTCCGCGGCCGATGTGTCATCTTGCGCCGCGGAAGCCGCGGGGCCGGCACCCGCCGCGGATGGGCCGACGGCGACGGCTTCCGTACCTGGAGCAGCGGTCGCTCCCTGCGCGGCCGATGCGGTCTCCGCGGAGGGGACAGCAGCGGCGGGCAGAGCCGGCACGTCCGGCGCGCGCGGCGCTTCGATCCGCTCGGCGGCCGAGGCCTGGCGCGAGAGCAGCGCGAGGAGCAGCAGCGTCTTCATGGGCCGAGCAGGCTCCTGCCGCGAGGGTCGCTCAGCAGCGCGCCGGATTCGGAGCGCGTCGAAGGCGTCTTCTCGGCTGCGCGGGCGAGGTCCTCGAGGATCAGATCCTGCCAACCGGCCGGCAGCCTCGGAAGAGGGAAGAGTCCGGACTCCGTAGCCACGTAGGAGAGGCTCGCGGTTTCGAGGACATCGAGCGCGCCGTCCAGCTCCGGGTCGAGGGCCCAGCGTCGGCCTTGGCGGCGCAGGGCGCCCTGCGGGCCCAGGGCGACGAGACCGCGCGGCGAGGAACGCAGGCGGCGGAAGGACATCCCGGCGCTCTCGGGAACCCACTGCGGCGTCTCGCCTAGGACGACGGAATAGAGACCCTCTTCGGTGGCGAGCCACCAGCGGCCGTCCTCGAAGAGGGCGTCTCTGACGTCGAGCTTGTCGGCGAGAGGCTGCCATGCCACGCCGGAGAGGAAGAAGCCCCTGGACGTCGCCGCGTAAAGGCGGCCCTCCCGCGCCAGCAGCCGCCGCAGCGTGCCGGGCGACGTGGCCTGCATGGTGTATTGGTTCTCGCCCGGGCCGAGCTTATAGATGGTGCCGGCGATCCCGGCATGGATCATTCCGGCGACTTTGGCGAAGGCCTGGCGCTCGCCGGGGATCATGACATTGGCCAGGGACTTCCCGCCCTGGGCGTCTATCCGCGTCAAGAACTTCTTGTTGAGGGTATAGAGAGCGCCGTCGATAGACTCGATCTGCCGCAGGTCCGCGAACGACTCGCTCGCCAGCCACCGCCAACCGCTTTCTAGGCGCTCGCTTAGTCCCTGGACCGTCGCCGCGAAGAGACGGTCTCCGTGCAGAAGCACATGGTTCACCGGCCCTTCTAAGTGGTGGCCCGCGAGGTCTTCAAGAGCGTCGCGCGCGGCCTGCTGCTGGCGCGCATCGAGAGCCTGCGTCCGCCCCAGCGCCAGAGACAGGACGTCGACGATGCCGAGCTGCGGGGCATTGCGCAGCGCCTCGACGGCAGCCTCCTTCAGAGCCGCGCCGGCGCTCCGGCGGCCTTGGACGCCGGCCGCCCGGAGACCGGCGGAAGCGAGGGCGTCCCAGACGTCAGAGGGGGGATCGCCGGCTGAAGCGAGACGGCCGGGCGGCGCCCATCGCGGAAGCCGAGACAGGGCCTCCTTCCAGCCGCGCTGCCAATCCTCCAGCACGGGCCGCAGACCCTTGTCGGTGGCCAGCCAAAATAGGTCTCCCGACCGCGCCGCGTCGCGGACCGCGCCGCCCTGCGCCGCAGGCGCCAGGCGCGCGATCAACGCCCGCCGCGCCGGGTCTTCGAACGGACGAGGCGCCGGCTTCCAGTCGTGGACGAGAACGGGCTCCGCCGAAAAGGAAAAGGCTTGCCGGATCTTGAGCCCCACCGCGCCGCGCTTCGCCGGCTCGTATAGCCCGCCATCGGCTGTCTCGGCGAGCCAGCGCCCGCCCTCCTCGCGCAGCCCGACGACGCGCTGGCCGGACAGGCCGGCGCGCGCCCAGGTCCCGCGGACCCGATGCGCTACCTCGGACTTGCTCTCGTAGGCGAGCAAACGCAGGCCGTCGTCGGTGGCGGCGTAGAGCGCGCCGTCGACTCGCGCGACGGCGTTGACGTCGCTGCCGACGCCCGCGGCGATCGGCGAGCCGTCGACCCAGCGCGCGCCGTCGAGCCGCCACAAGCCTCCCGTGTCGGCTTTGACGTAGAGGGCTCCGTCGACTTGGAAGAACCTCTTGAAGCCGCCCTCCGGCAACGACGGCAACTCGCGAGACGCCATGATCGACTCGGCCAGCCCGGCCTGCGCCGGGTCGAGCCGATGCAAGCGCCGCAGCGACTCCACCAACGCTGACGCCTGTCCGCGGCGCTCGAAGGCGACCGCGCCGCGGACCCAGGCCTGCGGTCGCGCCGCGCTCGGGGAGCCTACGGCCGAGAGCAACGCGCTTTCGAGACCGTTCCAGAAGCCGCGGTCCTGCTCGACGGCCCGGTCGAAGAGGGCGTCCAGCCGCGCCTCGTCCGCGGACGTGGCGCCGGCGGGGGCGGCCGTTTCCTCCGTACTGGCAGGTCCATTGCCCAGGCCAAGCATGACGACAGCCTCAGCCGGCCCCACGGCGACAGGCTGGGCCGGCGCAGCCGCGGCCGGGAGGGTCGGCACATCCGGCAGCGGCGCGCGCGCGCTTTCGCCGAGCGGCGCGGCCGACGCGGATCGCAAGAGCAAGACGACGAAGAGCGGCGCTCTCATGGGTCCAAGAGGCTCCTGCCGCGAGCGTCTTTCAGCAGCGGACCGGTCGACGCGGCGTCGGCGGGCGCAGCGAGCGCCGCCTGAGCGTCCCGGGCGAGATCCGCAAGGAGCCCCTGCGCCCAGCCTTCCGGGAGGCCGAAGCGGGCGAAGAGCCCGGAGCCCGTCGCCACGTAAGCGCCATGCTGGTCTTCCAGGACGTCGCGCGCGCCGCGAAGCTCGGGGGCCCCGACCCAGCGCCGGCCCCGGCGGCGCAAAGCGCCGTCCGGGCCGAGGGCGATCATGCCGCGCGGGGAAGGGCGCAGCCTCTCGAACCTCATGGCGGCGCTCTCCGGGACCCAGCGCGGCGCCTGGCCGTCGACGACAGAATAGAGACCGCCCTCCGTGGCCAGCCACCACCGGCCGTCCTCGAACCAGGCGTCCTTCACGTCGATCCTATCGGCGATAGGCCGCCAGTCCGGATCGCGGACGAAGGAGCCGACGAGTGGCCGCCAATCCGTGTCGCGGACGAAGAAGCCGAGGGAAGTGGCCGCGAAGAGAGCATCGTCGTGCGCCCGGAGGCGATGCAAGGCTCCCGGCGCCGGGTGAAGCGAGATGGTCTGAGCCATCCCCGAGCCAACGAGCGACAGGCTGTCTTCCGTCCCCGCGAAGATCGAGCCGTCCACCACGGCGAACGTCTCGGACCCGAAAGCAAGGGATCGCCAAGCGCTGCCGTCGAAGCGCATCAAGTCCCTCCGGCTGAGGGTGTAGAGCTTGCCGTCGATCGACTCAGCCTGGCTCAATCGAGAGAACACGTGGTTCTTCAACTCCTCGCGTCCGGCCGCGCCGATCCGGATCAAGCCCTCGTCGGTCGACGCGAAGAGATCGTCTCCATGCCGGAAGACCAGATGGACCTCGCCGTCCACGAAGGCGTCGAGCCCCAAAGCGCCGCGCGCTAGACGCTGTCGTCGGGCGTCCAAAGCGTGCACGCGGTCCAGCGCCGAAGCCAGGATGTCCGTCAGTTCAAGACCGGGGGAATTGCGCAGCGTCTCCACGGCGGCCCGGCGCAGCGCCGCCGCGGCCGACCGCCCCTGGAGGCCGACGGCCTCGAGCATCAGGGAAGCGACGGCGTTCCAGGCGTCGACCGCGGGGCCGTCCTGTTCGGCGGAGGAGAAGGCGGCGGGGCGGACCGCCGGGAAAGTCACTCTCGCCAACTTGGACTCCATCTCCGCCCAGGCGCGGTGCCAAGCCTCGACCATAGGGAGGGGGCCTCGATCCGTCGCCAGCCAGAGCACGCCTTGAAACTCGATCGCGTCGCGGATCTCGCCGATCAAGGCGACGACCGTCGTCCAAGCCCCGTCCTGGCGCTTGTACAGCCGGTTGCCGTCCGCGGCGTAGAGCGCTCCCCCGGTGGGCACGAGGCGGGCGGTGGCGCTCGGACCTTGCGGCGGGGGATCCCCGGATCGCTCGCCCAGCAGACTCCACGACTGGGGAGCGGCGGGGCGGCCCGTCAGCAGCCGTAGACCCCGGCGGGCCAGCCCGCCGCGCGGCGCCGCGGCGTAGAGGGCTCCGTCAGCCGTCTCAGCGAGCCAGCGCCCGTCCTCCTTGCGCAGCCCGACGACGCGTCGACCGGACAAGCCGGCGCGCTCCCAGGTCCCTCGGACCCAATGCCGGTCCTCAAACTCGCGCTCGCCGCGGAAGAAGCGCAGGCCGTCCTCGGTGGCGACATAAAGCGTCCCGTCGATGCGCGCGATGGCGTTGATCGGAGCGGTGACCGTGTAGTCGATCCAGCGCGTGACGGAGCCGGCCGTGCGCCTGACGGCGTGGAGGCCGTGATGATCGGCGACCATCAGCCGGCCGCCGATCGAAGCCATGGCGGTCACGCCTCGGAACTTATGCAAGACGTGCATGTCGCTCAGCGAGGCGTCGACCCAGCGCGAGCCGTCGAGACGCAATAATCCCTCGGCGTCGGAGGTGACGTAGAGCTTGCCGTCGACCTGGAAGAAGCGCTGGGAGCCGCCCGCTGGGACCGAGGGCTGCTCACGAAACGTGGCGACGGAATCGATGATCTCCGCCTGCCAGCGGTCGAGGCGGTGGACATGCTTCAGGGACTCCGCCAACCTCGCCTGCGCTGTCATCCCCGGCCAGCGCTCGCCGAGGACGGCGGCGCCGCGCACCCAGGCGCCCGGCCGGGGCGCGCTCGTCGAGCCGACCGCCGCGAGCAGAGACGCTTCGAGGCCGCTCCAAAAACCGGGATCGTAAGCGGCGGCGCGGTCGAACAGCGCGTTCAGCGGAGCCGCGGCCTCGACCGCGTTCACATCGGTGGAAGCAGCCGGCCCCGCCGCGGCGGCCAGGGGAGCGGCTGCCGGCTGCCCTAGCGCCACCGAGGCGGACGGCTCGGCCACACCAGCGACGGCCGGCAAGGAGGGACTCTCCGCTTGGGCGGACGGCGGCAAGGAGGGGATCGTCCGCTCCTGGACGGCTGCCGAGACGGGAGCGGCAAGCCCCCAAAACGCCATGACGGCGCCGAAGACGCGATGGGACGGATGCATGCTTATATTAGAATAGGCGACCGGGCGGCGGCCTCCAAGGGCCGGACGACCCCTGCGTGAGGCCGAAGGGCCTAGCAGTATTGGAATGAGATACCTCGAGTCCTGGGCCCAGCTTCGCCGGCTGCCGCGCCGAGTCTGGGTGCTCTCCGGCGCCGCGCTGATCAACCGAATGGGCACGATGGCGCTGCCCTTTCTGACGCTTTATCTCACGCGCAAGCTGGGCTGGTCGGCGCCGCGCGCGGCCTTCATCGTCACGCTCTACGGCGCCGTGGCCCTGATCGCCGCGCCGACCTCGGGCCGCCTCTGCGATTTTCTCGGCACCCGGCGCGTGATGACGCTGTCCCTGACCCTGGCGGGCGTCTTCATGTGCCTGTTCCCGCTCGTCTCCACCTTCCCGGCCGTCGTCGCGCTGACGGTCTGTTGGTCGCTCGCCAACGAGTCGTTCCGCCCAGCGAACATGACGGCGGTCAGCGAGTCCGTGCCTCCTGAGTTGACCAAGCCCGCGTTCGCGCTGCAGCGCGCCGCCGTGAACCTGGGCATGTCCGTGGGCCCGGCGCTGGGCGGGATTCTCGCCGCGCTGTCGTTTCCCGCCATCTGGCTGACGGACGGCGTCACGTCGCTCGCCTCGGCGGCGCTGCTCGCCGGCGCGATGGGCGACGGCCCCGGCGCCGAGCCGTCCTCGAGCCCCTCCACGGCCGGCCTCGGCGACGCGCGCCTCCTGCTGTGCCTCGGCGGCGTCGTGCTCCTCAGCTCCGCTTTCTTCCAGCACGAGGCCGCGCTGCCGCTGCATCTAGTGAGCCTGCTGGCCTTCTCGACGCGGTTCTACGGTCTTCTCTTCACTCTCAACACCGCCCTCATCGTGACCCTCGAGATCCCTCTCAACCACGCCACGGCGCGCTGGCCGCACCGCCGCGCTCTGGTCCTCGGCGCGCTGCTCTTCGCTTTCGGGCTCGGAGGCTACGCCCTCTGCACGACGCGCTGGCAGGTCGCGCTGGCCACCTGCGTCTGGACCTTCGGCGAGATGGTGCTCATGCCCGGCATGAGCGCCTACGTCGCCGCTCTCGCCCCCGAATCCCGCCGCGGCGAATACATGGGCCTCTACATGATGGCCTTCGCCTGCGGCTTCATGCTTGGCCCCTGGGCCGGCGTGACGGTGCTCACGCGGTACGGCCCCAAGGCGCTCTGGGGCGCCACCTTTCTGGTCTGCGCCGTCGGCGCGGCCGTTTTCTCGCGGACTCGGGACGATTGAGCCGCCCCTGGCGTTCCTGAAAATTTCGTAGTATAAAGCGTCACATCTTAGAGGCGAGCGAGGAACGCATGGGCAAGCAGTGGGTGAGGCAGCAGATCCGCCACGACGAGATGCACGATTTCGTCGACAAGGGCCTGCTCTGGATCGAGAAGAACCGCCAGACGGCGGCCACGGCCGGCGCGGCGATCGCCGTGATCGTCATCGTCTTGGTCCTGACCTATTCTCATGCGCGCTCGACGCGCGCGGCGGCCTGGGACCGCCTAGGCCTCGCCCAGAGCTACGCCTACAGCGGCGTCCCGCAGGCGGCGCTCGCCCAGATCGACCAGCTCAAGCGCGACCATCCGAACAGCGACGCCACCGGCTTCGGCACCGTCTTCGCCGGCGACATCCTCTTCCAGAAGGGGCAGTACGCCGAGGCCGCGGCCGAATACACCAAGATCGTCGAGCGAGGCCTGCCGAAGCCGCTGCAGCCCGTGGCCCTGGCCGATTTGGCCATCGCGCAGGAAGCCGGCGGCCAGTCCCAGCAAGCCCTGAGCACGGCCCAGCGCTTCCTCGACACCTATCCCGACCACTTCCTGGCGCCCCAGGTCCACGCCTGCCTGGCGCGCTCGCTCGCCGCGGCGGGCCAGAAGGACCAAGCCAAGGCCGCCTATCAGAAGATCTCGCTCCAATACCCGGACACGTCCTGGGCCGCATGGGCCCAGGCTCAGCTCAAGGGCTCCTGATTTACGGGATTTATAGTAGGATGACCGAATGTTGCTGAGCGCCCTTGCCGCCGTTCTCGCGGCCACGGCCCACGGCGCCAGCCTGGACGTCACCGCCTCCTATCGCATGCAGGCGGCGCGCTACCAGAACCTCAATCTCGACCAGTCCAACCGCAACGATCATTCGTTCATCGAGAACGACGCGCGCCTGGGCGTGGCCGTGCGCAAGATCGCGCTGGAATCCCGCGGCGGCGAGGAATCGACGATGGACGTGGCGCTCACGCTCCACGCCTTGGGGATGAGCAACTCCACGACCACGCTGCCTTCGCCGTTCGGCCGCGCCGCCCGCTACTACCCCAGCACCGACCTCACGCCCTTCATCGAGAACGCCTATCTGCGCATCCACAACCTCTTCGGCAAGCCCATCGAGACGACGATCGGCCGGCAGAGCTTCCGCCTCGGCAGCGGCCTGCTGCTCGACGACGACGGCGCCGGCTTGACCGGCGTGACGATGCAGGGCGATCTTCCGTGGTGGGGGATGAAGCTGGAAGGCTTCTTCTTCGACGCGACCAACCCGAACCCCAACATCTCCGCGCCCAGCGCCCTCGACCTCTTCGGTTTTTCGCTGGCCCTGCCCACCGACGGCGTCTGGCAGCTCAACCAGCTCGTGGAGCGCGACCACACGACGCAGACCGTCTACGGCTGCTCGTTCGTGGACGTCAACGGCACCGAGACGTG
Source organism: uncultured Elusimicrobia bacterium (assembly GCA_964653765.1). Lineage (GTDB taxonomy): Bacteria > Elusimicrobiota > Elusimicrobia > UBA1565 > UBA9628 > JAGWUP01. The sequence continues at coordinate 5,126 of CAZZGQ010000007.1, read as the reverse complement.
CACTGTCTCCAAGGCTCTGCGCAGCTTTACCAGCGCGCGTTACCAGCTCAATTACGGCCCGATGGTCTTCGACGGCGAAGCCGCCATCGAGAAAGGCGCGGCCACGCCCACGCCCGGCCCCTCCGTCGCGGCGGGCCAACTCGCCACGGCCCCCAACCATATCACTTACTCCGGCGACGCCGAGGTCGTGCGCGCGAAGTGGAAGCAGCATCTCTACAAGGCCGGCGAAGGCATCGCCCGCATCTCCGTGGCCCACGGCAGCGGCGACCGCGGCGACACGGCCACGCGCGACGAGGCGTTCTTCCCGTCCCACGGCCATCGTTTCAACGGCCTGGACCGCGACGGCTTCGGCCAGTTCTTCGGCGCCACGCCCTACGACGCCTTCGGCGGCAACTATTCGACCACCACCGTGAGCGGCCTGCGCCAAGGCGTCAGCGGCATCTGGGTGGTGGGCGCCGGCTACACCCCGCCCGCTTACAAGGGCGTCGTGCTCGACATCGACTATTTCCTCTACCAAGCCGACCGCGTGAAGAACGGCTCGCGCACGCTGGGCGGCGAGTGGGACGCCCGGCTCCGCTACAACGTCCTCGATCACTTGGCGCTGTCGTTGTCCGGCGCCTGGTTCTCGGCCGGCACGGCGTCGAACCCCGCGAAGGGGACATCGCGCAAGTACGCCTTCGAAGCCGTCGGGCGCTTCTGATCGCGCGCCTATAAGCCGATGCGGTCCCTGCCGATCGTATCGCTCGCCGCCGTCCTCCTCGGCGGCTGCGCCGCGCGCGAGCCGGCCGTCTCGAGGTCCACGGAGCGCCGCGCCGGCCGAGTCGGCCTGATCAATCCGCTGCTGGACGTCGAGCCCTCCGACGACTACAAGGAGCTGCGCCCGTTCGTGCGCAAGATCGAGAAGGCGATCGACGATCGCGTCGGGGCCGGAAAGGCGGAGACAGTCGCCGTCTACTTTCGGGATCTCAACAACGGGCCCGTCTTCGGCGTCCACGACGACCGGAAATACGCTCCGGCCAGCCTTCTCAAGGTGCCGCTGATGTTCGCCGTCTTCAAGCTCGCCCAAGAGGATCCCTCCGTGCTGCAGCGGCGTCTGCCCTACCCGAACGTCGGCGGCGCCAGCCGCCCGGCGATCGTCGCGAGCACCACGTTCAAGGTGGGGGAGACCTATCCCGTCGACGAGCTGGTGAAGGCGATGATCGCCCAGTCCGACAACGGCTCGGCGTACGCCATCGCCCAGATGCTCGACCCCAAGGCCATCGAGCGCGTCTACGTCGATCTCGGTTTGCCCGCGCCCGACGTCAGCGATACCGGCGACACGATCCGAGTGCGGGAGTTCGCCGCTTTCTTCCGCATCCTCTACAACGCTTCCTACTTGGACCGGAAGATGTCCGAGAAGGCCCTGGAGCTCCTGGCCGCCTCGGAGTTCAAGGACGGCCTCGTCGCCGGCGTGCGGCCGGGGCTGGTCGTGGCCCACAAGTTCGGCGAGCGCACCCTCGAGCACGGCATCCGCGAGCTCAACGACTGCGGCATCGTCTACGCCCCCGAAACGCCCTACATCCTCTGCGTCATGACGCGCGGCTCCGACTTCCTCGACCTCGCCGGCGTCATCCGCGATCTGAGCGCCCTGGTCGACCACGAGATCGACGTGCAGCTTCCGCACCGGCCTCGATCCCCGCGCTAGCGTCAGGGCAAGCTGATACTGCTGGCCGAGGCGGGCGCCGCTTCCACGAGCACCATCTGGCGCGACGTGACGGTGGGAGTGCCGGCCGACGGAGTGAGCGTGATGCAGTAGACGTAGGTGCCAGCGGCCCCCGGATTGTGCAGAGCGTAGACCGGATAGTTGAACGGGAGCGTCGCCGTCGCCGGGGTCGCCGCCGCCGCCGTATAGACGATGGTCGCGCTCGTCAGGCAGTTGCCGCCGCTCGTGACCTCGCGCACTCGGATCGTGTTGGTGGCGGCCGTGGCGACCGTATTGACCTCAATATTGCCCATGACGAGTACCTGCTTGTTCAGGTTGGTCAACGTGATCGTGGAGTAGATCACGGCCTTTTCCGTGGCCGCCGCCATCGTCTGGGTCACGGAACCCGAGCTCAGCTCGACCAAAGCGGCAGCGCCCGTCATGTACGAGGCGTCGCCGTTGAAGTAGCCGGGGGAGGCCACCTTCACGCTGCCGGCCAGCACGTTGATGCCGGACGACGTCACCAGGCTGAACTGGCTGTTGCCCGTGGCCGTGAAAGATCCGGTCGAGGCGATGATGCCGCCGGTCTGGGCGCTGATGCCGGCGCCGCCCGTCAGGTTCAGCGTGCCGGCGGCGATCTGGATGCCGGAGCTGGTCCTCAAGCTGTATTGCGTGCCGCCCGTGGCCGTGAACGCGCCGGTCGAGGCAACGATACCGGTGCCCTGGGCGTTGATGCCGCCGCCGCCGTTGACGTCCAGCGTGCCGTTGTTGATCGCCACGCCCGAAGCCGTCACCAAGCTGAATTGAGAGTTACCGCCCGCGGTGAGATTGGCGAACGGCGCCACGACGCCGCCAGCCGTCACGTTGATGCCCGAGGAGGTCACCACGCTGTACTGAGCGTTGCCCGTGGCCGTGAAGGTGCCGGTGGAGGCCACGATGCCGGTCCCCTGGGCGTTGATCCCGCCGCTGCCGCCGACGAGGAGCGTGCCGCTGCTCATCACGATGCCTGAGCTCGTCGCAAGGCTGTACTGGCCGGCGCCGACAGCCGTGAAGGTGCCGCTCGACGCCGTGAGGTCGGTCGTGACGCTGATGGAGCCGACGCTCACGCCGTAACTGAAGCTGTTGCCCGCGGCCGCCGTGAACGAATTGCTGGCGGCGGGGGAGACCTTGCCGGCCAGGGCGGTCGTTACAGTGGAGAGGTCGATCAGGACGTTCGGCACGCCCGCGCTGCTCGACAGCTTGCCGGCCAGCGCCGTCGTCACGGTCGATAGATCGATGATGCCGTTCGGCACGCCCACGTTGGTCGCGAGCTGGCTGGCCGTCAGGCCGGTCAGGGAAGAGCCGTTACCGTTGGTCGCCAGCTTACCCGCCAAGGCGGTCGTGACCGTCGACAGGTCGATAAGCCCATTCGGCACGCCCACGCTGCTCGACAGCTTGCCGGCCAGCGCCGTCGTCACCGTCGACAGATCGATGATGCCGTTCGGCACGCCCACATTGGTCGCCAACTGGCTGGCAGTGAGGCCCGTCAGCGAGGAGCCGTTGCCGTTCGTCGCCAGTTTGCCGGCCAAAGCCGTGGTCACCGTCGATAGGTCGATCAGCCCGTTCGGCACCCCGACGCTGCTCGACAGCTTGCCCGCCAGAGCCGTCGTCACGGTCGACAGGTCGATGATGCCGTTCGGCACGCCCACGTTGGTCGCGAGCTGGCTGGCCGTCAGACCGGTGAGCGAGGAGCCGTTGCCGTTGGTCGCCAGCTTGCCTGCCAAGGCGGTCGTGACCGTCGACAGGTCGATAAGCCCATTCGGCACGCCCACGCTGCTCGACAGCTTGCCGGCCAGCGCCGTCGTCACCGTCGACAGATCGATGATGCCGTTCGGCACGCCCACATTGGTCGCCAACTGGCTGGCAGTGAGGCCCGTCAGCGAGGATCCGTTGCCGTTCGTCGCCAGCTTGCCGGACAGCGCCGTCGTCACCGTCGAGAGGTCGATGAGCCCGTTCGGGACCCCGACGCTGCTCGACAGCTTGCCCGCCAGCGCCGTCGTCACCGTCGACAGGTCGATGATGCCGTTCGGCACGCCCACATTGGTCGCCAGCTGGCTGGCCGTCAGGCCGGTCAGCGAGGATCCGTTGCCGTTCGTCGCCAACTTTCCGGCCAGAGCCGTCGTCACGGTCGAGAGGTCGATCAGGCCGTTCGGCACCCCGACGCTGCTCGACAGCTTGCCGGAGAGCGCCGTCGTCACGGTCGACAGATCGATGATGCCGTTGGGCACGCCCACGTTGGTCGCGAGCTGGCTAGCCGTCAGACCGGTGAGCGAGGAGCCGTTGCCGTTGGTCGCCAGTTTGCCCGCCAGAGCCGTCGTCACCGTCGAGAGGTCGATCAGGACGTTCGGCACCCCGGCCGTGTTCGACAGCTTGCCAGCCAACGCTGCCGTCACGGTCGAGTGGTCGATCAGGCCGTTCGGAACGCCCACCGTGTTCGACAGCTTGCCAGCCAGCGCCGTCGTCACGGTCGACAGATCGATGATGCCGTTCGGCACGCCGACGCTGGTCGACAACTGGCTAGCCGTCAGCCCGGTCAGCGAAGAGCCGTTGCCGTTCGTAGCTAGCTTGCCGGCCAAGGCGGTAGTGACAGTCGAGAGGTCGATCAGGACGTTCGGCACACCGGCGCTGCTGGAGAGCTTACCTGCCAGCGCGGTCGTCACCGTCGACAGGTCGATGATGCCGTTCGGCACGCCCACGTTCGTCGCGAGCTGGCTGGCCGTCAGGCCCGTCAGCGAGGAGCCGTTGCCGTTCGTCGCCAGTTTGCCCGCGAGGACCGTCGTCACGGTCGAGAGGTCGATGAGGCCGTTGGGGACACCCACGCTGCTGGACAACTTGCCCGCCAGCGCGGTCGTCACGGTCGACAAGTCGATAATGCTGTTCGGCACGCCCACGTTCGTCGCAAGCTGGCTGGCCGTCAGGCCGGTCAGCGAGGAGCCGTTGCCGTTCGTCGCCAGCTTGCCGGACAGGGCGGTCGTAACAGTGGAGAGGTCGATCAGGCCGTTCGGCACGCCCACGCTGCTGGACAACTTGCCGGCCAGGGCCGTCGTCACCGTGGAGAGATCGATGATGCCATTCGGCACGCCCACGTTCGTCGCAAGCTGGCTGGCCGTCAGGCCGGTGAGCGAGGAGCCGTTGCCGTTGGTCGCCAGTTTGCCCGCCAGAGCCGTCGTCACCGTCGAGAGGTCGATCAGGACGTTCGGCACCCCGGCCGTGTTCGACAGCTTGCCAGCCAACGCTGCCGTCACGGTCGAGTGGTCGATCAGGCCGTTCGGAACGCCCACCGTGTTCGACAGCTTGCCAGCCAGCGCCGTCGTCACGGTCGACAGATCGATGATGCCGTTCGGCACGCCGACGTTGGTCGCGAGCTGGCTGGCTGTCAGGCCGGTCAGCGAGGAGCCGTTGCCGT
>CAZZGQ010000006.1:32320-38150 GCA_964653765.1 uncultured Elusimicrobia bacterium | reverse complement strand
GCGACGCCGTGGAGCGCGACGTGCGCCGCGTCCTGAACATCCCGTTCAATCCCGGCCGGCCGGCGCAGCGCTTCGAGCACTCGATGGGCCAGCTGGGCCTGCCGCCCAGCATCCTGCGGACGACGCCGGCCAAGCGCGCCGCGGTCTAGGCCGCGCTGAAAGACAGCCGCAAGCCGCTCGCCTTCAGGATGTTGATGAAGGTCTGAAGCCCGGGGTTGCCCTTCTTCGAGAGTGACTTATAGAGACCTACCCGCGAGATCGAGGCCTTCTTGGCCAGCTTGGACATCCCGTAAGCGCGGGCGACGTCTCCCAAAGCGAGCAGGAGGAACTCCGGATCGTCCTCCTCCAGGGCTGCGTTGAGATATTCCGCGGCATGCACCGGGTCCTTCAACGCCTCATCCAGATATTCCTCGAAAGGCCGATGTCTTCTCACTGCAGCCTCCGGAACTCGTGCCAATACTTGATGGCGCGTCGGATGTCTTCGGACTGACTTGCCTTGTCGCCGCCGCATAAGAGTACGATCAGTTCCTCTCCTTCAAGTCCGACATAGACCCTGTAGCCCGGGCCAAAGTGCAACCTCAATTCGATCACGCCTCCGCCGACGCTCCAGTGATAGCCGAGGTTTCCGGCTCCCGCGCGCCTGACCCGCTCGTCGATCCTCGCCACGGTCCGCCGATCCGGGAGTGAGGCGACGAATTCGCTATACGGCTCGCGGCCCGAGGCCGTTTCATAGATCAGGATGCGCTTCAGGGTCATTGTATACTATGGTTTACACAGCGTCAAGAGCCACGCTGCCCTAACGGGTATACGTTCGAGCGCCGCGTTTTGTTCCATGTGACACGGCTGATATTGACGCTCCGGGGGGTCGCTGTTACAATGCCCGCGTCCCATGAAGCTGCTGCTCATCCCGGACCCCACGTCCCCCAACGGCGAAGACGCCTTCTGCCGCGAGATGGCGGCGCGCGCGCCGCAGCGCGGCCACGAGGCGAAGGTGGAGACGATCCCTCACGGCCTGACGTCGGAGTTCGCGCGCTCGGCGGACCTGGTCCTCGTCAACAGCCTGCAGCCCGCCGCGCTCGCCGCCGCGAAGGCTGCGGCTAAAAAGACGGCGATCCGGCTGATCGACTCCTACGCGGGAGCCTCGGCGGGCGCGCTGGGCGAGGTCAAGCAGCTGGCCCTCACGGCGGACCGCGTGCTCGTGCCGTCGCGCCATCTCGCCGGCATCATGCACGGCTGGGGCCTCAACGGCCAGGTGCATCACGTGCCCTACGCCTACGACCGCATCATGGCGCAGCAGATCGCCCTCGTCACGATCCGCGCCTCGCGCACGGCGTTCCAGCTGATCACGGTCTCGGCGCTCGATGAGGCCACGCGGGCCGGCCTCGATACGCTCCTGACGGCCCTGGCGCGGCTGCGCCTGGACTGGCACCTGACCGTCGTCGGCGAGGGCCCCGCCCGGCCGGCGCTGCTCGAGCGCGCCGTCCAGCTCATGTGCGCCGACCGCGTGGAGTGGCTCGCGCCCATGCCGCACGCCAAGCTCATGGAGTTCTTCCGCGCCGCGAAAGCCTACGTCGATCCCTGCGGCCAGGACGGCTTCCCGTCGCTGGCGCTCTACGCGCTCTCCGAGGGCTGCCCCGTGATCGCCGCGCGCTCCGGCGCCGTGGGCGAGCTCATCCGCCACGACGAGAACGGCCTGCTCTTCACGCCCGGGGATGTGGCCGCGCTATCCGAAGCGGTCGTGACGCTATGGTCGGTGCGCGGCCTGTCGCTGCGCCTGATCGCCGAGGGCATCAAGACGGTGGGCAGCCACTCCTGGGACCGGACGGTCGACGCCGCCTACTCCGCGCTGGAGAGCCTCAAGTGATCGCCTCGCTGCTGCTCGACCTCGACGACGCCCCCGATTTCCCGGGCGCCACCGGGCAGGCGCTGGGCCGGCCGCTCGCCGCATACCCCTTCATCGCGGCGCGCGCTACCGGCGCCGTGCGCCGCTACTACGTGGTCACGTCCTCGCAGCCGGTCAAGGCGGTGGCTCTGCAGAACGGCGCCGTCATCATCGATCCGCCCGCCGCGAGCAACGGCGTCCAGACGCCGGCCGAGGCGTTCCTGCGCCACGGCTTCAAGTTCGCGCTCGAGGACGCCAAGAGCGACAAGGAGACGATCGACATCTTGATGGTCTTCTTCGCCAACGCCCCGGCGATCACCGGGGACGTGCTGCAGCAGGGCCTCGACGCCCTGCAGGCCAAGCCCGAGCTCGACAGCGCCGTCACGGTCTCCCCCTTCAACCGCCTGAAACCGAGCTGCGCGCGCCGCGTCGGCGAGAACGGGCTGCTCGAGCCTTATGCAACGGTCGTGCCGGGCGCCGGCGACGTCTGGTACCCGGACTACGCCGCGCAGCTGCTGCGCCCGCGCTGCCTGGAGGGCGCCTGCGCCGGGCAGGCGCCGTTCCCGTGGCTGGGCCGCAAGATCCTGCCGCTGAAGATGTGGGGCGTCGGCCCGATCGACTTCCAGTGGCAGATCCCCTCGCTCGAGTACTGGCTCAAGAAGCACGGCTTCGCCGACCTCTCGGCGAGCCTGGAGCTGCAGCCGCAGCCGAAGCTGCAGCCTAAGACCGAGCGGCGCTAGCCTCGATCTTGTCGCAGACGTGGTCCGCGAACGGCATCGCGCAGGTGAACCCCGGCGAGACGGCGTTGAGCACGTGCAGCGAGCGCCCGTCGCCCTCCAGCAGGAAGTCCATCACGAGCGTCTTCTTCTCCAGGTCCATCAGCTGGGCGCGGATGCCCGGCTTGCCCCAGCGGCGGTAGTCCTTCGGCGAGACGCCCTCGGCCAGCCGCGCGGCGAGGCCGGTCATGACGCGGCGCGAGTTCTTCTGGATCTCCGCCATCGCGAGGCCGCGGAAGTCGAAGCCCGCGCCGAAGAAGAGGCCCGCCTGGCGCACGGCGATCTCGAGCAGCTCCGGCGCCGAGAAACCGGATAGGCCGCCGTAGTTCTCGCGCCACAGCGCCGGGATGGCGGTGGGGCCGATCTTCACGCGGCCGTCGATGGTGACCGTGAAGTGCACGCCCAGGAACGGGTTGCGGATGTCCGGGACGGGATAGATGTGCGCGCGGAAGGCGCCGGCGGGCTCGTCCGAATAGAGGTAGAGGCCCTTGAAGGGCAGGATGGCGTAGCGCTGGGAGAAGCCGAAGTCGCGGGCCACGCGGTCGGCGTAGAGGCCGGCGGCGTTGACGACGAAGCCGGCGGCGAGATCGCCGCGAGAGGTGCGCACGCCGTCCTTCGTCCGTCCGGCGTAGGCCGTGCCCCAGCGCAGGTCCACGCCCTCCTCCAGCGCGTCCTTGGCCAAGGAGGCCACGCAGGCGGTGGGATCGACCACGGCGGTGGAGGGCGACCAAAGGGCCCGGCCCAGCGTCTTGGCCCGCGGCTCGATCTCGCGCGCGGCCTTCTCGTCGACCTCCTGGACGGGCACGCCGTTGGCGCGGCCGCGGCGCAGCAACTCGTCCAGCGTCGCCAGCTCCTTCTCGCTGGAAGCCACGACCAGCTTGCCGCAAGCGCGCAGCGGCAGGCCCTTGGCCCGACAGTAGTCGGTCCAGGCCAAGTTGCCGGCGCGGGTGAAGCGCGCCTTGAGGCTGTCGGCCGTATAGTAGAAGCCGGCGTGGAGCACGCCGCTGTTGCGGCCGCTAGCGTGGCGGGCCGGGGCGTCCTCCTTGTCGATGAGGGCGACGGAGAAGCCGGGATGGCGGCGCTTGAGGGCGCGGGCGATCGAGAGGCCCACCACCCCGGCGCCGACGACCAGGAAGTCGCGCTTCTCCATGCCCCATTTTACTTATATAATGTTCACGTATTGAACATGCTTTTGGAGGTCCTCGGATGAAAGTCCTCGTGACGGGCGCGGCCGGCTACGTCGGCTGCGTCCTCGTGCCCAAGCTCTTGGCGGCCGGCCATCAGGTCACCGCGTTCGACATCATGTACTACGGGTCCGACGGCCTGGTCCCCCACCCCAAGCTGAAGATCGTGAAGGGCGACCTGCGCGACACGGCCCACCTGACCAAGGAGCTGGCGGGCATCGAGGCCGTCATCCACCTCGCCTGCATCTCCAACGACCCGAGCTTCGAGCTCGACCCCGCTCTCGGCAAGTCGATCAACTTCGACTGCTTCGAGCCCATGGTCGTCGCCGCCAAGAAGGCCGGCGTGAAGCGCTTCATCTACGCCTCCTCGTCTTCGGTGTACGGCGTCAGCGAGGCGCCCGAGGTCAACGAGGATCACCCGCTCAAGCCGCTGACCGACTACAGCAAATTCAAGATGATGTGCGAGGAAGTGCTCCTGCGCCACCGCTCTCCGGACTGGGCCGTCACGACCATCCGCCCGGCCACCGTCTGCGGCTACTCGCCGCGCACGCGCCTGGACCTCTCGGTCAACATCCTGACCAACCTGGCCGTCAACAAGCGCCAGATCACGGTGTTCGGCGGCAGCCAGAAGCGCCCCAACATCCACATCGACGACATCTCCGACCTGTACGTGCAGCTGCTCGAGATGCCGCCGGCCAAGGTGGACGGCGGCGTCTACAACGCCGGCTACCAGAACCATTCCATCGCCGAGCTGGCGAACATGGCCAAGGCCGTCGTCGAGCGCGAGTTCCCCGGCAAGCCCGTGGAGATCGTCACGAGCCCGACCGACGACCTGCGCTCCTACCACGTGGGCTCGGAGTTCATCTTCAAGAAGCTGGGCTTCAAGCCCAAGCGCACCGTCGAGGACGCCATCGTCGACCTCTGCCGCGCCTTCAAGGCCGGCAAGCTTCCCGACAGCCTGACCAACCCGCGCTACTTCAACGTGAAGGTCATGAAGGGCCAGGGAGCCGCGGCGGCCGCGTGACGCGCAAGCCCAAGGCTCTCGTCACCGGCGGCGCCGGCTTCATCGGCAGCCATCTCGTCGACCGGCTGCTGGCCGACGGCCACGAGGTCGTCGTCCTGGACAACTTCTCGACGGGGCGGCCGCAGAACCTCGCCCACCAGGCGAAGAACCCGGCGCTGAGGCTGATCGAAGCCGACGTGGCGCGCGATCCGATCGCGCCGCATTTCGCCGGCGTCGAGTGGGTGTTCCACATCGCCGCCCTGGCCGACATCGTGCCCTCGATCGAGCGGCCGACGGACTACTTCCAGGCCAACGTCGTCGGCACCGAGCGCGTCCTGGAAGCGGCGAGGGCCGTGGGCGTGAAGCGCTTCACGTACGCCGCCTCCTCGTCCTGCTACGGCATCCCCGACTCCTTCCCCACGCCCGAGACGGCGGCGATCCGCCCGCAGTACCCCTACGCGCTCACCAAGAACCTGGGCGAGCAGCTGGTCATGCACTGGGGCCAGGTCTACGGCATGCCTGTCGTCTCCACCCGCTTCTTCAACGTCTACGGCCCGCACTCGCGCACCTCGGGCACCTACGGCGCCGTCTTCGGCGTCTTCCTGGCGCAGAAGCTGGCGAATAAGCCATACACCGTGGTGGGCGACGGCAAGCAGACGCGCGACTTCACCTACGTCACCGACGTGGCCGACGCGCTGGTGCGCGCCGCCTCCTCGGACGTGAAGGGCGAGATCTTCAACATCGGCTCCGGCAACACCTACAGCGTCAACCGGCTGGTCGAGCTGCTCGGCGGCCCCGTTGTCCACATCCCCAAGCGCCCGGGCGAGCCCGACTGCACTTACGCCGACATCTCCAAGATCCAGCGGATCCTCGGCTGGAAGCCCAAAGTCTCGCTCGAGCAGGGCGTGGCCGAGATGCTCAAGCACATCGATTACTGGCGCGAGGCGCCGGTCTGGACGCCGCAGAGCATCGCCGGCGCCACCGA